>JAUNRQ010000041.1 GCA_030535605.1 Pseudoxanthomonas suwonensis
AAGGAAGCCATCCTCTCAAGTTTCAGCTGGTCCGGAAATGCCGGGGCAGGTCAGCCCCACCATGCAGGGATCTGGTCGCTGCGGATGTCGTGGTACGGGCCGTCCAGGTCGATGACGCGGGTGCCTTCGGCATTGATCGAAAGCGTGGGGGACGTGTCGGTGACGTACAGGCCGTAGTCGCGGATGGCGGTCAGGACCATTCGCAGGAACACGCTGCGCGCGTCGCTGCCCGGGGCGTGGGCCTCCACGTCGAAGTCCGCGGGCAGCCGGAACAAGGTGCCCTCCTTGATGCCGTCGGCGGCCCGCATGTCGGGTACGCCGGCGGCCAGGTAGCTTCGCGTGTCGCAGCGCGTGGCTGGTGCGACGAAGGTGACGCAACGCGCGTCGGCGGGTGCTTCGGTGTCGCCGGTGACGGGCAGGGTCAGGGTAAGCGCGTGGTCGATTTTTCCGGCAACCGCGTCGCGGACCATGATGAAGCCGTTGATGTACGGCAGTGAGGTGGCGCTGGATCCGGTGGTCATCGGGTACACGCCGTTCGACTCGCTGGTCGGCCGGATGCGTCCGGCGTAACGGGCCGTGTAATCGGCACGGGTCACGGAGCCGTCCGGTGCGTGATAGTAGTTGTGGCCATCCATGGAGCGGGTGATGCGTTCCTGTTCGAACTGCCAGAACTCCCACACGCTTTCGCTGGAACGCTGGTGCAGGACGAGGGGTTTGTCGCCACCACCATGCGAGCGCAGCACGTCGATGGGCACGTCCGGCACCGGCACGCCATCGAGCCAGCTCTGCAAGGGGAAGCCGGTATTGCGGGAATGCGGGTCGACCGGATTGAGGTCGCGATCGATCCACAGCACTCGCCGCGACGGCGTATCGGCAGGGATGTCGGGCCAGATGCGCTGCCAGTCCATGCCGATGTAGTGGTACCACTCTCCCGTGTACCGGGCACGTGGCGGCTTTTGCCGTCGACCGATTGCCCGTAACGGGTCTGGCGCACGAGTCGCGCCACCAGGTCGGCGCTGTCTGCCGACAACGGGGCATCGGCCGGCAATGGCGTGGTCCAGATGTTCCCGGGTAGCGTGAACACCGGATAGGGGCGGGTGGCCGGGGACGGTGTCGGCGGGGTTGGTGGCGGGGTCGCGGGCGGCGGGGGTGCCGGCGGCGGCGGCGGTGCTGGTGGGGGCGGGGCGGCCGGGGGGGGTGAGGTCGGTGGCGGGTTGCTCGGGTCCTGGCCACCGCCACCGCCGCACGCGGACAATGCCGCAACCATCGCAAACACGGCCGCGAGGGCCTGCATCTTTCCCTGATTCATGGTTCCTTCCCTTGAGGTGTCCCTGGTGCGCGGCCGGCTCGTGTTCGATCCTGCCGGCGGGGCGAGTATAGATAGCGGGTGGGTGTGTCGTACACCTCCGGTCACTGGCTGCCGGGAACCCGGGCGAAAAAAGAAAACGCCCCGGTGGGCGTTTTCATGTTGCGGGTGTCCCGTCCATTACGGTGTCCACCGTCGATGGGGGCGTTGATCGCTCAGCGCAGTGCCGTCATCCGCAGGTCGATTTCGTCCTTGCCGTCGCGCTTCTGCAGGATGCGGACCGGGACGGGGATGCCCTCGACGACCCACAGCACCATCTGCTTGTCGCCGTCGGTCTGGCTGACGCGGGTGGCCTGATGGGATTTGCCGCCGACGGTGACCGCTTCGCGGCCGTGGCTTTGCCAGTTCATCTGCCGCGCGCGGCCGTTTTCCACCATGCGATAGCTCAGGTTGCGGCCGGCGGGGACGTCGCGGGCGATGGCGAGGTTCATCAGCAGGGCGTCGAGGTCGCCGCTGCGCAGGGCGATGGGGCCGCTGCGATTGGCCTTGACGTCGCCGCTCCAGCGCGCCTGGCCGGCGTTCCAGTCATAGGTGCTGTTGGTGCTGCGGCGGCGGATCAGCACCTGGCTGGTGTCGGTGCCGGACAGGGGGCGCAGTTTGCCGTCGACCACGTCGAACGTGGTGCTCTGGCTGACGCTGCCCATGCGGTTGTTGACACGCATGCTGTAGGTCCAGCGGTTGTTGCCGGCGGCGGCAATGCTCATCTGCGCGTTGGCCGACATGCCCATGTAGGTGGCGCTGTAGTCGGCATTGAACGGTTCGACGGCCGCGGCCGGGGCGAGTGCCATGCCGGCGAGCAGGGCGGTGGTGAAGGTCAGGCGGCGAAGGATCATGGTGGGGGTTCCTCGTGCTTACTTGTATTCGATCAGGCGCAGGTCGATGCCATCGGCACCGTCTTCGTGCTGGAGCACGCGCAGCGGGGTGGGGACGCCGCTGGCGACCCACAGTTCGGTGCCGTCGCTGGCGTCGCCGCGCTGCAGGCGCAGCGCCTGGTAGCCGATTTCACCGGCTTCGTAGCCATCGGTGGCGGACTCGGCTTGGTAGATGTGCTCGCGGGCGCGACCGCCATCGACATAGCGGTAGCGCAGGCGCACGCCCGGGCTCGCGTCACGGATGACCGCAAGGTTGATCAGCAGCCCGGGCATGTCGCCGTCCTGCAGCGGCACCGGGTCACGGCGCGATTCACGCACGTCGCCGCGCCAGGTCGCGCGGCGTGCCTTCCAGTCGTAGACCCCGACCTGGCGACGGTTGCTGACCAGTGCGCGCTGCGAGGTGGCCTGCGAAATCGGCAGCAGCTGCCCCTCGCGCTCCTCGAAGACCACGCTCTGTTCGGCGTTGAGGCCGGTCAGCCGCAGCAGGCCGGTGCCGCGCATGTTCAAGTCGATGCGCCAGCGGTTGTTGCTGCCGCGGACAAGCTCCATGGTCGCCTCGCCCAGTCGGCGGCCCTTGTTGTAGACCTCGTAACTGGCGACGAACGGCTCCAGCGGATGCTCGGCGAACGCCGCGGCGCGGTCCAGCGGCTCGATCACGGTGATCGCCGGTTCGCTGGCGGCTTCGGCCTGCGGAGCCGGCTGCGGCTGCACCTGGGCGGTGGCGGGGGGGGCAGCGCCGAGCACGAGGCTCGTGCACAGCGCGCTGGTCAACATCAGTTGCCGCATGGACGATCACGCATTCAGGATCAGGTGGTCGCAATCTAGCTGCAGCGGCGTAAACAGTGGATGACCGTCCAGCAGGACGGTTGCGCCGTGTTCAGCGATGCGCCCGGCGACGGCCAGCCGCACCACGCCCAGCAGCAGCGGGTGCTCGTGACCAAGTACGCGCGCGGCCAGCGCGTCGGCGTCGTCGCCGGCCATCACCGGCACGCGGACCTGGGCGATCACCGCGCCGGCATCCAGTTCGGCGGTGACGAAATGCACGCTGGCACCGTGTTCGGCATCACCTGCGGCCAAGGCCCGGGCATGGGTGTCCAGGCCCGGATACAGCGGCAACAGCGAGGGATGGATGTTGAGCATGCGTCCGGCAAAACGCTCCACCAGCGCCGGGCCGAGGATGCGCATGTAGCCGGCGCACACGATCCAGTCGGGTCGTGCCCGATCCAGGGCGTCGCCCAGTGCCGCATCGAAGGCGGCGCGGTCGGCGAAGTCCTTCGGCCGGGCACTCCAGCGCAGCGGTTCGGGTACCCGTTGCAGGGCGGCGCTGCCGGGCTTGTCGGAGAACACGCCGACGACTTTGGCATCCAGCGTGCCGGCGGCAATGGCATCCAGCAGGGCCTGCAGGTTGGAGCCGCGCCCGGACGCGAGCACCACCAGCCGCGGCAGCGGGGACGAGGGCCGGCTCACGTGCCGATGCCGAACAGCAGTTGCGGATACAGCAGCACGATGGCCGCGACCAGCAGCCAGGCAAGGATGCCGAAGGCGCTGGCCAGCAGCAGTTGGCCGGTGCGCAGGCGTGCGCTGGTGTCGACCAGGAAGGACACCCAGTAGCCGCCCAGCAGCAGGATCGCCAGCAGCCAGACCCGCAGCAGGCGGGTGGCCGGTTCCGGCGCGAGGAAATACAGCGCCAGGCCGGCGCCGAAGGCGAGCATCGCCAGCAGCATCAACCAGCGGCTGCGGCGACTGAGGTCCGACAATTCGATGCCGATCAGCATGACGTGGCAGGTTCCAGCACGGCGAGCCGCTCAGCCGATGAGCACGCGGTCGCCACCGTTGGCGCTGACCACCTGGCCGATCTGGCGATGCGCCAGACCCAGCCGATCCAGCTCCACGCCGACTGCCGCCGTTGCATCGGCCGGCACCACCAGCACGAAGCCGATGCCGCAGTTGAACGTGCGCCACATTTCCGCATCGGCCACCGCGCCTTCGCGCTGCAGCCATTGGAACACCGCCGGCAAGGCGAGTGCGGTGGCGTCGATCTCGACGCCGAGTTCGTCGGGGACCACACGGATGATGTTTTCGGTGAGGCCGCCGCCGGTGATGTGCGCCATGGCGTGGATGGCGGCGCCGTGGCTGCCACCCAGCAATTCCAGCACCGGCTTGACGTACAGCCGGGTGGGAGCCATCAGGGCGTCCTCCAGCGTGACCCCTCCCAGGTCCGTTCCCATGGCCGGATTGCTGCGCGCGAGGATGCGCCGGATCAGCGAATAGCCGTTGGAATGCGGGCCGGAGGAGGCCAACCCGATCAGCACGTCGCCGGCCTGTACCCGGCCGCCGTCTCGGATCTCGCTCTTCTCCACCCCGGCCACGCAGAAGCCGGCCAGGTCGTACTCGCCGGGCGCGTACATGTCGGGCATTTCCGCGGTTTCGCCGCCGATCAGCGCGCAACCGGCCTGTTCGCAGCCGCGGGCGATGCCACCCACTACTGCGGCGGCGGTGTCGATGTCCAGCTTGCCGGTGGCGAAATAGTCGAGGAAGAACAACGGCTCGGCGCCCTGCACCAGCACGTCGTTCACGCACATCGCCACCAAGTCGATGCCGATGCTGTCATGGCGCTGCAGTTCCTGCGCCAGCTTCAGCTTGGTGCCGACACCGTCGGTGCCGGACACCAGCACCGGCTCCCGGTACTTGCCGGACAGGTCGAACATTGCGCCGAAGCCGCCCAGTCCGCCCATCACTTCGGGGCGGAAGCTGCGTTTGACCAGCGGTTTGATCCGCTCGACGAGCTCGTTGCCGGCATCGATGTCAACGCCCGCATCGCGGTAGGTCAGGGGAACGGGAGTGGTCACGCTGGCTCCATCGGGCGCGGCAAACCGTAATTTTAACAGCGCGTGAGAGCCGGCGACATGGACGCGGGCGCGCCGCTGCGGCACCATTCGTCCATGGACTTCCATGCCCGGGTGGACCGCATGCGTCGCGCACTGCAGATCGGAATCGCAACCCTCATGCTGCTGCTGGCCGGCGGCGCACTGGCGCAGCGCGTCGAAGGCAGCCGAGCCGGCGCCAGCGGACCTTACGAGGCTGAGGTGCCGGTACGCAGCCAGACGGCCGAGGAACGCAAGGCCGGTTTCGCCCGCGCACTGGCGCAGGTGCTGGGCAACCTGTCGGGTGATCGCGGCGCGTCGGGGCGTCCGGGCGTCGGCCAGGAAATGCGCCGCGCCGCCGACTACGTGCGCAGCTACGACTATCGCCAGGATGAAGGCGTTTCCGGCACCACCGGCGCGCCGAGCTTCCAGACCATGCTGGTGGTGCGCTTCGACCAGGGCAAGGTCGATGCCATCGCATCGGCGCTGGGGTTGCCGATCTGGCCGACACCGCGCCCGCGCCCGGTGCTGTGGCTGGCGATCGACGATGGCAGCGGCCCGCGCCTTGTCGGCCTGCAGCAGAACGCCGCGGCACGTCCGGTGCTGGACCGGGCGGTCCAGCGCGGTTACCGCCTCGGCCTTCCGGCCGGTTCGGCCGCCGAGCAGGCGGCTGCGGCCGCGATCTGGCGGGGCGATACCGCGGCCATTGCGCGGCTGTCGACCCGTTACCGGCCGAACATGCAGTTGCTCGGCAAGTTGTACCGGCACGGCAGCGGCTGGAAGTCGGACTGGATCTTCGTCGACGGTGGCCGGGTGTTGTCGCGCTGGTCGCACAGCAACGCCAATGCCCGCGTGGCCATGGCCAATGGCGCCGATGGCGCCGCCGATGCGCTGGTGCGGCGCTATGCGCGCAAGCCGGCCGGTGGCGGCACGGCCGGGCAGTACCGCGTGGTGTTCACGGGCGTGGTCGATGCCCAGGCCTATGCGCGACTGGTCAACGAACTGGGCCGTGTCTCGGTGGTGCGCGGTTTCATTCCGTTGCGCGCCTCCGGCGAGAGGTTGGAGCTGGAGCTGGACCTGAGTGCCGGCATGCCGGCCTTCCGTCGCCTGGTCGATGACGGCGTGCTCGTGGCCGAGGACGCCGGCGAGGACGTCCACGCCTTCCGGGTGCGCTGACGATGCTGCCTGCTCGCGAGTCGCTGCAGCGCATCGCGGCGTTCTTCGACCGCGTCCAGCACGCGGCGATCATCATCGCCGTGCTGTGGCTGGTGTCCAGGTTGAGCGTCATCCTGGTGCCGTTCGTGATCGCGGCGCTGCTGGGGTGGATGGGCGATCCGCTCGTCGATCGACTGGAAGCGCGCGGTTCCTCGCGCAATACCGCGGTGCTGGCGGTGTTCACGGCGATGACGCTGGTGGTTCTGGTGGCGGTGCTGCTGCTGGTGCCACTGTTGTCGCGGCAGGTGGTCACGCTGGTGGAATCGTGGCCGCAGTATCAGGGACAGGTCCAGGGCTGGTTCACGCAGCGACTGGCACCCTGGCTTCTGCACAGTTTCGGTTTCGATCTGTTGGGCTGGTTCGACACCCGACAGCTGATGGAGCTGTTGCGCGAGCATTGGCAACGCGCTGGCGGCGTTGCGGTGAATGTGCTCGGCTTCCTGTCGCGCTCGGGGCTGACGGTGGTGGTGTGGTCGGCCAACCTGGTGCTGATCCCGGTACTGACGTTCTTCTTCCTGCGCGACTGGGACCGCTTCGTGGAGCGGCTGGCCGCGTTGGTGCCGCGTGACCACCTGCCCGTGGCCACGCGTCTTGCCCACGAGACCGATGAAGTTCTCGGCGGATTCCTGCGCGGACAGTTCCTGGTGATGGTGGCGCTGGGCCTGATGTACGGCGTCGGGCTGGCGCTGGTGGGTGTCAATCTGGGTGCGTTGATCGGCATCGTAGGCGGCATCCTCAGCTTCGTGCCGTACATCGGTCCGGCCTCGGTGGTCGTCATGGGCGTCATCGCCACGCTGGTGCAGGGCGGCGGCGTCGGGATGCTGATCGGGGTCGGCGTGGTGTTCACCGTGGCGCAACTGGTGGAGAGTTACCTGCTCACGCCGAAGCTGGTGGGCGATCGCATCGGCCTGCATCCGATGGCCGTCATCTTCGCGGTGATGGCCGGCGGCGTGCTGTTCGGCTTCGTCGGCATGCTGATCGCGCTGCCGGCGGCGGCCGTGATGAACGTCATGCTGCGTTACGCGGTGGAGCGCTACCGCGTCAGCCCGTTGTACGTGGGCGAGGGTGCGCCGGAGCCGATGATCGTGGTGGATGAGCGGATCGCCGCCAGTGAAACACCGCCGCGCGCGGCAGCGCCCGCGCATCCCGGCCCGCCGCCGCCCAGTGAACCACCGACGGCCTGATGGTCAAGGCCCAGCTGCCGCTGCGGATGCCACCGGAACCGGAACACCGCTTCGATACGTTCGTCGATGCGCCCGCCGGATTGCTGTCGTGGTTGCAGGCACTGGCGACGCCGACTGCGCACGACGCGTGCGGCTACCTGCAGGGACCGGCGGGCAGCGGCAAGACCCACCTGCTGCTGGCCACCTGTGCGCATGCACGCGCTGCCGGTGCCGACGTCGCGTACCTTCCATTGGCCCGTCTCGGCACGAGACTGCCGCAGATGCTGCAGGCAACCGCGGCACGTGACCTGGTGGCGCTGGATGACGTCGATGCGGTCGCCGGGGACGGCCTCGCCGAGCAGGCCCTGTTCGACTTCCACAACCGCAGCCGCCAGCAGGGCACGCGCTTGCTGTATGCCGCATGCCAGGCACCGGCGCAGTTGCCGATCGGCCTGCCGGACCTGCGCTCGCGATTGGCGCAATGCACCCGGGCCACGCTGGTCCTGCTGGATGACGAGGGCCGGGCCCGGCTGCTGCAGCAACGTGCCGCGCGACGCGGCCTGTCGCTGGACCCTCCCGCCACCGATTGGTTGCTGCGCCGCGTCGGTCGGGATCTGGCCAGCCTGACGGCTTTGCTGGAGCGGATGGATGCCGCCTCGCTGGCAGCGCAGCGACGGATCACGGTGCCGTTTCTGCGCGAGTTGCTGAAGGACGCTTGATCCACGCAACAGCGTGTTGTCCGGGATTTGCTGCGCGGGGCACTTCCGGGGCGAGCACGGCAAGCGTTCTGCCGCGTCCGGCGACGGGCGTGGTGTGGTCGAGCCCTGTTGCGCGCCGACGGCCGCTCCGGCAAGACCCCGGGCGGCGCGAGTGCTGCTCATCGGGGGCGCGACAACGTCTCGTCCAGCAAGGCCAAGCGCTGTGGCGTGCCGACATCGGTCCAGGCGCCGGCATGGTGCTGGCCGCTCACGGCGTTGCGTTGCATGGCCGCGCGAAGCAGCGGGGCGAGCTTGAAACGCGGCGGGTCGGCATCGGCCCACGGGGCGTTGCCGATGACGCGGCGCCAGTCGTGCAGCAATGCGGGGCGATAGACGCCGATGCCGGCGAAGGTCAGGCGCGCGCCGTCGGTGTCGCGCACGCGCCCGCCGTCCAGGACGAAGTCGCCATCCGGGTTGTGCCCGGGGTTGTCGACCAGCACCAGGTGGGCGTCGCCGGCGGGTTGCGCCGGCAGCGTGGCGAAATCGAAATCGGTCCAGATGTCGCCATTGACGGCGAGGAAGGGCGCCTCGCCCAGCAGCGGCAACGCCTGCTGCATGCCGCCTCCGGTTTCCAGTGGCGTATCGCCCTCGAAGCTGTAGTGCAGGCGCAGGCCGAAGGCGCTGCCATCCCCCAACGTCGCGGGGAACTGGTCAGCCAGCCATGCGGTGTTGATGACCACTTCGTCGACGCCCATTGCCGCCAGCTTCTGCAGATGCCACGTGATCAGCGGCTTGCCGCCGACCGGCAGCAGCGGCTTGGGTGTTGTGTCGGTCAGCGGGCGCATGCGCTCGCCGAGGCCGGCAGCGAAGATCAACGCCTTCATGCCGGCGAGGCCACGGACAGCGCCGGCTTGACGCGCTGGTTGATGAACGTCGCAAGACCGGCCAACGCCGGATGCCGCGGCAACGCCTCGTCGAGATAGGCGATGAAGCGCGGCGCGTCGGCCAGGTACTTCGGCTTGCCGTCGCGGTGGTGCAGGCGGGCGAAGATGCCCAGCACCTTGAGATGGCGCTGGATGCCGATCAGTTCGGCATCGCGCAGGAAGCGGTGCAGCCCCGGCACCGGCAGTCCGGCGTCGCTGGCGCGCTGGTGGTAATGCGTCAGCCATGCCTGCACGCGCGCCGGTTCCCAGCTGAGGAAGGCATCCTTGAACAGGCTGAGAGCGTCGTATGCCACCGGGCCGATGACGGCGTCCTGGAAGTCGAGCACGGCCAGCGAGCCGTCGATCAGTGGCATCAGGTTGCGTGGCATGAAGTCGCGATGCACCAGTACCTGCGGTTGTGCCAGCGCGGCGTCGATGAGGTGGCGCTGCGCCGTGTCCAGGGCTTCCAGCGCGGCACAGTCCAGCTGCAGGCCGAGGTGGGTGGCGCAGAACCATTCGTCGAACAGGCGCAGTTCGCGCAGCAGCATGGCTTCGTCGTAGCGGGGCAGATCGTCCGGTGCGCGGATGGCCTGCAGCTTCAGCAGCTGGGTGATGGCGGCGTCGAACCAGGCGTCGGCATTGCCGGCATCGATCACCTGCAGCAGGGTGTTGCCACCGAGGTCTTCCAACAACAGGAAGCCGGCGTCCTCGTCGCGGGCGAGGACGCGGGGCACGCGCACCTGTCCGGCTTCCAGCACGTCACGCATCCGCAGCCATGGACGCACATCCTCCTTGTCCGGCGGCGAATCCATCACGATCCGGCTCGGCGCAAGTCCCGCGGTGCGCCAATAGCTGCGGAAGCCGGCGTCGGTGGAGGCGCGCTCCAGCGCGGCGGCGGGGTTCGCCAGTGCGCGGCGCGCCCAGTGCAGGCGTGCGGCGGCGCGCGGGTCGCTGCCGGCGTCATCGGGCGGGGTGACTGGAGTCGTGGTTGCGGTGGTGTCGACGCTCATTGGCTGGGCCTCGTCGGTTCCTTCGGTGGCCGGGGCCGATCCGGAGGTGATGGCTGGATGCGTGGGCGCCGGCATGCGGTCAGACCTCCAGTGTCGCCAGATCGCCCTTTTCCTCCAGCCATGCCTTGCGATCGGAGGCGCGCTTTTTGGCCAGCAGCATGTCCATCAGTGCGCGGGTCGGTTCGGCTTCGTCTTCGGTCAGCTGCACCAGGCGACGGGTGTCGGGGTGGATGGTGGATTCGCGCAACTGCGAGGGGTTCATTTCGCCCAGGCCCTTGAAACGGGTGACGTTGACAGTGCCCTTGGTTTTCTCGCGCTCGATCCTTTCCAGCAGCAGGCGCTTTTCCTCTTCGTCCAACGCATAGAACACCTGCTTGCCCACGTCCACGCGGAACAGCGGCGGCATCGCCACGAAGATGTGGCCGGCACGCACCAGCGCGGGGAAATGCCTGAGGAACAGGGCCGACAGCAACGTGGCGATGTGCAGGCCGTCGGAGTCGGCATCGGCAAGGATCACCACCTTGCCGTAGCGCAGGCCGGAAATGTCGTCCTTGCCGGGGTCGCAGCCGATGGCGACCGCCAGATCGTGCACCTCGGCCGAGCCGAGCACCTGCCCGCTGCCGACTTCCCAGGTGTTGAGGATCTTGCCGCGCAACGGCAGGATCGCCTGGAAGTCCTTGTCGCGGGCCTGTTTGGCGCTGCCGCCGGCCGAATCGCCTTCCACCAGGAACAACTCGGTGCGCGAAAGATCCTGGCTGATGCAGTCGGCCAGCTTGCCCGGCAGCGCCGGTCCCTGGGTGACCTTCTTGCGGACGATCTGCTTTTCGGTCTTCAGCCGCGCGCTGGCGCGTTCGATGGCCAGTTGCGCGATCTTCTCGCCGAACCCGGTATGGCTGTTGAGCCACAGGCTGAAGGCATCGTGGCTGGCCGATTCGATGAACCCGGCCGCCTGGCGCGAGCTCAGGCGTTCCTTGGTCTGGCCGGAGAACTGCGGTTCGGTCATCTTCAGCGACAGCACGAAGCTGACCCTGTCCCAGACGTCTTCCGGCGCCAGCTTCACCCCGCGTGGCAGCAGGTTGCGGAACTCGCAGAACTCGCGCAGCGCCGCGGTCAGGCCCGAGCGCAGGCCGTTGACATGGGTGCCGTGCTGGGCGGTCGGGATCAGGTTGACGTAGCTTTCCTGCACCAGTTCGCCATCGGCGACCCACGCCACGGCCCAGTCGACGATTTCCGTGTCCTTCTTCAACTGGCCGACGAACAATTCCGGCGGCAGCGCCTCGACGTCCGCCAGGGCGCCCTTCAGGTAGTCGCGCAGGCCGTCCTCGTAGAACCACTCGTCGCGCTCGTCGCTGGCGACGTCGTGCAGCGTCACCCGCAGGCCGGGGCACAGCACCGCCTTGGCCCGCAGCAGGTGGCGCAGGCTGCGCAGGTTGAAGCGCGCGCTGTCGAAGTACTTCGGGTCCGGCCAGAAGCGCAGGCGCGTACCGGTATTGCGGCGACCGACGCTGCCGATGGTCTCCAGCACGGTGGCGCGCTCGCCATCGGCGAAGATCATGCGGTATTCGTCGCCGTCGCGCTTGATCAGCACCTCCAACTGCCGGGAAAGCGCATTGACCACGCTGACGCCGACGCCGTGCAGGCCACCGGAAAACGTGTAGTTGCGGTTGCTGAACTTGCCGCCGGCGTGCAGGCGGGTGAGGATCAGCTCGACCCCGGGAATGCCTTCCTCCGGGTGGATGTCCACCGGCATGCCGCGACCGTTGTCGGACACCTCGCAACTGCCGTCCGGGTGCAGCACCACGTCGAGGCGGTCGGCGTGGCCGGCCAGGGCCTCGTCGACGGCGTTGTCGATGACCTCCTGCGCCAGGTGGTTGGGGCGGGTGGTGTCGGTGTACATGCCGGGCCGGCGCTTGACCGGATCCAGGCCTGAGAGGACTTCGATGTCGGCGGCGTTGTAACGGGTATTCATGCGATCAGTCGGCTTGCTGCAGCCGTCTAGTGTAGCGGCGTGCACGCGCGATTCAGCCGCCCGCCCCTAGAATCACCGGTGTTTGGTGGACAACCGCCGACCCGGGAGCAACCCCATGAAAACCCGCAACATCGTGAAGATGACCGTCGTGCTCACCGCCTTGCTGGCGGGCGGGCTGGCGATGGCCCAGCAGGTCCGGAGCGAGAATGCGCCGCGACCGCAGGAAACCGCCGCCGAGCGTGAAGCGCGCGAGGCCAAGGAAGCAAAGGAACGCGCCAAGGCCCGCGAGGAGCGCCAGCGTGAACGACGCGAGCGCGCCCAGCGTGGCGATGACTACGAGCCGGAAGAAGATCCCCGCAACATCCCGGCGCGCTGACGGCGCGCCCGGTTCATCCGGACCTGCTTCCATCCGAAGCCCCGCGTCGTGACGCGGGGCTTTCGTTTATGGTGACGGCCCATTGCCACGTGTATTGCCCGATGTCCACCGAGACCCGTTATTTCGCCAGTTGCGGCAAGGGCCTGGAATACCTGCTGGCCGACGAATTGCATGCGCTGGGCAACGGCAAGGCGACGGCCGCGCTGGCCGGGGTCAATGTCACCGGCAGCCTGCAGGATGCGCAGCGGGCGGTCTTGCACTCGCGTCTGGCCAGTCGCGTGCTCTGGCCATTGGCCACGTTCGACTGTCCGGACGAGGCGACGTTGCATGGCAACGCCCGTGCGCTGGACTGGCAGGCGCACGTGCTGCCCGGGCAGAGCATCGTGGTCGCTGCGCATGTCTCCGGAAGTGGCATCACCCATGCGCGCTTTGCCGCGCAGCGACTGAAGGATGCCGTCGTCGACCGGCTGCGCGAGGACACCGGGCAGCGGCCCGACGTCGATACCACCGATGCCGACGTGCGACTGGACCTGGTGGTGCGCAAGGGGCGGGCGATCATTTCCATCGACCTGGGCGGTGCGTTGCACCGTCGCGGTTGGCGCAGCGCGCAGGGCGAGGCACCGTTGAAGGAAACGGTTGCCGCGGCCGTGCTGCTGCGCGGCGGCTGGCCAGCGCGCTACCACGCCGGCGGCGGGCTGCTGGACCCGATGTGCGGCAGTGGCACGCTGGTGATCGAGGGTGCCTTGATGGCCGCGGACGTCGCACCGGGCCTGCTGCGCCACGGCGGCTTGCCACCCACCCGTTGGCCAGGCTTCGACCGCGTTGCATGGGCCGCGATGGTGGAACAGGCGCAGGCGCGCGCGGATGCCGGGCTGGCGGCGCTGCGGCCGGTGTTCTTCGGCAGCGACCTGGATCCGCGGGCCGTGGAGGCGGCGCAGGACAACGCGCAACGGGCGGGCGTCGCTAGGGCATGTCGCTTCCAGGTGGGAGACATCGCCCGCCTGCAGGCGCCCGCGCCGGAAGTAGGGACTTCGGCGGTGACCGGCGCCGCCGGACTGGTGGTCTGCAATCCGCCCTATGACATCCGCCTGAGCGCGGACCGGGCCCTGTATCGCGAGCTTGGCACGGCATTGCGGCGCGCCGTGCCCACGTGGTCTGCCAGCCTGCTGTGCGGTGACGCCGAACTGGCGCGCGCCACCGGATTGCGCGCGCGCAAGACCTACACCGTGTTCAATGGCGCACTGGAATGCACGCTGCTGGCGGTGGACACCATTGCGCCGACGCCACTTGATGCCGATGCCCCACCGCGGCCACTGGGCGAGGGCGCGCAGATGGTGGCGAACCGGTTGCTGAAGAACGAGCGCGCCCTCAGGCGCTGGCGCAGCCGCGAGGGCATCGACTGCTACCGGGTGTACGACGCCGACCTGCCTGAGTACGCCGCCGCGATCGACGTGTACACCACGGCCGATGAGGGCGCACGCTGGCTGCACGTGGCCGAATACGCCGCCCCCGCGAGCATCGATGCCAATCTTGCGCGGCGTCGCTTCACCGACCTGCTGGCCGCCGCGCGCGAGGCGCTGGATGTTCCGCGCGAGCGGGTGGCGATCAAGACCCGGCAGACTGGCAAGGGCGGCAGCAAGTACGGTCGTTTCGACGGGCGTGGCGAGCTGCTGGTGGTGCGTGAGGGCGCGGCACGGCTGAAGGTGAACCTGTTCGATTACCTGGACACCGGCCTGTTCCTCGACCACCGCCCCTTGCGCGCGAGGATCGCCGCCGAAGCTGCCGGCAAACGTTTCCTCAATCTGTTCTGCTATACCGGCGCGGCGACGGTGCAGGCCGCCGTCGGTGGCGCTGCGCAGACCACCAGCGTGGACTTGTCGGCGACCTATCTGGAATGGCTGGCAGACAACCTGCGCGAGAACCGCATCGGTGGCACCGCGCACCGGATCAGCCAGGCCGACGTGATGGCGTGGCTGGCCGCCGACCGCCAGCAGTACGACCTGGTGTTCTGCGACCCTCCGACGTTCTCCAACTCCAAGCGTGCCGGCGACTTCGACGTGCAGCGCGAGCACGTGCGCCTGCTGGAGTTGGCGGTGGCGCGCCTGGTGCCCGGCGGGGTGCTGTATTTCTCCAACAACTTCCGCCGTTTCCGGCTGGATGCGGAAGCCGTGGGCGCCTTTGCCGATGTCGAGGAGCTCGGTGCCGCAAGCATCGATCCGGACTTTTCGCGCAACCCGCGCATCCATCGCGCCTGGCGGATGCAACGGCGTTCACGTTGAGTGCGTATGCTGGGTCGCGTCGTCCTCGTGCGTAGCCAGCGCCTCCCATGGATTCAAGCAAAGTGAACGAGCGCCTGCAGTTTTTCAGTCAATGGCTGAAAAACCCGCGACAGACCGCCTCGGTCACGCCGTCCAGCCCGGAGCTGGCGGCAGCGCTGGTCAAGGAGTTGCCGCAGGACTGCCACCGCATCATCGAACTGGGCGGTGGCACCGGTGCCATCACCCGCACCTTGGTGCAGTTGATCCAGGCGCCTGACCTGCTGGTGGTGGAACTGAACACCGAACTGCATCGCCGCCTGCAGGCGGATTTCCCCGAGTCGGTGGTGCTGCGCGAGGATGCCGCCTGCCTGCCGGATGCCGCCGAACGCAGTGGCTGGCTCGGTGGCGGCCCGGCTGACGCCGTGGTGTCGGGGTTGGGACTGCTGGCGATGGACCGTGACAGCCAACGCGCGATCCTTGGCGCAGCATTTTCCTGCCTGGCGCCGACTGGGCGCTTCATCCAGTTCACCTACGGGCCGATGTCGCCGGTGTCCGGCGAGCTGCTGGCAGAGTTGCGCCTCAGCGCCCGGCGGGGCGAACTGGTGCTGCGCAACGTACCGCCGGCGACGGTGTGGGTGATTACCCGCAGCCGCGCCACCGAGATCCGGCCGCGCACCGTGCGGCAGTAGTCACCGACTGCATCCGCCAGCCGGACCGTAGCCACAACGGCAAACGACGCGGCGCTGCTCCTGCAACGCAATCAGGCCGCACCGGGCGGCCTGATTGCCTGTCTTGCACGGTCGTTTCCCCGTGCCGCCCTTTCCCTGGTCAGGGTGCGGGTGCGGCTGCCGGCGCGTCGTCCTGGCCGAGCCACTTGTACAGGCCGCCGCCGATGATGCCGCCGATGATCGGCGCGACCCAGAACAACCACAACTGCCCCATCGCCGCGCCGCCGCCGAACAGCGCCACGCCGGTGGAACGCGCCGGGTTGACCGAGGTGTTGGTCACCGGGATCGAGATCAGGTGGATCAGCGTCAGCGCCAGGCCGATGGCCACAGGTGCCAGCGCCGCCGGTGCCTTGTGATGGGTGGCGCCCATGATGATCACCACGAACATCGCGGTCAGCACCACTTCGATGATCAATGCCGCGGTCATGCCGTAGCCACCCGGCGACATCGCGCCGTAGCCGTTGGTGGCGAAGTTGCCGGCCGCCGCCGCATCCGGCGCGAACAGCGCACTGCCGCTGGCAACCTGCCACAGCACGAAGCCGGCGAGGATGGCACCGAGCACCTGGGCGACGATGTACGGGACCAGCTCGCTCACCGGGAAGCGTCCGCCGGCCCACAGGCCGAAGCTCACCGCCGGGTTGAAGTGGCCACCGGAAATGTGGCCGAACGCGTAGGCGCCGGTCAGGACCGTCAGGCCGAAGGCCAGCGACACGCCCAGCAGGCCGATGCCCAGGGGGTTGCCGTCACCACCGAAGTTGGCGGCCAGCACTGCCGAGCCACAACCACCAAGTACCAGCCAGAACGTGCCGAGGAACTCGGCGGAAAGTCGTTTGATCATGGGCAATCCCCCTCCAGGTCGCGCCATTCGCGCCATGCAGAGCGTAGAGGAGCGCTGCGGCCGGCGGGTTTCGTTTTCGTTAAACGCAGCTGCCGAGCGCGCCTGCCCTGCGTGCCGATGCCAGTTTCAAGGCGAAGGCTCGACGCGCAGGCGGGCGTCCGCCGGCGCACGACCGACCGTGTCGAGAATCACCGTGCGCGCCGCCAGCCTCGCCCGGTCCGGGCCGACGCCGGTGTTGGTGTGCAGGCGCAGCTCGCGGACGACATCGCCGGTGGCCTGCCAGCGCAGCGCCAGTGCCGCATCACCGGCCCAGACGCATTGCACGTCCGGTGGACAGCGGGAGTCCTCGACGATGCCGACGTAGTGCAGGGTGCTGCCATCGTCCAGCCGTGCCCTCTGGCCGGGCGAAAGGGTCAGTGCCTGGCCATCGCCAAGCCGCGGCATGGCGGAGGTGATGCAACCCGACAGCAGCGTGGCGGCCGCAACGGCAAGCAACGGCAGGGTCGTGGGGACGTGGTGCGTCGTGTGGCGAAGTCGGGACATGCGGGCGAGCCTGCGCCGCGACTGCTGAACGCCACCGATCCGGCCCTGTGGTCCGCCGTGCCTGCGCGGACGCCAGCAGGATGACGAATCTCCGTGGCGCACGGCGCTCGCGCCGAGGTTTCGTCGGAAAAGAGGCGGACCTGCGGTTCGCTCGCTCCGTGACGCGCGTGCCGGCTATGGTTGCGGCGCGGCGCTGCCGCGGCCGTCGCGGCGTGACGCGAGGCGGTCGGCAAGTCGGGTGGGTTCGGGCAGCCGGTAGCTGCCGGTGAAGCGCATCACCAGTTCCGCTGCCGACGCCATCGCCACCTTGTGCCCGGGCGAGACCACCAGTGGCAGGCAGCGGGGCTTGCTGCGCAGCAGCCAGCCGATCTGCTGTTCGCCATCGCGGACGGGAGTGAATGCGCCACGCATGTCGTGCAACTGCATCCGTGCACTGCCGACCAGTAGCTTCTTTGCAACGCCGATGCTGGGCAGGCCGGTGGCGACGCCGAAATGCGCGGCGATCCCCAGCCGTCGGGGATGGGCGATGCCGTGGCCGTCGACGAAGGCCAGGTCCGGTGCCTGCGGCAGGCGTTCCAGAGCGGCCAGTAGCGCGGGCAGTTCGCGGAAGCTGAGCAGACCGGGGATGTAGGGCATCGAGGTGGGCAGGCGTGCCACCTCGCTGGCCAGGATCTCGCCACTGTCGGCGTCCAGCAGCACCGCGGCGGCACGGGTGCTGCGGCCGCTGTCCTCGAAGCCGACATCGAAGCCGGCCACCGTGCGCAACGGCACGTGGAAACGATCGCGCAGCACTACCTGTCGGGCCAGCTCGGCCTGCAGTTGACGGGCAGCAGCGGTGCTGCCGTCCCAGGCGGGAAACGCGGGATCGCTCATGGCGCAGAAGGGGTAGGCAACCGCCAGCAGGATACGCCCCTTGGGGTGATTGCCTTCGTGAGCATCGCCGTACCAGGGATCATGGCGTCGATGTGCCCACCCATTGCGGTGTGGGCGGTTATCGCGGTGGCCGCGCAGGTATCCGCGAGGCTCCATGTGCCTTGCCTGGCCGTACCGTAGCCACGCCGGCGGGTTGTCACACCGCTGGTTGTGACGCCGGGCGCAGCGTGGTCAGCAGGCCGCGTGCGGCGGCCAGGCGGTCGCTCGGCTCGGGCATGTCCAGGGTGATGCGCAGTTTGTCCGGGCCGTCCATGCGGTAGTGCCTGGGTTGGCCCTGGATCAGCCGGATCACGCCCATCGGATCCACCGCGGGCTTGTCGGCGAACTGGATGCGGCCGCCGCCCGGCCCCAGGTCCAGCTTGCGGATGCCCAGGGCGCTGGCTTCAAGCTTCAGTTCGGCGTTGGTGAACAGCTGCTTCGCGGCATCGGGAAGCAGGCCGAAGCGGTCGATCATCTCCACCTGCAATTCGCGCAGTGCGTCCGCCGTGCGAGCCGCGCTGATGCGCTTGTACAGGGTCAGGCGGGTGTGCACGTCGGGCAGGTAGTCCTCGGGAATCAGCGCCGGCGCATGCAGTTCCACCTCGGCACCGCGGGCGTCGGCCAGGTCGACGTCCTCGTCCGGCAGCCGGCCGGCCTTGATCGACGCCACCGCACGTTCCAGCAGCTCCGTGTACAGGCTGAAGCCGACCTCGGCCATCTGCCCGCTCTGGTCCTCGCCCAGCAATTCGCCGGCACCACGGATCTCCAGGTCGTGGGTGGCGAGGGTGAAGCCGGCGCCGAGTTCGTCCATCGAGGCGATTGCATCCAGCCGCTTGCGTGCATCGGCAGTGATGTTGCGGCCGTCCGGGACCAGCAGGTAGGCATAGGCGCGGTGGTGCGAACGCCCCACGCGCCCGCGCAACTGGTGCAGCTGCGCCAGGCCGAAGCGGTCGGCGCGGTTGATGATGATGGTGTTGGCATTGGGGATGTCGATGCCCGACTCGATGATCGTGGTCGACAGCAGCACGTTGAAGCGCTGCTTGTGGAAGTCCAGCATCACCCGTTCCAGCTCGCGTTCGGGCATCTGCCCGTGGGCCACGCCGATGCGCGCTTCCGGCACCAGCTCCGCAAGCTCGCGCTGCATGCGGCCGATGCTCTCGACGTCGTTGTGCAGGAAATACACCTGGCCTCCACGCGCCAGTTCACGCTGGAATGCTTCGCGCAGCAGCGCGTCGTCCCAGACATGGACGAAGGTCTGCACCGCCAGCCGGTGTGCCGGTGGCGTGGCGATGATGGAAAGATCGCGCAGGCCGGCCATGGCCATGTTCAAGGTGCGCGGGATCGGCGTGGCGGTGAGCGTCAACAGGTGCACGTTGGCACGCAGCGCTTTCAGCGCTTCCTTCTGGCGCACGCCGAAGCGCTGCTCTTCGTCGACGATCACCAGCCCCAGGTCCTTGAAGCGCACGTCCTTCTGCAGCAGGCGATGGGTGCCGACGATCACGTCGATCTCGCCGCTGGCGACCCTTTCCAGTTCGGCCTTGATTTCCTTGGTGCTCTTGAAGCGCGAGAGCACCTCGACCTTGATCGGCCAGTCGGCGAAGCGATCGCGCAGGGTGCGGTAATGCTGCTCGGCCAGCAGCGTGGTCGGCACCAGCACCGCGACCTGCTTGCCGGCCATGGCGCCGACGAAGGCCGCGCGCACTGCTACCTCGGTCTTGCCGAAGCCGACGTCGCCGCAGACCACCCGATCCATCGGCTGGCTGGAGGCGAGGTCGCGGATCACCGCCTCGATGGCGGCATGCTGGTCCGGGGTTTCCTCGAACGGGAAGCTGGCCGCGAACGGCTCGTACAGGCTGCGGTCGACATCGATGGCGATGCCCGCGCGCGCCTGGCGCTTGGCCTGGATGTCCAGCAGTTCGGCGGCCACGTCCCGCACCTTCTCCGCTGCCTTGCGCTTGGCACGGGTCCACTGCTCGCCGCCCAGCGAATGCAGCGGTGCGGTTTCCGGCGAGGCGCCGGAATAGCGGTTGATCAGGTGCAGCTGCGCGACCGGCACGTACAGGCGATCGCCCTTGGCGTATTCGATGTCGAGGAATTCGCCGGGCTCGCCCCCGGCTTCCAGCGTGATCAATCCGCGGTAGCGGCCGACGCCGTGGTCCTCGTGGACGATCGGCGCGCCTTCGGCCAATTCGCCAAGGTCGCGGATGATCGCCTCGGGTTCGCGGCCGACCCGGCGTCGCCGCGGCTGCGCGGCGCGCTCGGGGAACAGTTGGCGCTCGGTGACGAAGGTGACCGCGGGGCTGCGGATGGCGAAGCCGTTGTCCAGCGGTGCCAGTGCCAGCAACGGGCTGCGACCGGGTGCTGCCGCGTTCGCGGTCGCACCATTGGCCGGCAGCGCGGCCAGCCAGTCGGAGACGGATTGTTCGTCCAGGTTGCGGGCACCGATGCGCGCGGCATCCAGCAGTTCGCGCAAGGCTTCGCGGCGGCCGGGGGTATCGGCGGCGATCAGCACTTCGCCCGGATAGCTGTCCAGGAAGCTGCGCAATGCGGCGCCGGGTTGCGCGTCGCGTAGGCTCAATGGCAACTCAGGTGCCGGTTGCAGGCCGAGATCGTGGGCCTCGTCGAAGCGCGGATGCTGCTTGCCGGCAACATCGATGCGGGGAACGTCGTTGAGCCGCTGGCGCAGTGCCTCCGCCGACAGGTACAGCTCGCCCGGCGGCAGCAGTGGCCGTTCGATGTCGTGGCGGCGCTGCTCGTAGCGCTCGCGCACGCTGGCCCAGAAACTGTCGGCCGCTTCGCCGGTGTCTTCGCCAAGCAGCACCATCGGGTGCGTCGGCAGGTAGTCGAACAGCGTGGCGGTCTGCTCGAAGAAAAGTGGCAGCCAGTATTCGATGCCGGCCGGTGCCAAGCCTGCCTTGAGGTCCTGGTACAGCGCACTGCGGCGCGTGTCGATGTCGAAGCGTTCGCGCAACGCGTCCATCGCCCGCTGCACGTCACCCTCGTCCAGCGGCACTTCGCGGCCCGGCAGCAACTGTACCGATTCGTACTTCTCAAGCGAGCGCTGCGTGTCCGGGTCGAACGCGCGGATGGTATCGATGACGTCGTCGAACAGCTCCACCCGGTAGGGCTCGTCCGCGCCCATCGGGTAGACATCCAGCAGCCCGCCAC
Organism: Pseudoxanthomonas suwonensis; assembly: GCA_030535605.1. Taxonomy (GTDB): domain Bacteria; phylum Pseudomonadota; class Gammaproteobacteria; order Xanthomonadales; family Xanthomonadaceae; genus Pseudoxanthomonas_B; species Pseudoxanthomonas_B suwonensis_B. Next base: position 20,904 of record JAUNRQ010000041.1, read on the forward strand.
GCACCGCGAAGTCACCCGGGTCCATCACCTGCGGCACGTTGCGGTAGCCGGCCGCCTGCAGGCGTGACTTCTCCGCATCCATGTCCAGGCGCTGGCCCACGCTGACATCGAAGGCGCCGCCGACCACGTAGCTGAGTGGCGGCAGTCGTTGCATCAGCGTGGCCACCGGCACGATCACGATGCCGCGCGTCAGCGCCGGCAGGCGCAGCAGCGTGGCCAGGCGCTGCGACGTGATGTCCGGATGCGGGCTGAAGTGGTCGTAGGGCAGCGTTTCCCAGTCCGGGAATGGCAGCAGCGGCACGCCGCTGGCGGCCGGCATCAGCGTGCGCAGGTCGGCTTCCAGCTGGTGTGCGGCGTGGTTGTCGCGCGTGACCAGCAGCAGCGGCGTATCCAGCGCCATCGCCGCGCGCGCCACCGCGAATGCCAACGCGCTGGACGATGCCGGCGAACGCCAGTACGCACGTTGCTGGCCGGCACGGGGCAGGGGCGGAACCGGAAAAGCGGGGGAGTCGGACATCGGAAAGCTGCAGGTATCGGTCGTCGCCGGCGGCGAGCGCAGGCCGGGCAGGGCGCACGGGGCGCCCATTCTAGGCAGTCACGGTGTGCGGCGCGTGCTCAGGCCGTGCGCACGAAGCCCAGGGCACCTGACAGTGCCTGCCGCAGCAGTTCCGGGGACAGATCGGGTTGCCGCAGCTTGCGTACCAGCAGCCCGTCAATGAAGCAGCGCAGGGCGAACACGCGCACGTCCAGCATCGACTCGGCCACGCCTTCGTTGCGCAGCCAGTCGCGCAAGGCATTGGAGATGGTCTGGTCGAAGCGCTTCATCACCGCGCCGACCTGGGCGTCGCGGCTGGCTTCGGCGGTGGTTTCCAGCACCAGCGCCGGTTCCATCTTGTCGTCGAAGCGGTGTTCGCCTTCGATGTCGTAGTAGCTGTCGAACAGGGCCGCTGCCAGATCGGTGCCGCGCGACTGACGTCGGGCAAGGTCTTCGACCATGAGCTCCAGCTGCCGCTCGACGATGCCTTGGATGATCTGGCTCTTGCCCTCGAAGTAGCGGTAGATCAGGCTTGGGCTCATCTGCGCGGTTTCGGCGATGGCCGCCATCGAGGCGGCGTGGAAGCCGTGCTCGGTGAAGCACTTCTGCGCCGCCTGCAGGATGCGTTCGCGTTGCGCCTGGACGCGTTCGCCGCGGGCCGTTTGCGCGCTCATGGCTGACCGGCCGCGCCGTGTTCGCGCCAGCCGCCACCCAGCGCCCGGTACAGGGCGATGCGGTTGCCCAGCAGTTGCTGGCGCACCAGCAGCACGCCCTGTTGCGCGGCATACAGTGTGCGCTGCGCGTCGAGCCGTTGCAGGTAGCTGTCGCGGCCGGCGTCGTAACGGGCCTTGGACAACGCCTCGGCGCGGGTCGCCGACTGCAGCAGTGCTTCCCGCGCCTGACGCTGTTCGTCCAGTGTCCCGGCCAGCACCAGCGCATCGGCGACCTCGCGGAAACCGACCTGGATGGCTTTTTCATAGCCCGCCAGTGCGACGTCGCGGTCGGCCTCGGCCATGCCCAGTCCAGCGCGGCGTCGGCCGCCCTGGAAGATCGGGATCGAAATCGAGGGCATGAAGCGCCATATACGAGTGCCCGCGCTGAACAGGTCGGACAGCTCTGCGCTGCTGCTGCCGGCGGAGCCGGTGAGCGTGATGCGCGGGAAGAACGCCGCCCGCGCTGCGCCGATGTTGGCGTTGGCCGCGGCAAGGCCGTGTTCGGCGGCCAGCACGTCGGGCCGCTGCAGCAGCACGCCGGAGTCGATGCCGGCCGGCAGCGTGGCGACCAGCGTGGGCTGTTCGGTCAACGTGGCCGGCAGCAGGGCAGGATCGACGGTGGTGCCGGCCAAAAGGTTCAGGGCATTGATGTCTTGGGCGACATGGCCGCGGAACTGGGCGGCGTCGGCACGTGCGGCCTGTGCCTGACTGCGGGCCTGCTCCAGCTCCAGCCCGGAGATCACGCCGATCTCGTGGCGACGCTCGGCCAGTCGCAGCGCCTCGTCGTAGGTGGTCTGCGTGGCGTCGGCGATCGCCAGTCGCTCGCGATCCGCGGCCACCGCCAGCCACAGGTTGGCGGTCTCGGCTACCAGCGCGACCTGCGCCGCACGGCGGTTCTGCTCCTGCGCGAAGAACTGCTGCAATGCGGCTTCGCTGAGGTTGCGCACGCGCCCGAACAGGTCCAGTTCGAACGCCGCCAGGCCGACGCCGGCCGTGTAGGTGTCGCTGACGGGCACGTCACCGCCCACCCGTTCCAGGCTGCCGCTGGCACCCAGGGCCGGCACGCGCTCGGCCTGCTGGATGCGATGCTGCGCCCGGGCGCGTTCGACATTGGCCAGCGCCATGCGCAGGTCGCGGTTGTTGTCCACCGCCAGGGCGACCACCTGCTGCAGCCGCGGGTCGATGAAGAAGTCGCGCCAGCCGGTGTCCACGGACACGTTTTCCACGGTGCCGGCAGCGGGCAGTTGCGAGGGGATGCCGGCCTGCGGTGCCGGCATCGGCGGCACCAGCGTGGCGCAGCCGGCCAGCATCAGGCTGGCGGCCAGTGCCAGCGGCGTGATTGCCAACTTAGTCATGGGCGTTGCCTCCAATGGCGTGGTGCGTGCCGTCGTCGTTGGCGGGCACGTGCTGGTCACGCCCGCCGAACAGCCGGGTCACCACCAGATAGAACAACGGGATGAAGAACAGGCCGAGGCTGGTGCCGATGATCATGCCGCCAAGCACCCCGGTGCCGATCGCGATCTGCGCACCGGAGCCGGCACCGCTGGCGATGGCCAGCGGCAGCACGCCGAAGCCGAAGGCCAGCGAGGTCATCACGATCGGCCGCAGGCGGTCACGCACGGCATGGAGGATCGCGTCCACCAGCCGCGCGCCCTGCTCGTAGTACTGCTTGGCGAACTCGATGATCAGCACCGCGTTCTTGCTGGTCAGCCCGACCGTGGTCAGCATCGCCACCTGGAA
>JAUNRQ010000042.1 GCA_030535605.1 Pseudoxanthomonas suwonensis
ACGCCCATCACGTCGGCGGCCAGGCGCGCGGCGGTCAGCTTCTCGACGGCCTCGCTGGTCGGCACCAGCACCTTGCCACCGAGGTGGCCGCACTTCTTGGCCGAAGCCAGCTGGTCCTCGAAGTGCACGCCGGCGGCGCCGGCCTCGATCATCGCCTTCATCAGTTCGTAGGCATTGAGCACGCCGCCGAAGCCGGCTTCCGCGTCGGCCACGATCGGCTGCAGGAAGTCGATGCTGTCATCGCCTTCGGCATGGTGCAGCTGGTCGGCGCGCAGCAGGGTGTTGTTGATGCGCTTGACCACCTGCGGCACCGAGTTGACCGGGTACAGCGACTGGTCCGGGTACATCTCGCCGGCGACGTTGGCATCGGCCGCGACCTGCCAGCCGCTAAGGTAGATGGCCTTCAGGCCGGCCTTGACCTGCTGCATGGCCTGGTTGCCGGTGAGGGCGCCGAGGGCGTTGACGAAATCCTCGGTATTCAGCGATTTCCACAGCTTTTCGGCACCGAGGCGGGCGAGCGAGTGCTCGATGCGGACGGTGCCGCGCAGGCGCACCACGTCCTCGGGCGTGTAGCTGCGGGTGATGCCGGCCCAGCGGGCGTTGTTGTCCCAGTCCAGCTTGAGTTGTTCGGCGGTGGGCAGCGTGTTCATGGTGGTTCTCCGGTGGTGGGCGGTGGATTGCCGGTAAAACAGACGTGGGTGCGGTGGGGCGCGAATCGAATTCGCTGCCGTGCTGTTGTCAAAGGCGTTCGTAGGCCGGCAATGTCAGGAACTCGGCCAGTTCATCGCTGCGGGTCAACTCGTCCAGCAGGGCGATGGCCTCGCCGACCTTTGCCGCGCCGGGAATTCCCTCGGCCGCGAGGCGCGACGGCAGGCTGATCAATGCGCGTTCCAGCAGCGCCCAGTCCATCGGCGTGCCGTCGTCCAGGTGCAGGGGCTGGCGGCCCGGCATCGCCGCGTCGGCATCCGCCGCCGGCACGTGGCCGGCGGCAAGGTCTGCGTGATGCAGCCACTGCCACAGCTGGGCGCGGGCGATCTCGGCGGTCGCGGCGTCTTCCATCAGCCAGTGGATCGGCACGCAGCCGTTGCCATCCAGCCATGCCGCCAGGTAACGGACGCAGACTTCGACGTTGCCTTCGAAGCCCTTGCGGGTGACCGAGCCGCGGCTCGGGCGCAGCAGGTCCTCGGCGGCCACTTCCACGTCCTCTCGGGCCACGTGCTGCTGGTTCGGCTCCGGCATGTGCGCGTCGAACAGCTCGCGGGCGATCGGGATCAGCGCCGGATGCGCGACCCAGGTGCCGTCGTGGCCGGCGGTGACTTCGCGCAGCTTGTCGGCACGCACGCGGGCGAGGGCCTGTTCGTTCGCCCCCGGGTCCACCGAGATCGGGATCTGCGCGGCCATGCCGCCCATCGCGTGGGCGCCGCGGCGATGGCAGGTCTTGATCAGCAGCTCCGAGTAGGCCTTCAGGAACGGCTGGGTCATGGTGACCTGGCCGCGTTCGGGCAGCACCCGGTCGCGGTGCGCGCGCAGCGTCTTGATGTAGCTGAAGATGTAATCCCAGCGGCCGCAGTTCAGCCCGACGATGCGGCTGCGCAGCGCATGCAGGATCTCGTCCATCTCGAACACGGCCGGCAGGGTCTCGATCAGCACCGTGACCTTCATCTGGCCGGGCGGCAGGCCGAGCGTCGCCTCGACATGGTCGAGCACGTCGTTCCACAGCGCGGCTTCTTCCATCGACTGCAGCTTGGGCAGGTAGAAGTAGGGGCCGCGATCCTTCGCCGCCAGGGTGTTCGCGTTGTGGAAGGCGAACAGGCCGAGGTCGAACAGCGAAGCCGACATCCGCGCGCCATCCACCTGCACGTGCTTCTCGTCGAGGTGCCAGCCGCGGGGACGCACGATCAGCACCGCGCGCTCGGTTTCCGGCTTCAGTGCGTACTGCTTGCCCGGCTTGCCGTCGATGGCCGGGGCGCTGAACGTCAACGTGCCCTCGACCGCGCCGCGCATCGCGCGCTGGCCTTCGATCAGGTTCGCCCAGGTCGGGCTGGTGCTGTCCTCGAAGTCGGCCATGTAGCACTTGGCGCCGGAGTTGAGCGCATTGATGACCATCTTCGGATCGACTGGTCCGGTGATCTCGACGCGGCGGTCGGCCAGTGCGGCGGGGATCGGGGCCACGCGCCAGTCGCCTTCGCGGATCGCCGCGGTATCGGCGCGGAAGCCGGGCAGCGCGCCGGCATCGAACGCCGCCTGCCGCCCAGCGCGACGGGCCAGCAACGATTGGCGGCGGGATTCGAAGCGCCCGTGCAGCCCGGCAAGGAACGCCTGCGCGGCGTCGGTCAGGACTTCGTGCTGGCCGGGCGCGCTGGCGTGGAGCTGCACCGGTTGCAGCGCTTCGGCTGCGGTTTGCATCACTGCGGACATGCCATACGACCCCGTGTTGTTGCGTGGCAGCAAACGTGCGGGAACACGTCCGTATTTGACAAACGAGAGTTGTCAATAGATATGATTTGCAAATCAAATAGATGGCCAAGCCATTGACCAGCAAGGGCGAAACACCGCGATTCGCGTACAAGGGCAGCCGCCTGAAGCCCCTGCGCGCGTTCTGCCAGATCGCCCGCCTGGGGTCGGTGTCGCGCGCGGCCGAGGCCTTGTACCTGAGCCAGCCGGCGGTAAGCCTGCAGTTGCAGGCGCTGGAACGCGAGACCGGCACACGCTTGTTCGAGCGCAGCGGGCGGCGCATGGTACTGACCCCCGAGGGCGAGGCGCTGTACGAACTGGCCCGCCCGTTGATCGAAGGGCTGGACGGGCTGGATGCCAGCTTCCGCGAACGCCTCAGCGGCATGGACGCCGGCGAACTGCAGGTCGCGGCCGGCAGTTCCACCATCCTCTACCTGCTGCCGTCGATCGTCGCCCGCTTCCGCGCCGAGCGCCCGGACATCACCTTGCGCCTGCACAACGTGACCGGTGCCGGCGGGCTGGAACTGCTGCGCTCGGACGCGGTGGACTTCGCCGTCGGTTCGATGCTGGACGTGCCGGCGGACCTGGACTACGCGCCGGTCTACAGCTTCGAGCCCATGCTGATCATGCCGCCGGGCCATCCGCTGGCCGACAAGGCGCAGATCGAACTGGCCGATCTCTCGCCCCACGGCCTGATCCTGCCGCCACAGCGACTGACCACCTGGCGCCTGGTCGACGTGGTGTTCCAGCGCGCGCGGGTGCCCTACACGGTGGCGCTGGAAGTCGGCGGCTGGGAAATCATCAAGCAGTACGTGGCGATGGGCATGGGCATCAGCATCGTCACCGCGATCTGCCTGACCGAGGCCGACCGCCGGAAGCTGGTGGCGCGCTCGCTGGCCCGGTTCTTCCCCTCACGCAGCTACGGGGTGGTGATGCGCAGGGGCAAGTACCTGTCGCCGCAGGCACGTGCCTTCGTCGACCTGATCCGCGCGCAACTGTTCACCCGCCGCGGCCACGACGACACCGGCGCATCCGAGCGCTGAGCGCAAGGAGGCGGGTCAAACCTGCAGCACGGCCTCGAAGCCACCCCAGACCATGCGTTTGCCGTCGAGGATCGTCTTCATTTCTTCGCCCAGTGCCTGCATCCGCGGATCGGCCATCACCGCGGCGTTGCAGGCATCGCGCACCGCGCGCGAGGGATAGGCGATCCAGGCAAAGATCACGACTTCGTCGTCTTGCAGCTGGACCGCACGCGGGAACGAGGTCAGCGTGCCGTGCGGAACGTCATCGCCGACGCACTCGACGTAGTCCACCGCACCGTGTTCCTTCCACACTTCGCTGCACTTGCGCGAATGCTCGCGATAGGCGGCGACCTTGTCCTTGGCCACCGGCGCCAGGAAACCATCGATGTACATGCTCATGCCTCCTTCCCGTGTTCGACGCTGATCATCCACGGCACGCCGAACCGGTCGATGCACATGCCGAAGCGCTCGGCCCAGAACGTCTTCTCGAGCGGCATGGTGACCTGGCCGCCCGCAGAAATACCGTTGAACCAGCGTTCCGCATCCTCCGGCGTCGGGGCGTTGACGGAGAGCGAGAATCCCCCGAACGGCCGCGCGTGCGCCTCGGACATGTCGGCGCCCATGAGCAGGGCGCCATCGGGGAACCGCAGCGTGGCATGCATGATCCGCGAGGCGTCGCCATCGGGCGCGTGTTCGGCCATCGGCGAATCCGCATAGGTGTGCGCGAACACGCACGTTGCGCCGAATACCGCCTGGTAAAGATCGAAGGCCGGCTTGCAACCGCCATTGACGAAACTCAGATAAGGGTTCATTGCTGTCTCCTGTTGGCTGGGGTATCGATGGGCCCGGAAAGGGAAGCCGGCGCCGCGCGTACGCATGGTGGTTTAAGGGGTGATCGACGCGCTGCCCACTGCATGCGCGCCACTGCTCATTCGCCGCGTGCCGCCGCTTCGATGGCAGCAATGTCGATCTTGTGCATCGTGTTCATCGCCTCGAACGCCCGCCGCGCGACCGCCGGGTCCGGATCGGTGATGGCCCGGGTCAGGGCCCGCGGCGTGATCTGCCACCACACGCCCCAGCGGTCCCGGCACCAGCCGCAGGCGCCGGCCTCGCCGCCATTGGAAACGATCGCGTCCCAGAGCCGGTCGGTTTCGGCCTGGTCATCGGTCGCCACCTGGAACGAGAACGCCATGCCGTGTTCCACGCCCGGCCCACCATTCATGCCGGCGCAGGGGATGCCTTGCACGGTGAATTGCACCAGCAGCACGTCGCCTGCCTTGCCTCCCGGGTAATCGGCCGGCGCATGGTGAATGGCATCGACCGAGGTATCGGGAAACGTGCGCGCGTAGAACTCCGCGGCCTCCCGTGCGCTGCCGTCGTACCAGAGGAATGCGGTATTGGGTGCGAAGTCCATGCCGGTGCGCCTATTTCATCGAGTGGACGCCGAACATGTTGCCGTCCGGATCGATGCCGATGCCGCAGTGGCCATGCGGGCCGATCGAGAACTTCTCCTTGAACACCTTGCCCCCCGCCGCTTCCACTCGTCCCAGTTCGATCGCGCAATCCTGCGAATCGAAATAGACCATCGTGCTGCCGCCGGACGGAACGCCCTGCATCTTCACCAGCGCGCCGCCGGCCCCCAGCCGGTTCTCTTCCATCGGGAACGCCATCATCTGCATGCCTTCGGTGGAAGGATCGGTGCCGGGTTCGCCGAGCGACTCCAGCTTGAGCGAGAGCACTTCCTCGTAGAAGCGGGTCGCGCGCTCGAGGTCCTGCACGTAGATCTCGAACCACACCACGGGATTGGTTTTCTGCTGTTGCATGGAACACCTCACGAAATGGGGATGGATCGGAAGCGGAGAGACGTCTCCGGGGGTTGCGGCAATGTGAACGTTGCTCACATTGCAGCTGCAGTATGGCAGGCGAATGTTACGATTGTAAACATGAGCCGCCCACCTTCCCACAACCCTACCGACGCCCGCCCGGGTTACCACCACGGCGACCTTCGCCGCGCGCTGCTGGCCGCCGCCCGTGATCTGCTCGAGGACCCCAGCAGCGGAGGCATCACGATGCGTGCCGCGGCGCAGGCGGCAGGCGTCAGCGCTGCCGCGCCTTATCGGCACTTCAAGGATCGCGAAGCCCTGTACGCGGCGGTGCTGTGCGACGGCTTCCAGGAACTCGCCACGGCGCTGCACGAGGCGCGCGAGGCGCAGCCCGATCCGGTCGCGGCCTACCTCGGCGTCGGGCGCGCCTATCTGGGGTTTGCGGCGGCGCATCCCCGCCTGTTCGCGGCGATGTTCAGTGCCGACTTCAATCGCATGCTGCATCCGGAGCTGCTTGATGCCGGCCGCAGCGCGTTCGCGCAGGTACGCGAGGCAGCGCGCGCACTGGAGCAGGCCGGCTTGACCGGCAACCGCGGCGCCGACGACGTCGCGCTCGCCGGATGGTGCACGGTGCATGGGCTCGCCTCGATCCAGGTCGATGACCTGCTGCAGCATGTCCTGCCGGTTGATCCGCTCCACGCCGCCGAGGCGCTGTTCTCGATCCTGGTCGAAGGCATCGCCCCGCGCAGTTGAGCAGCGGCTGCCGTCCCTGACCCGGCCCGCGACGGAACTCACCCGCTTCCGCCGGCCTCAGACGTCGCGATTGCGCCCCTGCGACACGCTGGCATACCAGGCATGGATGCGGTCGATGTCCGCCTCCATGTCCTCGCCGAGGGTGATCATCGGACCGATGCCGAGCACCTTGCGGCCATAGTGGAAGTAGGCGGGCACCACCGGCACGTCGGCGGCTTTGGCGATCTTCCAGAAGCCGCTCTTCCAGCGTTCCACCTGCTTGCGGGTGCCTTCCGGCGCCAGCCCGTACCACAGGCGCGGGTTGTCTCGGATCATCGCCGCGGCCTGCTCCACCACGCCTTGCGGCGCGCTGCGGTCCACGGACATCACCCCAAGCCGGCGCAGCAGATGCCCCAGCACCGGCACCCGGAACAGGGAATCCTTGCCAAGGATGCGGACGTCCAGGCCCAGCGCCATCTTGCAGGCGAATGCCCAGACGCCGTCCCAGTTGGACGAATGCGGTGCACCGATGAGCACGGCCTGGGGCACGTCCGGAAAAGCCCCTTCCATGCGCCAGCCGCCCAGCCGCAGGATGCTGCGGCCCAGCCAGCGGGTGAAACGGTTGTGGCGCACCCTCGGCAGGGACGGCGGCAACGGCAACACCGGCCCGACCCGCTCGGCCACGGCGCCCCCTGTTCGGCGTTGGTCGGTCAATCCCAGTCCTTGCGGCCTCGATCGCGCTTGATGGTACTGCGTTCGCGTTTGGCGTCCAGCCGGCGTTGCTTCGAGGCGCGCGTGGGGCGGGTGGCGATGCGCGGGGTCGGCGCCTTCAGGCCGGTGGCGATGAACGCCGCCAGCCGCTCGCGCGCATCCTGGCGATTGCGATCCTGCGTGCGGAACCGTTGCGCGTGGATCACCAGCACGCCTTCCGCGGTCAGGCGCCGGTCGCGTCGGGCCAGCAGGCGCTCGCGCACCGCCGCCGGCAGCGACGGCGACCCGGCCACGTCGAAGCGCAGTTCCACCGCCGTCGCCACCTTGTTGACGTTCTGCCCCCCGGCGCCGGAGGAACGCACGAAACGCTCCTCCAGTTCCGACTCGTCGATGGCGATTGACTCGTTGATCTGCATCGGCAACGTTCCGCAACACGGGAATCGGCCAGCGCTTGAACGCGGGCTGTCCGCGACAGCGCAACGCCGCGGGCGGGCATTGTCGCCCGGGCCGGGGCTGCCTACCATGAAGATCATCGTCCCGGAGACGCCGCCATGCGCCCTGCCCACCTGTCTCTCGCGCTGTTGCTGACCACCACCGCGGTGCCCGCACTCGCGCTGGACCCGGTTGCGGTCGGCACCGACACGCCCCGCACCCCCATCAACCAGGCCGAGTTGCAGCAAGCCCTGCGTGACCTGCCGGAGGCCATGCGCGAGGCCATGTCCGAGTTGCCCCGCGCCATGCGCCAGATGCAGCCGGCGATGCAGGCAATGGCCCGGGAGTTGCCCCTGCTGATGGCGGAAATGGCACCGCTGCTCGAGGACATGGCACGGCAGATGGAACCGGCCCTGCGCAACCTGCAGCCGCAACTGGAACGCATCGGCGAGGATCTCCGGCGGGCTGACGCCGGCATGGAGCAGGCGCTGAAGTCCGAACTGGAATCAGCCGACGCCGACTGAAGACCCGCGGGTTCGACGGCCGCGCTCAGCTTGCGTGCGCGTCGGCCCCGAGCAACCCGAGCGCCCGGACGAAGTCGCCATCGGGCCGGCAGCGCACCTGCAACGGCGCGCCGTCGTGCGGATGGACGAATGCCAACGCCTCCGCGTGCAGCAGCATGCGGTGAACGCCGGCCATCCGCCAGGCACGGTTGTGGCGTCCGTCACCGTGGCTGGTATCGCCGATGAGGTGATGGAACACATGCTTCAGATGCCGGCGGATCTGCCGGTAACGACCGGTCACCGGGCTGGCACGCAGCAGCGCATACCGCGAGGTCTCGAATCCCTGCGACGGCCACGGCAGTTCGGCCCGTTGCAGCACCTGGAAATCGGTGATCGCCGGCTTCTTCACCGGCTTGCCGGGACCGCCGTCCAGTGCGTGGTCGACGCGGAAGGCATCCTCCGCCGGCCAGCCGCGACACACCGTCAGGTACTGCTTGCGCACCTCTCCGGCCATCCACGCCTTGCCCAGTGCCGAAGCGGTGTCACGGTCGAAGGCCAGCAGCAGGCAGCCGCTGGTCGCCCGATCCAGCCGGTGCACCAGGTAGATGGGACTGTCGAACTGGGCACGCAGCCGGTCGACGGCGAACTCGGTCTCGCCGCGCGCCAGCGCACTGTCGTGCACCATCAACCCGTCCGGCTTGTGGACCACGGCCAGCCAACGGTCGCGGAAGAGCAACGGCAGCGTGCCGACGTCCCCGGCAGGGGACGGACAGAAGGCGGGGAATTCGTTCATGATTGCGCATTGTCCACGGAATCAGGATTCAACATGTCGCGATTGCACCGTCTGCCCCTGGCCTGCGCCCTTGCGCTGGGCACCTTCGGATTCACCGCCCTGGCCGCCGATGGCGTGGCCGTGCCGCGCGGCGTCACCGCCAACACCTGCGTCGAAGGGATCTGCGAATACACGCTGGACAATGGCCTGCGGGTCCTGCTGTTCCCGGACTCCAGCAAGCCCACCGTCACCGTCAATGTCACCTACGGGGTGGGTTCGGCGCACGAGAACTACGGCGAAACCGGGATGGCGCACCTGCTGGAACACCTGGTGTTCAAGGGCACGCCGACCCACGCCGACATTCCCGGCGAGATGCGCAAGCGCGGCATGAGCTTCAACGGCACCACCAGCCTGGACCGCACCAACTACTTCGCCAGCTTCCCGGCCAATGACGAAAGCCTGAGCTGGCTGCTGTCGATGGAAGCGGACCGCATGGTCAACTCGCACATCGCCAGGACCGACCTCGACAGCGAAATGACCGTGGTCCGCAACGAGATGGAAAGTGGCGAGAACTCGCCGGTCGGGGTGTTCTTCCAGCGCATGCGTTCCAGCGCCTTCCACTGGCACAACTACGGCAACTCGCCGATCGGCAACCGCGCCGACGTGGAGAACGTGCCGATCGAGAACCTGCAGGCCTTCTATCGCCACTGGTACCAGCCGGACAATGCCACCCTGATCATCGCCGGCCGCTTCGACAGCGCCACGGCGCTGGCGCAGATCCAGCGCAGCTTCGGTGCCATCCCCCGCCCTGGCCGCAGCCTGCCGGTGGCCTACACCACCGAGCCGGTGCAGGATGGCGAGCGCGAGATCAACGTGCGCCGCAGCGGCGAAATGAACCTGGTCGGCCTGCACTACCACATGCCTGCCGCGACCCATCCCGACACGCCGGCGCTGCAGGTGCTGGCCGACATCCTCGGCAACACCCCCAACGGCCGCCTGCACAAGGCGCTGGTGGAACCGCAACTGGCGGCGCAGACCCTCGTGATGGCCGACGCCGGTCGCTGGCCTGGCAGCTTCGGCCTGATCGCGCTGGCGCCGCACGGCGGCGACATCGGCAAGGCTGAAGCCATCCTGCTGCAGCAGGTCGAGACGATCGCCGCAACGCCGGTGACCGACGAGGAACTCGCGCAGGCGCAGCGCCGCATCGCCAACGCCTACGAACAGTCCTTCAACGACGTCAACCGCGTCGGCATCGCGCTGAGCGAAACCGTGGCCGCCGGTGACTGGCGTCTGTGGTTCGTGCAGCGCGATGCACTGGCGAAGGTCACCGCCGCCGACGTCAACCGCGTGGCGCAACGCTATCTGGTGCCATCCAACCGTACCCTGGCGCGATTCATTCCCACCGCCGCGCCGGTCCGCGCCGACACCGGTGGGGCGCCGACGGTGGCCTCGCTGGTCGACGGTTACACCGGTCGCGCTGCGGTCGCCGCGGGCGAGGCGTTCGATCCGTCACCGGCCAATCTCGCCGAGCGCACCGAGGTGCTGGGCATGGGCAAGGACCTGAAGGTATCGCTGCTGCCGAAAAAGACCCGCGGTGAACGGGTCATCGTCAACGCCACCTTCCGTTTCAATGATATCGAAGCGGTCAAGCGCTCGCCCGAGCAGGCCGCCGGCATGGCCGGGGCGATGCTGATGCGCGGCAGCACCAACGCCAGCCGCGAACAGGTCGCGCAGCGGCTGGAAGAGTTCAACGCCACCCTCGACGTCGGCGGCGGCATCCAGCACGCCAGCATCGCGCTGGAAGCACCACGCGCCAATCTTTCGTCGGTACTGGAACTGGCGGCCGACATCCTGCGCAACCCGGCGTTCCCCGAAAGCGAGTTCCAGCAGCTCCGCATGCAGATGCGCACCGGCGTCGAAGCCGCGCGGAAGGAACCGGGCACCGCCGTGTCCCAGGCGATGGAGCAGCACTTCGACCCGTGGCCGTCCGACCACCCGCTGCGGTTCCGCTCACTGGACCAGACCCTTGCCGATCTGGACGCACTGACGCTGGACGACGTGCGTGCGTTCCACCGCGGCCATTACGGCAGCAGTGCAGGCGAGTTGAGCATCGTCGGCGACTTCGACGCCGACGAGATCAAGCCGCTGCTGACGCGGCTGTTCGGCGACTGGAACGCACCCGTGGCCTATCAGCCGATCCAGACCCGTCACCACGAGGTCGCGAGCGAAGTCGAACGCTTCCAGTTGGCCGACAAGCCCAACGCGGTCTACCTGGCCCGGTTGAACCTGCCGCTGAAGGACAGCGACCCGGACTACGAGGCCTTGCTGACGGCCAACGTCATCCTCGGCGGTGGCGCGTTGAAGTCGCGACTGGGCGACCGCGTGCGCCAGCGTGACGGCCTGAGCTACGGCATCGGCAGTGCGATCAACGCCGACGTCAGCCGCGAGGACACCGACGATGCCGGCAGCATGACCATCCAGGCCATCGCCGCCAGCCAGAACATGACCAAGGTGATCGATGCCGTCCGCGAGGAGCTGGAGCTGTTCGTGCGCGAAGGCGTCACCGCCGAGGAACTCGAGGACGCCCGCAATTACCTGCTGGTGCAGCGCGAGCAGCAACGCGCCAACGATGCCCATGTCGCCGGCCTGCTCAACAGCGACCAGCGCTTCGGCCGGCAGATGATCCAACGCGAACAGGCCGACGAGCGCATCCGCGCATTGACCGTCGAGCAGGTGAACGCCGCGATCCGGCGCTTCATCAAGCCCGACCGGTTCAGCATCTACACCGCGGGCGATTTCGACAACGCGCCGGCACCCTGATCGGGCGCCCTCTGGAGCGGAGCTCGCTCCGCTCCCACGTGCCGGCGAGTCGCCGGCGCAGCATTGGCGCGCTACTGGCAAGCCGACGGCACACGGGTCATCCTTGCCCCAGGGCCGGCGGTGTCGATCGCCGCACCGGTGTCGGCTCCACCCATGCTCGGTGGCATGGCCAGCTGTGTCATCCATGCCGGCAACGTCGCGCAGTGTCCGTCCTGGTGCGCGCGCCGGGCACCTTATCGGCAGCGCCAGCGTCTCCAGGAGTTGTCCGGCGGTCCTGGACTTTGCGTCCGGGCCGACCCAGCTACCCCGGACAACGCTGGCCAAGCGATTCTGTCACGCCAGCGAGGCGCCGGTCGAAGACCAGCGTGGCCAGGATCAGTTCGGCGGTCATTAGTGGCGCGCAGCCACCAGGAAAACGGAGGCAACAGCGTGGCAACGGAAACGGCGAGCGGCCACCCCGCCATGCGGACCCTCCCCAATTCCCTTACTAAATTAGTAGCGGCTTCATGTGGTGCCGTGCTGGATGCTGCGGAAAGGCATCTCGCTGCTTGAGCCTTTTTCCGGGCACGATGCCTGTGGCAACACGATGCGTCCGTGACATGCGCGGCCCCTCCACGGGGGATGGTGATTCACGGGACAATCCGTGATCTGAATGAAGTGGCGGAGCCGGCCGATAAGCCGGGTTCTGTCGTGGACAGTCATTCTTCTGGGCCTGCCATCACTGGCAGGCTCGAGCGGCCTACCCGGACCCGATGCGGGCCGCATCATGAGGTCCCTATTTGGCCTTGCTCCCGGTGGGGTTTGCCGTGCCGGTCCGTTGCCGGACTCGCGGTGCGCTCTTACCGCACCGTTTCACCCTTGCCTGTGCCTTTGCAGGCCATCGGCGGTCTGCTCTCTGTTGCACTTTCCGTCGGCTCGCGCCGCCCAGGCGTTACCTGGCACCGTGCCCTGTGGAGCCCGGACTTTCCTCGGCACCGCCCCTTGCAGGACGATGACGCGACTGTCTGGCCGGCTCCGCCGCGGGCATTGTCGCACGGGCGGCGCGCCGCATTGACCTACCGCCGATGAACGGCAGCGGCAGCATGGGCTCCAACGCGGTGTCCGCTTGCGTGATCGGTACGCAGCCGCAGCCGCCATTCGCAAGGCCACCAGCCCGCCAACACGCCGAACACGACCGAAAGCGCGTCGCCACGCGTGCGCACAGGTATGCCGCAACATCCAGGCCGCGGCGGCAAAATCCGACGGCATCCGGCCCGCGCGCGGGCAACGCCGACGACATCGCGACCGGCGCACACTCGGCGAGGCAGCCGAGCAGACAGGGAAACTCAGGGCGCTTGCTGGCCGAGTGCGTACAGCATGCCACGCGGCGCGCCGGTGATCTCCGCGGCCAGTTTCGCGGCCTTCGACGGCGGCAGGTGCTCGGCCAGCAACGCGTGAACGCGGCGGCCTTCGGCCAGCGCGGCGCCGCCTTCTTCCGTCGCGCCATGCACCAGCAGCACGAACTCGCCCTTGCGCTGGTTGGCGTCGGCCGCGACCCGGGCGGCCAATTCGGACAGGCTGCCGTCCAGCACGGTTTCGAACAGTTTGGTCAGTTCGCGCGTCAGCACCGCTTGGCGCTCGCCCCCGAACGCCAGCACGGCATCAGCCAAGGTGTCTTCAATGCGGTGCGAGGACTCGTAGAACAGCAGCGTGCGCGGCTCGCCGGCGAGTTGCGCGAGATGCTCGCGGCGGGCCTTCGCCCTGGCCGGCAGGAAGCCTTCGAACACGAAGCGGTCGGACGGCAGGCCTGCCACCGACAGCGCCGCGATCAGCGCCGAGGGGCCGGGCACGGGGCTGACGCGCACGCCGGCGGCGCGCGCGGCCCGCACCAGCCGGAAACCCGGATCGGACACCAGCGGCGTGCCGGCATCGGACACCAGCGCAAAGGACTCGCCGTCCAGCAGACGCGCGACCACGCCCTGCGACTGCGCCTGCTCGTTGTGCTCGTGCAGGGCGAGCAGCGGCCGGTCGATGCCCAGATGGGCGAGCAATTGCCGCGTGTGGCGCGTGTCCTCGGCGCAGATGGCGTCGACGCCGGCCAGCACCTCGCGGGCACGCGCGCTGATGTCGCCCAGGTTGCCGATGGGCGTGGCCACCACGAACAGGGTCGCGGCGTTCGGCGTGACGGGATCAACGGCGGCCGGCATCGGCATCACCTTCGGCATCGGACAGTCGGGCTAGAATCGTAACCGCTCCGCCCCCAATGCCCGGAACGCCATGTCCAGCCAGCGCCTGTTGCATCGCCTCCTTGCCACGCTCGTCCTGGGCCTGTTGCTGGCCGGCTGCGCCACCGCGCCGACGGTGACGCACGAGCCGCCGCCCCCCCAGCGCAACACCGTGCTGGTGGAAGCCGAGGCGCTGGCCGCCAACGACGCCACCTTGACCGGGGCCGCGCGCCAGGCCAATGCCACGGCCATTGCCCGGCTGCTCGCCGGGCTGGACGATGCCGCGCTGCAGCGCGCCGCCGACGACACCGCGGCCGAAGCCCCGCTGTACAACTTCCTCGGCCAGGCGCTGCTGGCGCGGGGCCTGCGCGTGCCGAAGCCGTTCGTGCGCAGCGACTGGCGGCTGGACACGTCCGCGCGGCCACCGGCCGCCGCCGACGGCTATCGCCCGCCGCTGCGGGTCGGGTTGCTGCTGCCGCTGTCCGGAGCCCTTGCGAACACCGCGGTGCCGGTGCGTGACGGCTTCCTCGCCGGCTACCACGGCGAGTCCCGGTCGCGTCCCGACATCCAGTTCTACGACACCGCCGGCGGCGTCGCCGCTGCCTATGCGCGCGCGGTGGCCGAAGGCGTCGACTACGTGATCGGTCCGCTGGCCCGCGCCGAGGTCGATGCGCTGTTCGCGCAGCCCGCACTGCAGGTGCCCGTGCTGGTCCTGAACCGTGGCAACCGTCGGCCGCCTTCCGCAAGCGTCGCCTTCTCGCTGGCACCGGAGGACGAAGGCATCGCCGCGGCCGAGTACATGTTCTCGCGTGGCGCACGCCATGTGCTGGTGGTCGCCGGTGGCGACGACACCCTGCGGCGCACCGCCGACGCCTTCCGTGAAGCTTTCCATGCGCGTGGCGGCCAGATCGTGGCCTCGCTGCCGGAAGGCACCGCCGACTTCGGCGCGCATGCCGCGGCCGAGACGCCGCCGGATGCGGTGTTCCTTGCGCTGCGGGCAGCCAGTGCCGCCGAGGTGGTGCCGCGGCTCGCGGTCGCGGGACTGGGCGATCGCCTGCGCGTGGGCACCTCGCAGATCGCCGGGGTCGAAGCTGCCGAGGCCATGGGTCTGGACGGCATCGTTTTTCCGACCGAAAGCTGGAGCGTGCGCAACGTACCCGGCCTGCCGTCCGCGGCGATCCTGGGCGCATCCCTTGCCAGCGCGCGTGGCCCGGCGGCACGCCTGTTCGCCTTCGGTTTCGACGCATGGCGGCTGGCGGCCTATCTAGAACACCTGGCGCAGGACCCGAACGCACGTCTGGACGGCGCCACCGGGCAGCTTGGCATCGACGGGTTCGGCAACGTCACCCGGCGTCCGGCCTGGTCCAGCTTCCGTGGTGGCGTCGCCGTGCCGCTGCCCGACAGTCGTTGAAATCGGCTGGCGGCGATCGTCGCCACGCGGAGGGACGCCGCGCCGAAACCACCGCTCGTGAGCACCTGATCGCCCACGGCCTGGCGCTGGTCGCGGCCAACGTGCGCTACCGCGGCGGCGAACTGGACCTGGTGATGCGTGACGGCGGGCAGCTGGTGTTCGTGGAAGTACGTTACCGCCGCAGCGACGCGTTCGGTGGTGCGGCCGCCTCCGTGGATGCCGGCAAGCAACGACGACTGGTACTGGCGGCGCAACTGTTCCTGCAACAGCACCCGCGCCATGCCGCCCTTCCCTGCCGCTTCGACGTGGTGACCGTGCAAGGCCCCGGACCGGTGCCGGAGCTTCACTGGATCCGCAATGCCTTCTGCGGGGACGGTGGTTGAGGTTCGTGCCACAATCCACCCCGTCACGGACGAGGGAGGTGTGGGGAATGCAGGCACGATCTGCCATTGCTCGAGGTAGCGGCCGCCCGGGACGCTGGACGCTGCTGCCCGTGTTGCTGTTGCTGTCCGGCGCGCTGCTGGCCTCGCAGGGCGGCACGCCACCGCGCCCCGGGGAGATTCCGGCGCCGGCGCTCGGCAGTGCCGGCGGAACGCCGGTGAACCTGGAAGCGATGCGCGGCAAAGTGGTGATCGTCACGTTCTGGGCCACATGGTGCGGCCCGTGCATGCGCGAGCTGCCGGTGCTGGCCAACTTCCAGCGAGTGGTCGGCGAAGACGCGCTGCAGGTAGTGGCGATCAACTTCAAGGAAGACCGCCGCACCGTCAACGATTTCACCCGCCGCCTGCGTGACACCGGCATCCTTTGGGTGCATGACACGCGCGGCACCATCAGTGACGACTGGGGCATCACCACCTTGCCGCGGATGTTCGCCATCAATGCCGAGGGCGAGGTCGCCTTCACCCACAACGGCTACAGCGAGGCGAGCCTGCCGCGGATCACCAAGCAGGTGCTGGAACTGCTTCCGGACGAGGTCAAGTCAAGGCCGTCACGGCATGCGCCGCCGGATCGGCGGCGCTGAAGTCGTGCCTCAGCCGAAGTGCGCGTAGCCGCTGCGCGGTGGCTGCCACGGCGTGCCGTCGGCCAGCAACGCGAGCACGCCCTCGCCTTCGACGATGCTGCCGACCCGGGTGATGCGCAGTGGCAGCGACGCGGCGAGAGCATGGATCGCATCCTCGCTGGCGGGCGCGGCGGTGAAGCACAGTTCGTAGTCGTCGCCGCCGGTCGCCTGCTCGCCGTGGCGGGTTTCGGCGGTACTGCGGTCCAGGAAGGCCGTGGAGGCCGGCAACGCGTCCAGCGCGATCTCGGCCGCCGTGCCGCTGGCCCGGCAGACGTGGCCGATGTCCTGCAGAAGGCCGTCGGAGAGGTCGATGCAGGCATGCGCCAGTGCGCGCAGCGCCAGGCCGGCTTCGATGCGTGGTGTCGGCCGGTCCAGGCGTGCGCGCAACGCCGCGTCGGCCACGCCGCCAGCTTCCAGCTGCGCCAGCGCGGCAGTGGCATCGCCCAGGGTGCCGGTGACCCACACGTCATCGCCGATGCGCGCCCCGTCGCGTCGCAGCGCCTGTCCGGCCGGCACCCAACCGTGGGCGGTGACCGTGATCGACAGCGGCCCGCGGGTGGTGTCGCCGCCGGCCAGGACCACGCCATGGCGGATGGCGAGCTCGAGGAACCCATCGAGGAAGCCATCGAGCCAGGCACGATCCGCCTGCGGCAATGACAATGCCACGGTGCAAAAGGCCGGGGTGGCGCCCATCGCCGCCAGATCCGAGAGGTTGACCGCCAACGCCTTCCAGCCGATGTCGGCAGGCCGGGCATCGTGCGGGAAGTGCACGCCGATGTTGAGGGTGTCGCTCGTGACCGCCAGCACCTGTCCCGGCGGCGGCTCGATCAACGCGGCGTCATCGCCGATTCCCAACAACAGCGCGCCATCGCCACTGCGTTGCTGGATGCGACGGATCAGATCGAATTCGGCCATGGCGGTACGCGGCGGACGGGGCGGCCACTCAGGGTACGGCAATCGGCAATGGCCCGATGGGCGGGGATCGGCGCGGAGAACCCGTGGCGCCGGGTCAGGTGGCGCTGCCTTTCTCCACTGCACGCCACTGCGCGGCGGCCTGGTCGAGCACGCCGTTGACGTAGGTGTGGCCATGCTCGGAACCGAAGCGCTTGGTGGTCCGCAACGCCTCGTCGATGACCACGCGAAACGGGACGTCCAGGCGGTGTTGCAGCTCGTAGCTGGCGATGCGCAGCACGGCGCGCTCGATCGCATCGACCTCTTCGATGCCGCGGTCCAGGAACGGCGCCAGCGCCGTGTCCAGCGCACCGCGATGCCGGATCACGCCTCGCAGCAGGTCTTCGAAGTACTCCAGGTCCGCCTGCTCGCGGGCCTGTTCGTGTGCGAATTGGGCGCTGAGATCACGGGCATCGCCACCGCTGACCTGCCACGCGTAGATCGCCTGCAGCGCACGCCGACGGGCGCGGGCGCGCAAAACCGGATCGACGGCGGCGGGCGTGCCGCGGCTCACGGTTCCAGGCCCTCGGACAGCAACACCTGCAGGTGCGCCATCTCCATGGCCACCAGCGCGGCTTCCTCGCCCTTGTTGCCATGGCTGCCGCCGGCGCGGTTCTCTGCATCGGCGTAGTCATCGACCGCCAGCACGCCGTTGGCCACCGGCAGACCGTAGTCCACGGCGACCTTCATCAACGCATCGGAGGTGTCGTCGGCCACCTGCTCGAAGTGGCGGGTGTCGCCGCGCACCACGCAACCCAGTGCCACCAGGGCACTGTGGCGGCCGGCGTTGGCCAGTTGCACGGCGGCCACGGGGATTTCCCATGCGCCCGGCACCCTCACCACGTCCACCGCAGCCTCGCCCACGCCATGGTCGGCAAAGGCCTTGCGCGCACCGGCGACCAGTGCATCGGTGATGCGCGGATTCCAGCGACTGGCGATGATGGCAAAGCGCGCGTGCTCGATGGCGCGCAGGTCGCCTTCGTAATGGCTCATGGCGGGGATGGGAAGCGGAAAGAAGGCACGAAGTTTAGCGCGGCTGGTGTTGCAGCGCGGAGACTGGTTGCGGGGAATGGCGGGCGCCTGGATGATTCGGGCGGTTTCAATCCGCGATCGTCCGGTGCTCCCATGCCGTGGCCGGAAGCGCGGCGTCGCGAATGCAATTCGCTGCTACGAAGCCGGGGTTTCCAGATCGACGTGCTCGACCACTTCCAGACCGAAACCGGCGAGGCCGACCTGGCGGCGCGGCGTGCCGATGACCCGCAGCCGACCAAGGCCGAGGTCGGCGAGGATCTGGCTGCCGGCACCGTTGCGACGCCACTGCGCCGTGCTCGCGGCGCGACCGGGCACCGGTTCCGGATGCTGGCGCAGGCGTTGCAGCAGCGCTTCCGGCGAGGGGTTGTCGCCCAGCACCACCAGCGCCCCCTGGCCGGCATCGGCGATGGCCGCCAGCACCTGGTCGGTGCCCGGGCCGAAGTCGCTGCGTCGCCACTGCAGCGCATCGGCCAGCGGGTTCATCAGCTGCACCCGCACCAAGGTTGGCCGGTCGCGATCAGCCTTGCCGAGGGTCAGTGCGAAGTGCAGGCCGTGGCTGAGGCGGTCGCGATAGGTGTGCAGGGTGAAGTCGCCGGCGCTTGTGGTGACCTCGCGCCGGTCCACGCACTCCACCGTGTGCTCGGTTTCCAGCCGGTGGCGGATCAGTGACTCGATCGAACCGATCTTCAAGCCGTGCTCGCGCGCAAACACTTCCAGTTGCGGCCGCCGGGCCATGGTGCCGTCGGCGTTGAGGATCTCCACCAGCACGCCGGCCGGCTCCAGTCCTGCCAGCAGCGCCAGGTCGCTGGCCGCCTCGGTGTGGCCGGCGCGGTTGAGCACGCCACCGGGTTGGGACTGCAGCGGGAAGATGTGACCCGGCTGCGACAGGTCGGAACCCTGTGCATCCGGCCGCACGGCGGTGCGGATGGTGTGGGCGCGGTCATAGGCGCTGATGCCGGTGGTCACGCCCTCGGCGGCCTCGATCGACACGGTGAAGTTGGTGTGGTGCTGCGAGGTGTTGTCGCGGACCATCGGCGGCAGGCCGAGCTGGCGACAGCGTTCGCGCGTCAGCGACAGGCACACCAGTCCGCGGGCGTGGGTGACCATGAAATTGATGTCGGACGGCTTGACCAGCTCGGCGGCCATGATCAGGTCGCCTTCGTTCTCGCGGTCCTCGTCGTCGACGATCACCACCATGCGGCCGGCGCGGATTTCTTCAAGCAGTTCGGGGATCGGGGCGAAGGACATGGCGGTGAGTGATGAGGAACGAGTGGGAGGAACGAGCAACGAGTGAAGGGCTGGAAAGCAAGGATCGAGGAGTGAGTGAGGGCAGGAACGCGGAACGCGTGAAGGGCTGGAAAGCGAGGAGTGAGACGTGGGCGGAAGGGCGACGCGTCTGACTTTGCCCTCACTCGTCACTCACTCCTCCCCACTCGTTCCTCGCTTCGCCATCAACCGCTCCACGTAGCGGGCGAGCAGGTCGATTTCCAGGTTGACCACATCGCCGGCACCGGTTTCGGCGAAGGCGGTGTGGGCGACGGTGTGGGGGACGAGGGCGACCTCGAAAAACTCGTCGCCGGCTTCGTTGACGGTCAGGCTGACACCGTCCACGCAAATCGAACCCTTCTTCGCGACGTAACGCGCCAGCGCCACCGGCAGCTCGAAACGCCAGCGCTGCGCGCGGGCATCGTCCCACACCTGCAGCACGCGGCCGACACCATCGACATGGCCACTGACCAGATGCCCGCCGAGGCGATCCATCGGCAGCAGCGCACGCTCCAGGTTGAGCGCGGCGCCATCGCGCAGGACGCCGAGCGTGGTCAGCGACAAGGTTTCGGTGGAGACATCGGCGGCGAAGCGCGCGGCATCGAAGTCGACCACGGTCAGGCACACGCCATTGACGGCGATGCTCTCGCCCAGGCGAACGTCAGCGAACGGCAGCGTGCCGACGTCGACATGCAGGCGCACGTCGCCGCGACGCGGCTCGCGCTGACGCAAGCGACCGACGCCCTGGATGAGCCCGGTGAACATCAGGACGCCTGCCGCGACTGCAGCAGCAGCCGGATGTCGGGGCCGACGTGGCGGGTCTCGAGCAATTGCAGCTGGTGGCGCTCGGCCATGGTCCGGATGCCGAGGCCATCGAACATCGGGCGCGCGCCATCGCCCAGCAGCACCGGGGCGATGTAGACCAGCAACTCGTCGATCAACCCGGCCTTGAGGAAGGCGCCGGCCAGCGTGGCACCGGTTTCGACCTGTACCTCGTTGATCTCGCGCCGCGCCAGGTCTTCCAGCACGGCCGTCAGGTCAAGGCCGACGCCCACCGCCGTGATCGGCTGGCGCTGCAGCGCGGTGTCGCGCGGCGGCTTGATGTCCGGCGCGTGGTAGTACAGGGTCGGCACCTCGCCTGCGCGGACGTTGCCGCGGGCGACGGTCGCCAGGCCCGGGTCCAGCACCACCCGCAACGGCGGCACGAAGTCATCACCGCTGTCCAAGCGCACGGTCAGGTGGGGATCGTCGGCCAGCACTGTCCCCGCACCGGTCAGCAGTGCCCCGCAACGCGCGCGCCAGTGATGCACGTCCTCGCGCGCCTCCGGGCTGGTGATCCATTGCGATTCGCCGTTGGCCAGCGCGGTACGACCGTCGAGGCTGATGCCCAGCTTCACCCGCAGCCATGGCCGGCCACGTTCCACGCGGGAAAAGAACGAGCGATTCAGGCGGCGCGCCTGGCTTTCCATCAATCCGGAGCGCACCTCGATCCCGGCCTCGCGCAGGCGCTGAAAGCCGGCACCGTCGACCTTGGGGAACGGATCGCGCATGGCCGCCACCACCTTGGCGATACCCGCGTCGATCAGCGCGTCGGTGCACGGCCCGGTGCGACCGGTGTGGGCGCAGGGTTCCAGCGTCACGTAGGCCGTCGCGCCGCGGGCAGCATCTCCCGCCGCTTGCAGCGCGGCGATCTCCGCATGCGCTTCGCCGGCACGCACATGCCAGCCTTCGCCCACCACCTGCCCGTCCCTGGCCAACACGCAGCCGACCATCGGATTGGGCTTGGTGGTGTAACTGCCGCGCGCGGCCAGCCGCAGGGCGCGCGCCATGCTGGCATGGTCGAACGCGTCGAACTCGAGGGTTTCGGTCATTTGCGTTTCCTGTCGTGGCGCGCGGGAGCCTCCCCGAGCAAGGGCAGCTGCGCCTCGCCGGTGACCTCGTGCTGCAGCCGGTCGAGCTCCTCGCGGAAGTCCTCGGCATCCTCGAACGCCCGGTACACGGAGGCAAAGCGCACGAACGCCACCTGGTCGAGCTTGCGCAGCTCGGCCATGACGAACTCGCCCACGCGGCGCGACGCCAGTTCGCGCTCGGCGGTCATCCGCAACGCATGCACGACACCGCGCATGGCGGCTTCCACCTGTTCTTCCGACACCGGCCGCTTGTGCAGCGCGCGGTCGAAGCTCTGCCGCAGCTTGCGCGCATCGAACGGCTCGCGCCGGCCATCGGACTTGATGATCGCCGGCAGTTTCAGCTCGATCGTCTCCAGCGTCGAGAACCGCTCGCCGCAGGCTTCGCATTCGCGCCGGCGGCGAATGGTCGCGCCGTCGTCGGAAACCCGGGAGTCGACCACCCGGGTATCGGCGTTCTGGCAGAAGGGACAATGCATGGGGGATCAGGAACGCGGGGCGGGAAACGGGCAATGCGCGGACAGCCGCGGCAAGGACTCATGCGCCACCCGTTCCGCGTTCCTCATCACGCGCTCCTCGCCTCTCGGCCGTACACCGGGAAACGCGCGCACTGCGCGGTGACCTTCTCGCGCACCGCGGCGATGACCGCATCGTCCGCCGGATTGTCGAGCACATCGCAGATCCAGTGGGCCAGTTCGACGCAGTCGTCTTCGCCATAGCCGCGGGTGGTGACCGCGGGCGTGCCCAGCCGCAGGCCGGAGGTGACGAACGGCTTGCGCGGATCGTTCGGCACCGAGTTCTTGTTGACGGTGACGTGGGCCCTGCCGAGGGCTTCCTCGGCATCCTTGCCGCTGACGTCCTTGCCGATCATGTCCACCAGCATCAGGTGGTTCTCGGTACCGCCGGAAACGATCTTGTAGCCGCGTTCGATGATGACCGCGGCCATCGCCTTGGCGTTCTTCACCACCTGCTGCTGGTAGGCCTTGAAGGCCGGGTCCAGCGCTTCCTTGAAGGCCACCGCCTTGGCCGCGATCACGTGCATCAACGGGCCGCCCTGGATGCCGGGGAACACGATCGACTGCAGCTTCTTCACCAGTTCTTCCGCCGGGTCCTTGGCGAGGATGATGCCGCCGCGCGGGCCGCGCAGGGTCTTGTGGGTGGTCGAGGTGACCACGTGCGCATACGGCAACGGGCTGGGATAGACGCCAGCGGCGATCAGGCCGGCGACGTGGGCCATGTCGACGAAGAAGATCGCGCCGACCTTGTCGGCGATGGCGCGCATGCGCGCCCAATCCACCACCTGCGAGTAGGCGGAGAAGCCGCCGATCAGCATCTTCGGCTTGTGTTCCAGCGCCAGGCGTTCGACCTCGTCGTAATCGATGAAGCCATCCGCATCCAGGCCGTACTGCACGACGTTGAACAGCTTGCCGGAGAGGTTGACCTTGGCACCGTGGGTCAGGTGGCCGCCATGTGCCAGCGACATGCCGAGGATGGTGTCGCCCGGCTGCAGCAGCGCGAAATAGACCGCCTGGTTGGCCTGCGAGCCGGAATGCGGCTGCACGTTGGCGTAGTCGCAGTCGTACAGCTGCCTGACCCGGTCGATCGCCAGTTGCTCGGCCACGTCGACGAATTCGCAGCCCCCGTAGTACCGCTTGCCCGGATAGCCTTCGGCGTACTTGTTGGTCAGCTGACTGCCCTGCGCCTCCATCACCCGCGGTGAGCAGTAGTTTTCCGAGGCGATCAGCTCGACATGGTCCTCCTGGCGGCGGACCTCGCCGGCGATCGCGGCGGCCAGTTCGGGGTCGTAACCGGCGATGAGCTCGTTGCGCTTGAACATGAACGGATCCGGATTCGGGGGAAACAGACGCCCATTCTATCCGTCCGCGCCTGTGCCGGCCGTGCCCGGCCCCACCGCCGCGCTTATAATGGGAGGCATCCCGATATTCACACGGAAGCCGGCATCGCCCGGCGTTTCGTCGCGCACGGAGTTCCCATGTCCTCGCAATACATCTACACCATGAACCGGGTGTCCAAGGTGGTGCCGCCGAAGCGGCAGATCATCAAGGACATCTCGTTGTCGTTCTTCCCCGGTGCCAAGATCGGCCTGCTTGGCCTGAACGGTGCCGGCAAGTCCACCGTGCTGCGGATCATGGCCGGCGTCGACAGCGATTTCGAAGGCGAGGCTCGCGCGCAGCCGGGCATCAAGGTCGGTTACCTGCCGCAGGAGCCGCAACTGGACCCGGAGCAGACCGTGCGCGAAGCCGTGGAGGAAGGCGTCGGCGAAGTGCTGCAGGCGCAGCAGCGGTTGGACGAGGTGTACGCCGCCTACGCCGAGGAAGACGCGGATTTCGACGCGCTGGCCAAGGAGCAAGAACGACTGGAAGCGATTCTCGCCGCCGGTGACGCGCACACGCTGGAAAACCAGCTGGAAGTGGCCGCCGACGCGCTGCGCCTGCCGCCTTGGGACGCGAAGATCGGCCCGCTGTCCGGTGGCGAAAAGCGCCGTGTCGCGCTGTGTCGCCTGCTGCTGCAGAAGCCGGACATGCTGTTGCTGGACGAACCGACCAACCACCTGGACGCCGAGTCGGTGGAGTGGCTGGAGCAGTTCCTGCAGCGTTACCCCGGCACCGTGGTCGCGGTCACCCACGATCGCTACTTCCTCGACAACGCCGCCGAATGGATCCTCGAACTGGACCGCGGCCGCGGCATCCCGTGGAAGGGCAACTACACCGACTGGCTGGTGCAGAAGGACG
>JAUNRQ010000076.1 GCA_030535605.1 Pseudoxanthomonas suwonensis
TCGTTCCTCCCACTCGTTCCCCTCCATTCTTCCCCGCTCTGCCCCGCTTCGCACGGAAGTATTCGCGCAGCCGGGCGCCGGCCTCGTCCGCCAAGACGCCACCGTGCACCTGCACGCGATGGTTGTGGCGTGGATCGGCGAGGAGGTCGAAGACGCTGCCGGCGGCGCCGGTCTTGGGGTCGAACGCACCGAAGACCACCCGTGCCACGCGCGCATGCACCATCGCCATGGCGCACATCGCGCAGGGTTCCAGCGTGACGTAGAGGGTGCAGCCGCTCAGCCGATGGTTACCTAGGCGTCGCCCGGCCTGGCGCATGGCCACGATCTCCGCGTGTGCCGAGGCGTCGTGTTCGGTGATGTTGCGGTTCCAGCCTTCACCGACGAGTTGACCGCCCGCGGAAACCACCAGCGCCCCGACGGGGATCTCGTCGTCCTGCAAGCGCGCACGTTCGCCAAGCGCCATTGCGTGGCGCATCCAGTCGATGTCCGTGGGCGGGGACAACGGATCGGCTTGAGCTGGATCAGGCATCGGCAGGCGGGAAAGGCGATGATGTCGGGATGGCCAGACTATACGCCCGCCCTCCATGCCCGCTGACGTGACCCAAGCACCATCCGCGCTGCACGCCGAGACCGAAGGCATCCGCGAACGCCTTCGCGCAGTGCGTGAACGCATCGACACGGCCTGTCGCAGCGCCGGCCGTGATCCCGGCGAAGTACGGCTGCTGCCGGTCAGCAAGACCGTCTCCGAAACTCGGCTGCGCGCCGCCTGGGTCGCAGGCTGCCGCTGGCTGGGCGAGAACAAGGTGCAGGAGGCGCAGCGCAAATGGCAGGCGCTGGGTGATCTTCCGGATCTTCGCTGGTCGATCATCGGCCATCTGCAGACCAACAAGGCACGCGACGTCGCCCGTTTCGCCGACGAATTCCAAGCACTGGACAGCATCCGGCTGGCCGAGGCACTGGAGCGTCGGCTGCAGATGGAAGGTCGCGGGCTGGACGTGTTCGTGCAGGTCAACACCTCGGGCGAAGCCAGCAAGTTCGGGCTGGAGCCGGATGCCGTGCCGGGGTTCCTGCGCGAACTGAAGGCCTTCCCTGCCCTGCGCCTGAAGGGCCTGATGACGCTGGCGCTGTTTTCTTCCGATGCCGACGCGGTACGCGACTGCTTCCGGTGCCTGCATCGCCTGCGTGAACGCACGCCCGGGCTGGACGATGCGCGCGAACTGTCGATGGGCATGTCCGGTGATTTCGAACTGGCCATCGCCGAAGGCGCCACCGTGGTGCGCGTCGGCACGGCGATCTTCGGCGCCCGACCGACCCGCGACAGCGACTACTGGCCCGGCGAGCCGTCCGCCGGGGCAACCGGATGAGCCACACCCCGCTGCAGCCCCTGGCCATCGACGTGGTGTCGGTGCAATCGCAGGTGGTGTATGGCCGGGTCGGCAACAACGTCGCGATGCCCGTGTTCCAAGCGCATGGCCTGCAGGAGGCGACGGGAGTGCCGACCGTGGTCCTGAGCAACACTCCGCGCTGTCCGTCTACCGGGACTCAGTGCTGACGCAAGCCGATGCCATCACCCCGAGCGCTTGCGAACTGAGTCAAATCGGTGGCCGTCCCGTGGACACGCTGGAGCATCTGATCGATGCCACCCGCTGCCTGAGGCACGGTCGTATTGACCGGGTGGTGGCAACCAGCGCACTGCCGGCGCAGTGGCCATCCGGTCGCACGCAGATGGTGTTGGTCAGCGGTGAACACGTCGAGATGTTCGAGCAAGAGCGCGTCGATGCCACACCCAACGGCGCCGGCGACCCGTTCAGCGCCACGCTTGCTTGCCACGTGCGGCAGCGCGGCCCGTTGGCCCACGCGATCCGTGCGGCGACCGAGGTCGTGGTGCCTGCTCTGCACGCGGCGGCGCACGTCCGCAGTGCAGTACTCCTGATCGAACCGGCATTGCGCCGACCGCCACGACCCGGCCTCGCGAGCGCGACTGGCTCCGGTGGGCCATCGAACCACTGGCGGGATGCATCCCTCGGCGACGTAAGATGACGGCCGGGCATCACTCCCACTCGATGGTCGCCGGCGGCTTGCCGGAGATGTCGTAGACCACGCGAGACACGCCCCGCAGTTCGTTGATGATGCGGTTGCTGACCTTGCCCAGGAAGTCGTACGGCAAGTGCGCCCAATGCGCCGTCATGAAGTCGATGGTTTCCACGGCACGCAAGGCGATGACCCATTCGTAGGCACGGGCATCACCGACCACACCCACCGACTTGACCGGCAGGAACACCGCGAAGGCCTGCGAGGTCTTGTCGTAGAGGTCGGCCTTGCGCAATTCGTCCATGTAGATGGCATCGGCACGTGCCAGCAGCTGTGCGTATTCGGGCTTCACTTCGCCGAGGATGCGCACCCCCAGACCGGGGCCCGGGAACGGATGCCGGTACACCATTTCACGCGGCAGGCCCAGTTCCACCCCGAGACGCCGCACCTCGTCCTTGAACAGCTCGCGCAGCGGCTCCACCAGGCCAAGCTTCATGTGCTCGGGCAGTCCGCCGACGTTGTGATGGCTCTTGATGACGTGGGCCTTGCCGGTGCCGGCGCCTGCCGACTCGATCACGTCCGGATAGAT
Source organism: Pseudoxanthomonas suwonensis (assembly GCA_030535605.1). GTDB lineage: Bacteria > Pseudomonadota > Gammaproteobacteria > Xanthomonadales > Xanthomonadaceae > Pseudoxanthomonas_B > Pseudoxanthomonas_B suwonensis_B. The sequence continues at coordinate 2,621 of JAUNRQ010000076.1, forward strand.
CGTGCCCTGCGCCAACCAGCGGGCGTTGGAGAGCTTCGAGGACTGCTCGTCGAAGATCTCCACGAACAGGTTGCCGATGATCTTGCGCTTGGCTTCCGGATCGATCACGCCCTGCAACGCATCGAAATAACGTTCGGCGGCGTCGACGCGGATGACCTTCACGCCCAGGTGCTCGGCGAAGGTTGCCATCACCTGGTCACCTTCCTGCCAACGCAGCAGCCCGGTGTCGACGAACACGCAGGTCAGCTTCTCGCCGATGGCCTGGTGCAGCAAGGCGGCCACCACGGATGAATCCACGCCGCCTGACAGCCCCAGGATGACTTCGTCGTCACCCACCTGCTCGCGCACGCGGGCAATCTGGTCTTCGATGATGTTCGCTGGCGTCCACAGCGTGTCGCAACCACAGATGTCCACGACGAAGCGCCGCAGGATCGCACCACCGGACCGGGTGTGGGTCACTTCCGGATGGAACTGAACGCCGTAGATGCGTGCGGCGTCGTTGGCCATCGCTGCGACACCCAGGCGGTCGGTGCGGGCGGTCACGCGGAAGCCCGGCGGCACCTCCGAGACATGATCGCCGTGGCTCATCCATACATCCAGCGCATCGCGGCTGGGATGGTCGGACAGACCGTGCAGCAGGGCATTTTCCGAGATCAGCTCGACTTCGGCATGGCCGAACTCACGCTGGTCACCGGCTTCGGTGCCGCCGCCGAGCTGGCGCGCCAATGCCTGCATGCCGTAGCAGATGCCCAGCAACGGCACGCGCGTGTCGAAGACTTCCGACGGAATCCGCGGGCAACCATCCACCGTGGTGGATTCCGGGCCGCCGGACAGGATGATGCCCTTGGCACCGAACGCGGAGATGTCGGCCGGGTCGTGGTCCCATGCCCAGATCTCGCAATACACGCCCAGCTCGCGGATGCGGCGGGCGATCAGCTGCGTGTACTGGGCGCCGAAGTCGAGGATCAGGATCTTGTCGCTGTGCAGGTCGGCTGGGGCACTCATGGGCGGGATCTTTCAACGGGGTGGATGCCCCGAACCACCGGCTCGGGGATGATGGTCCAGCTGGTGGCGGGCCCGCGGCGGCCACGTCACGGCCGCCGGCATGCTCAGCCCATCCGGTAATTCGGCGGTTCCTTGGTGATCTGCACGTCATGGACGTGCGATTCGCGTTGGCCGGCACCTGTCACGCGCACGAACCGGGCCTGGCGACGCATCTGCTCGATGCTGGCGCAGCCGCAATAACCCATGCTGGCACGCAGGCCACCGGCAAGCTGGTGGACCACGCCCCCCAGCGGGCCGCGATACGGCACGCGACCTTCAATGCCCTCCGGCACCAGCTTGTCGGCATCGGCGGTGTCCTGAAAATAGCGATCCTTGCTGCCCTTTTCCATCGCCCCCAACGAGCCCATGCCGCGATAGCTCTTGTAGCTGCGGCCTTGGAACAGCTCGGTTTCACCGGGCGATTCCTCGGTGCCGGCAAACAGGCTGCCGATCATGATGGTCGAGGCGCCGGCGGCGAGCGCCTTGCCGAGATCACCGGAATAGCGGATGCCACCGTCGGCAATCAGCGGGATCCGCTCCTGCAACGCGTCGGCGACCATCGAGATGGCGGTCACCTGCGGCACGCCGACACCAGCGACCACGCGGGTGGTGCAGATGGAACCGGGGCCGACGCCGACCTTGACCGCATCGGCACCGGCATCCAGCAACGCCAGCGCGGCATCGCCGGTGACGATGTTGCCGCCGATCACCTGCAGCTTGGGAAAGGCCTTCTTGGCCCACGCCACCCGGTCGAGGACGCCCTGCGAATGACCGTGCGCGGTATCGACGATGATCACGTCCACCTCGGCCTCGACCAGCGCTTCGATGCGCTGTTCGGTGTCGCCGCCGACGCCGACCGCGGCACCCACCAGCAGTTGCTCGTCCTTGTCGTAGGCGGCGTTGGGGTTGTCGCGCTTCTTCTGGATGTCCTTGACGGTGATCAGGCCACGCAGGGCGAAAGCGTCATTGACCACCAGCACCTTTTCGATGCGATGGCGATGCAGCAGGTCGAGCACCTCGTCGTCGCTGGCACCTTCCTTCACCGTAACCAGCTTTTCCTTGCGGGTCATGATGTTGTAGACCGGATCATCCAGCTTCTTCTCGAAACGCATGTCGCGCCCGGTAACGATGCCGACCAGCTGGCCGTTGGCGTCCACCACCGGCACGCCGGAGATGTTGCGCGCCCGGGTGAGGTTGATGACTTCGCCGATGGTGGTATCCGGCGTGACCGTCAGCGGCTCGCGGATGATGCCCGATTCGAAGTTCTTGACCCGCGACGCCGCGGCCGCCTGTTCACGCCAGCCCATGTTCTTGTGCAGGATGCCGATGCCGCCGAGCTGGGCCATGGCGATGGCCAGCCGTGCGTCGGTCACCGTGTCCATCGC
>JAUNRQ010000043.1 GCA_030535605.1 Pseudoxanthomonas suwonensis
AAGCGTACGAGAAATTTCCACTTCTGATGTCAGCTAACCTGTGGGGGGATTACCGTGTCGCGGTTGGCCCACGCGGTTGCCGCGCGGGTGCTGGAAGCGCCGGAGCCGTTCGATGCGCACTCGCACCGGCTGGTGGACGGCGCCCGCCCGCTGGTGGCGGAGCGCTTGAGCGCGCTGGAGGCCGAAGGCTTGATCCAAGGTCGGCTGCCGACGTCCGGATGCCTGTGTTTTCCGCGCCTTCCCGACGGCTGGTGCGACCAGACGTTCAGCGATTTTGCCTGGAAATCCAGCGGCCTGGCGGTGGCGCCGGGACATCTGTTCGGCCGTCCAGGCCACCTGCGGATCGGTTTCGGCCGCAAAGCAGAGGACATCAGGGAAGGCCTGGATCGGCTTGAGGCGAGCCTGCGGGCATACCGGGAGCAGCATTGATGGGAACCACATCCTCCAGTCTCGGCACGGTGCCCAAGTTCGGCTGGGCGTTCGGCCAGTTCGCGATCGCCTCGCACATGGCGATCATCAGCGTTTACCTGATGTATTACCTGACCGAGGGCCACGGCGTGTCCGCGGGGCTTGCCGGCTTGGTACTGCTGCTGCCACGGATCTGGAACGTGGTTACCGATCCGCTGATGGGCGCGATCTCCGACCGGACCCGCTCGCGCTGGGGCCGTCGCCGGCCGTATCTGGTGGTCGGGGCGCTGCTGTGGGGCGCCGCGTTCGCGGCCATGTTCGCGCTGCCGGTGCAGCAGGATCCGACCGTGACCGCGATCTGGTTCGTGGCGATCTATCTGGTGGTCAACACCGGGGTCACGCTGTACCACGTGCCGTATTCGGCGATGGCACCGGAGATGACAAGCGACTACGACGAGCGCCTGTCGCTCGTCGGCTACAAGGAGATGGCTGCGCGCATCGCGGTGCTGCTGGCGATCGCAGGCGCGCCGTTGCTGCTGGAGGCCGCTGAAATGCCGGCGCAGGGGTATCGCTGGATCGGTCTGACCTTCGGCGGCCTGATCGTGGTGTCGGGACTGGTGGCGTTCGCTACCACTGGGCGCGCGCCGGCGGTGGCGTTCCAGCCGCAGAAAATGAGCCTGCGCGAGCAGTGGAATACGCTCAAGCGGAACCGACCGCTGGGCATCCTGTCGCTGACATACCTGTTCGGTAACATCGCCAGCGTCGCCTTCAGCGCGTTGCTGATCTATTTCATCACCGTGGTCCACGGGCAGTCGCCGGCGTTGATGGGGATTCTGTATCCGCTGGGAGCGCTGACCAGCGTGGTGCTGACGCCAGTATGGGCCAGAATGGGCGCGCGGATCGGCAAGCGCGAGGCCTGCCGGATCGCCTATATCGGCCTAATCATCGGCTGGCTGTCGCCGGGGCTGGTGCCGCAGGGGGCGGTCTGGGCGCTGTACCTGCTGATGTTCGTACACGGTGCGTTCAACGCCGCCGCCGAGCTGCTGCCCAATGCGATGGTGCCCGACACCGTGGAGTACGACGAGCTCAACAGCGGCGCCCGTCGCGAAGGCACCATCTATGGCGCTTGGATCTTCGTTCAGCAGACCGGCATGGCGCTGGGCGGTTTCGTGGCCAGCCTGGCGCTGGTGGTGTTCGGCTACCAGTCTGGAGTGGAGCAGCATCCGGAGTACGTGGTGACCGGCCTGCGCTGGGGGTTTGCGGCGGTACCCGCATTGATGCTGCTCATCGCTTGGTGGCTGGTAGGCAAGTACGACCTGAGCGCCGAACGCTTCGCAACGATCCAGTCGCAGCTGGCCGAGCGCCGTAAACAATCCAGTCAATCCGTGGAGTCCGCACCATGACCATTCGATCCATCCGGCGTTCGGCCGGAATCCTTGCGTGTGTCCTGCTGTTGTCGCCGGCGGTGTCGACCGTGGCCGCTCCGCTTGTGGAGGACCGGCAACTGGAGCACGTGGGCGAATTCAACGGCAAGGCCGTGCGATACCGCTCCACTATCGAGACGATCACCGTGCGTGACGGCGAGGCCACCGCAGACCTGGTGGTCATGAGCCACGTGGCTGACGGCGCCGATCCGGACCGGCCGGTCCTGTTCGCGTTCAACGGCGGGCCGATCTCCGCTTCGCTGTACCTGCATGCCGGCGCGCTGGGGCCGAAGCGGATCGCGATCCCGGACGACCTGGAGGCCGATCCGGCGGGTTTCGAGGTGGTCGACAATCCCTACACCGTGCTGGACGTGGCGGACATCGTGCTGTTCGATCCCGCGGGTACTGGTCTGAGCCGGGTCGGCGAAGGGACCACGCTGGAACAGTTCGCCTCGATCGACGCCGACGCCCGACAGCTGGTGTCGATGATCGACGCCTGGTCGCGCAGACACGACCGGGTGGATTCGCCGAAATACCTGCTGGGTGAGAGCTACGGTACGCTGCGTGCCGCGGCGGCCGCGCACCAGATGCAGTTCCACGAGCAGAAGATGCGCGTGGATGGGGTGTTCCTGCTGGGCCAGGCGCTGAACATCATCGAGTACGCGCAGCGCCATAACAACATCATCAGCTACGTCGTTTCGCTGCCCACGGTGGCCGCGATCGCCTGGCACCACGGCAAGGCCGAGGCCGGCGGGCGCGATCTGGACGAATGGCTGGACGAGGTCCGGCTGTGGGCACGCACCGATTACCTGACCGCTCTGTTTCAAGGCCAGTTCCTGCCGGAGGACGAGCGCCAGCGGATCGCGCGCCAGCTGCAGGCATATACCGGCGTGAGCGCCGAGGTGCTGCTGCGCGAGGAGCTCAAGCTGACTAAGGACGAACAGCGGGTCGAACTGTTCCTGAACGAGGACCAGGTACTCGGCGTGTACGACGCACGCTACAAGGGGCCGCGGAACCCCGAGCGCCCGACGGCTGCGACCGATCCTTCCGGCATCACCGCACCGGCGTTCCGGCGCGGCATGCAGGTGCTGCTGCAGGAGCAGTTCGGGGTCCGTGAGCAGGTGGATTACAAGTCGTCCGCCGAGGGCGTTGGCGGCTTTGGTGGCTGGGACTGGGGCCGCAACAAGTCGCCGTTCGGTGACTGGCCCTACATGGAGTTGGTGCGTGAAGTCATGCTGGACAATCCCGACTTCCGCGTGGTCATGGGCCACGGCCACCACGACACCGCTACCACCACCGGAGCCTCGGACTATGCGGTTGCGCATTCCGGCTGGCCGCTGGACCGTGTGCAGTCGGTGTATTACTACGGCGGTCACATGCCCTATACGATCGAAGCCAGCCTGAAGCAGTTCACCGATGACCTGCGCGACTTTGTGGGAGGTGCCCGATGATTGCTGTCCGCAACCCCTGTTTTTCCGGGCTTGCGTTGCTTTCGCTGGTCGCTGCCGTTCCGCTGCAGGCTTGGGCCGCGGATGCGGAGGCGCCTTTCAATCCGCCCGACTCGGTCGTGGTTGCGGCGGACACGCCGTTCCTTCCCCGGTTTGAAAAGCGCCACACCGGCCGCTTCAACGGCGAGCAGATCCGCTATCGCAGCGCGGTCGAGGAAACCCCAGTGACGGATGCCAGCGGCGCCATCGTCGCTTCGATCGGATCCATCAGCTACATCAGTGAGGGTGGGGGCGATGCGCGGCCGGTGATCTTCGCCTTCAACGGCGGGCCGGGTTCGGCGTCGGTGTGGCTGCACATGGGGTTCTTCGGACCGGTGCGTCCGGACTACGGCAGCGGCGATGAGGAGATCCAGCCGCCGACCGCGGCGCCGTTCGCCATGGTGCCCAACCCGGAGTCCCCGCTGGACGTGGCCGACGTAGTGCTGATCGATCCGCCCGGCACCGGTTTCGCTCGGGTCTACGGCAAGAACAACACCGGCAAGGTGTTTGGCCCCGAGGAAGATGCGCAGGCGGTGACGCGGTTCATCACCGAATGGCTGAGGCGCAATGGCCGCGAGAACAGTCCCCGGTACCTGATCGGCGAGAGCTATGGCACGATCCGCGCGGCGCTGGTGGCCAAACTGCTGGCCGGCGGGCCGTTCGGTACCGGCCGGATGAACGGTATTACCCTCAACGGCGTGATACTGCTTGGCCAAGCGATGGACGGCTCGCGGCGCAGTCCGGAAATTTCCGCGATCAAGAACCTGAGCGCGTTCGCGGCCACCGCGTGGCACCACGGCAAAGTGGCGCGCGGAGCGGGCCTTGAAGCACACGTCGACCAAGCACGCGCATTCGCGGCCGGCCCCTACCTGACCGCGCTGATGGCGGGTTCGCGCCTGCCCGCAGCCGAGCGGGATGCAATCGCGGCCACGCTTTCCAACCTTATCGGCATTCCCGCCGCGCGGCTGCTGGAACTGGACCTGCGCATGGACGGCACCACCTTCGGCCGCGAACTGCTGCGCGACGAGGGCTTGCAGGTGGGCATGTACGACACCCGGTATACCTTGCCGCTCGCGGCCAGCGCCGGCGATCCGGTGGCCGACGACCCGGCCATGGGCCAGTACGTGCCGTTGTACGTGGCGACCCTGCAGGAGCACATGCGCAACAACTTGGGCGTCAGCGTCGACCGCGCCTACAATCCGATCGAGTTCCACCAGATTAACTCGGTGTTCTGGAAAGGCCAGCCGCCGCTATCGCAGAACCATGCCGAATCGCTTGCAACCGCGATGCGCCGGAATCCGCAGTTGCGGGTGCTGGTGGGTACCGGCTATTTCGACCTAGTGACCACGCTAGGGGCAGCCGAGGATGCGGTGGCCCTGTCCGGGATGGATCCAGAGCGCGTGACGATGATTTCCTACACGTCCGGCCACATGCCGTACATCGGCAAGCAGAGCCGAGCGCAGCTCGCCGCCGACGTGCGGGCATTTGTGAGTGGTCAGGGCCGGTAATGGGGCGGATTACGGACCGGATCGCGGCGCTAGGGCTGCAGCTTCCGCCCCCGCTGATCATCCCTGACGGTGCCGACCTGCCGTTCGCGTTCGCGCACCGGGTCGGCACCCGGGTGCTCATCGCCGGCCATGGCCCGCAGGGCAGCGATGGCACCTTGGTGGGGCCGTTCGGGAAAGTGGGCACCGAGGTCGATATTTCCGCCGCACGCCATGCAGCGGGCCTGACCGGACTGTCGATGCTGGCCAGCGTGCAGGCGGAAATCGGCGACCTTGACCGCATCGTGGGCTGGGGCCGGGTGTTCGGCATGGTCAACTCGGCACCCGGCTTCCACGCGCAGCCGGAAGTGATCAACGGCTTCTCCGAGATCATCTACCGTATCTTCGGCACCGACATCGGCCGCCACGTCCGCAGCGCGATCGGCGTTGCAGAATTGCCGTGGAACCTGTCGGTGGAGATCGAGGGTGAGTTGCTGATCGACGGCTAAGCTTTGTACACCCAGCACGTTGTTCAGTGGGATTCGGGAGATGGGCGGCTGGTAGCCGAGGCTGGTGTAGGGTTGGTGCCAGTTGTAGTGATGCAGCCAGTCCCTGACATCGAGGGCTCGTTGTTCCGAGTGGACGTAGGCTCCGGCATAGGCCCATTCGCGCAGGCTGGTGTGCGCCAGCCGTTCGGCCTTGCCGTTGGTGCGTGGGCTGTACGGGCGCGCGCGTCTGCTTGCCGTCCGCAGGCCGTTTTCGTGAATTGGCGCGCCTGGAGGGATTCGAACCCCCGACCAATGGCTTCGGAAGCCACTACTCTATCCGGCTGAGCTACAGGCGCGTGTTGGACCGACCTTGCATCCCGCAGCCGCCAGAACCCTCTGGCGGGCGGGCCGGGCCGCGGGAGCAGTTACTCTATCCGGCCCGGCTGCAGGTGCAAGGTGCAGACGCGGGATTGTCGCATGGCCGGCGGCCGGGCGCGACTGGAATTCTGGCTGGAAGGTGAGGAATCGGATGGACATCAGCGCGGATACGCGAATCGCCGTGGTTGGCCTGGGCTACGTGGGGCTGCCGCTGGCACTGGCGTTCTCCCGGCAGTTCCCGACGCTCGGCTACGACATCGATACGCGCCGCATCGCGCAGTTGGCGGAAGGCAAGGACGTCACTGGCGAGCTGATGCCCGAAGACATGGATGCGCTGCAGCGGCTGCGCGTGGACAGCGACCCGACCGCGCTTGCCCGCTGCAATGTCTACGTGATCACCGTGCCGACGCCGGTGGACGAGGCCAACCGGCCGGATCTGGGCCCGTTGCGCGATGCCAGCCGCACGGTCGGCCGCCTGCTGTCCGCGGGCGATGTGGTGGTGTACGAAAGCACCGTCTATCCCGGAACCACCGAAGAGGTGTGCATCCCCGAGCTGGAGCAGGCCTCGGGACTGGTCCACAACCGCGACTTCTTCACCGGCTACAGCCCCGAACGCATCAATCCCGGTGACCGCGAGCGTCGACTGGAAACGATCCGCAAGGTCACGTCAGGTTCCACGCCGGAGGCTGCCGGATTCGTCGACGCGCTTTACCGGCGGATCATCCCCGCCGGCACCCACCCGGCCCCGAGCATCCGCGTGGCCGAAGCGGCCAAGGTGATCGAGAACACGCAGCGCGACGTGAACATCGCGCTGGTCAACGAACTGGCGATGATGTTCAACGCCATGGGCATCGACACCCGCGACGTGCTGGAGGCAGCCGGCAGCAAGTGGAATTTCCTGCCGTTTCGCCCCGGGCTGGTCGGCGGCCATTGCATCGGCGTGGACCCCTACTACCTGACCCACAAGGCGACGGTGCTGGGTTACCACCCGGAATTGATCCTTGCGGCGCGGCGGATCAACAGCCGGATGGGCGTGTACGTCGCCCATCAGGTGATGCGCCTGATGGCGCAAAAACGCCTCGACGTGGTCGATTCCCGGATCCTGGTGCTGGGGCTGGCATTCAAGGAGAACTGCCCGGATTTGCGCAACACCCGCGTGGTGGACGTGGTGCGCGAGCTGCAGGCCGCCAACGCCACGGTCGAGGTGCACGACCCGCTGGTGGACGCCGCCGATGCCCGGGCGTTGCTGGGCATGCCGTTGGTCACGCGGTTGCCCCCGGCCCGCTACGACGCCGTGGTGGCTGCCGTCGCCCACGACGCCTTCAGCGGCCCCGGCGCCGAAACGTGGCAGCGCGCCCTGAAGCCCGGGAGCGTGATCTACGACATCAAGCACACGGTCGACGACGCGCTTGCACCGTCACGGCTGTAGCATGGCGCCACCCGCCACGCAGCCCCTGCAACGGAACCATCCGGCATGACGACACTGGTCACCGGCACCGCCGGCTTCATCGGCATGCACGTTGCCGAGCGCCTGCTGCAGCGGGGCGAGGCGGTGGTTGGCCTGGACAACCTCAATGATTACTACGATGTCGCCCTGAAGCAGGCCCGGTTGGCGCGCCTGCAAGGACATGCCGGTTACACCCATGTGCAGGCCGACCTGGCCGACCGCGATGCGATCGAGGCCTTGTTCCGGCAGCATCGACCGCGGCGGGTGGTGCATCTGGCCGCGCAGGCGGGGGTGCGTTACTCGGCGGTCAATCCGCACGCCTACGTCGCCAGCAACCTCACCGGCTTCCTGCACGTGCTGGAAGGCTGCCGACAGCACGCGGTGGAACACCTGGTGTTTGCCTCCACCAGCTCGGTGTACGGGGCCAACACGCGCATGCCCTGCTCCGAGCACGACCCGGCGGAACACCCGCTGACGCTGTACGCGGCAACCAAGAAGGCCAACGAACAGATGGCGCACGCCTACGCGCACCTGTACGCCATGCCGGTGACCGGGTTGCGCTTCTTCACCGTCTACGGGCCATGGGGCCGACCGGACATGAGCCCGATGCTGTTCGCCAAGGCGATCACCGAAGGACGGCCGATCCCGGTGTTCAATCACGGCAAGCACACCCGCAGCTTCACCTACATCGACGACATCGTCGAAGGGGTACTGCAGACGCTGGAACGCCCGGCGGCGGTGGACCCGGCGTGGGATGCCACCGACCCGGACCCGGCCAGCAGCGGCGTGGCCCCTTACCGGCTGTACAACATCGGCAACGAGCGGCCGGTGGAACTGCTGCAGTTCATCCGCTTGCTGGAACAGGCGCTGGGGCGCGAAGCGCGACTGGAGCTGCTGCCGCTGCAGCCGGGCGACGTGCCCGACACGCATGCCGACGTCGCCGACCTGATTGCCGCCACCGGCTACCGGCCGACGGTGTCTGTGGAAGACGGCGTGGCCCGCTTCGCCGCCTGGTTCCGCGACTACCACGGGATCGCCTGAGCGTCGGGCGAAGTCGCGGGCACCGGCTTTGCTACGCTTTGGACCCGGTTGCGAACAGACAGCGCCAGCGTCGTCCATGGACCATCCTCACATTCCCGAAGCCCGCGTGTCATCGCGTTGGCGCGAGCGCCTGCAGCACTACTGGCAGCTGGTCCGCGGCGACAAGCCGGTGGGCTGGATGCTGTTGCTGTGGCCGACGTGGTGGGGCCTTTGGGCGGCGGCCGAGGGCGTGCCGCCGTGGTGGCCGCTGGTGGTGTTCTCGCTGGGCGTGTGGCTGACGCGGGCGGCGGGCTGCGTGGTCAACGACTATGCCGATCGCTGGCTGGATGCGTCGGTCAAGCGCACCCGCGACCGGCCGGCGGCCACCGGTGCGGTGTCCGGGCGCGAGGCGCTGCTGCTGTTCGCGGTGCTGATGCTGGCGGCATTCGCGCTGGTGCTGACGCTGAACCGGCTGACGATCCTGCTGAGCGTGGTCGGCGTGTTGCTGGCGGCCAGCTATCCGTACCTCAAGCGCCACACCTACCTGCCGCAGGTGTACCTGGGCATGGCCTTCGGCTGGGGCATCATCATGGCCTTCGCCGCCATTCGCGGGCAGGTGCCGGCGCTGGCGTGGCTGCTGTACGTGGCCAACATCTTCTGGACCACCGCCTACGACACCTGGTACGCGATGGTCGACCGCGACGACGACATCCGCATGGGCGCCAAGTCCACCGCGATCCTGTTCGGCGAGCTGGACCTGCTGGCCATCGGCGTGTTGTACGGCGGCATGTTCGCGGCACTGGGGCTGGCCGGACGCAACGCCGGCTGGGGCTGGCCATACTGGGTGGCGCTGGCCGTCGCCGGACTGCTGGTGGCCTGGCAGTTCGTGATCGCCCGTGGCCGCGGGCGCGAGGAATGCTTCCGCGCGTTCCGCCTGAGCCACTGGGTCGGGCTGGTGATGTTCGCGGGGATCGCGCTGCACTACGCGCTGTAGCAGCACGCGGGCGCGACTGCACGTCGGGATCGGCATCGGGATCGGGGCCGCTGGTCGCGGACACGGCCGCTTCGATCAGTGCGCTGGGTGAATCACCGGCGCGTGCGAGCAGGTCGGGCCTGGTGGAAAGGTGGAAGTGGAACGGAGCTGGCGCGGTTGTCCCGCGGGCGCAGGGCTTGGCGCGCATCACGGCACGCGCGCGCAGACCCAGGCATCGACCCGTGCCACGCCCGCTCGATGCAAGGCAGCGGCGGCGGCGTGAAGCGTGGCGCCGGTGGTCATGACGTCATCGACCAGCGCCACATGCGCGGGAAGCGCACCGGTCGGGTTGCCGGCGAAGGCACGCCGCAGGTTGCGTCGCCGGGCGGTGGCGTCGAGCCGCGACTGCGCGCTGGTGGGGCGCACGCGACGCAGCAGGTCGGCGCGCAAGGGCAGCCGCAGCCGACGCGCCAGCGGGCGGGCCAGTTCCAGCGCCTGGTCGTAGCCACGCTGGCGCAGGCGTCCCGGATGCAACGGGACCGGCACGATGGCCTGCGGCTGCGGCCAGTCGCGGGCGACATCGGCCATCAACCCGGCAAGAAGGCGCGCCGCGGCAAGGCCGTCGTGGAACTTCAGCCGCGGCAGCAACCGATCCAGCGGCGTGCGGTAGAGGAAGGCGGCGCGGGTCTGCTGCAGGGGCGGTGGCCGGCGCTGGCACCTTCCGCAGGGCAGCCGCTCCGCGGCATCGACGGCCGGCAAGGGCAGTGCACAGGCCGGGCAAGCGGTGGTCAGCCACGGCAAGTCGGCGTGGCAGTGGGCGCACAGGTCACGCCCATCCGCACCGGCACCGTGGCACAGCAAGCAGCGCGGTGGCAGCAGGCAATCCAGCCAGCGGTCAACCTGCAGGGGCAGCGGAAAGTTGACAGTCATCGCCATGCTTTCCAGACTGCCGGGTCCCCCGTGAGGTTTCCATCGGAAAACGCCCATGTCCCAGCTCGGCCAGGTTCCCGTCGTCCCCGTGCGTCATGACTGGCGGCGGGAGGAGATCGAGGCGCTGTTCGCGCTGCCGTTCCCGGAACTGCTGCATCGAGCGGCAAGCGTGCACCGGGCGATGTTCGACCCGACCGAGGTCCAGGTCAGCACGCTGCTGTCGGTGAAGACCGGCGGCTGCCCGGAGGATTGCGGCTATTGCCCGCAGGCGGCGCGTTACCACACCGGCGTGGCCGCGACCAAGCTGATGGCCACCGACGAAGTGCTGGAGAAAGCCCGCCAGGCCAAGGCCGCCGGCGCCAGCCGCTTCTGCATGGGCGCCGCCTGGCGCTCGCCCAAGGACCGCGACATTCCCAAGGTGGCCGAGATGATCCGCGAGGTGAAGGCGCTGGGGCTGGAGACCTGCGCCACCCTGGGCATGCTCAGCGGCGAGCAGGCACGGGCGCTGCGTGCGGCCGGGCTGGACTACTACAACCACAACCTGGACACGGCGCCGGAGTTCTACGGCGAGATCATCCATACCCGCGAGTACCAGGACCGGCTGGACACCCTGGCCGAAGTGCGCGACGCGGGCATGAAGACCTGCTGCGGCGGCATCGTCGGCATGGGCGAGTCGCGGGCCCAGCGCGCGGGCCTGCTGCATGCGCTGGCCAGCCTGCCGGCGCATCCGGACTCGGTGCCGATCAACCGCCTGGTGCAGGTCGCCGGCACGCCGCTGCAGGGCACGGTGGAACTGGACCCGTTCGAGTTCGTGCGCACGATTGCCGTTGCCCGCATCCTGATGCCGGCCTCGATGGTGCGGCTGTCGGCCGGGCGCGAGGCGATGAGCGACGAACTGCAGGCGCTGTGCTTCATTGCCGGTGCCAACTCGATCTTCCACGGCGAAAAGCTGCTGACCACCGGCAACCCGGACACCGAACGCGACCTGGCGTTGTTCGATCGCCTCGGCCTGCGCCCCATGGCCGTGACCGAGGCCGACCCGTGCGCGGACACGGTGCATGCCAGCATCGATGCCACGGAACCCGCCCATGCCCACGCCTGACCCGTCCCGCGTCGAGCTGGGACGGCGCATCGCCGAGGCGCGGGCCGAACGCGCCGCACAAGGCAGGATGCGCCAGCGCCGCAGCATCAGCCGCCGTGACGGCGTGCGGGTGGAAGTGGACGGCCGCTGGCTGGTCGGCTTCTGCAGCAACGACTACCTCGGCCTGTCGCAGCAGTTCGCGATCACCGGGGCGGCCCAGGACCAACTGCAGCGCGACGGCACCGGCAGCACCGGCTCGCATCTGGTCTGCGGCCACCAGCAGGTCCACGACGCGCTGGAAAACGAGGTGGCCGACTGGCTGCAGGTGCCGCGTGCGCTGCTGTTCGGCAATGGCTACCTGGCCAATCTGGGCGTGGTGCAGGCGCTGCTGGGCGAAGCCGACACCTGCGTGCAGGACCGGCTCAACCACGCCAGCCTGCTGGACGCCGCGCGACTGGCCGGCTGCCGCCTGCGTCGCTATCCGCACACCGACCCGGAAGGCGCGCTGCGCCAGCTCAAGGCCGTGCGCAGCGGGGCGGCGTTGCTGGCCACCGATGGCGTCTTCAGCATGGACGGCGATGTCGCGCCGTTGCGCCAACTGGCGCTGGCCACGCGCATGCAACGCGCCTGGCTGTACGTGGACGATGCCCACGGCATCGGCGTGCTCGGTCCGGACGGGCGCGGCAGCGTCGCCGCGGCGCGGCTGGATGCCAACGACGTGCCGCTGCAGATGATCACCCTGGGCAAGGCGTTGGGTGGCTACGGTGCGGTGGTGGCCGGCGCGGCCGATGCGGTCGAGCACCTCGCCCAGCATGCACGCAGCTACATCTACACCACCGCCCTGCCCCCGGCACAGGCGGCGGCGGCACTGGCGGCAGTGCGGCTGGCCCGGCGCGAGCAGTGGCGTCGCGACCGGTTGACCGAACTCGTCGCCCGCCTGCGCGCCGGCGCCGCCCGCCATGGACTGCCGCTGGCCGCCTCCGACACGCCCATCCAGATTCTTCCCTGCGGCAGCGAAGCCCGGGCACTGGCCATGTCGGCCGCGCTGGAACGCGCCGGGTTCCTGGTGCCTGCGATCCGTCCGCCGACCGTGCCCACCGGCGGCTCGCGCCTGCGCATCAGCCTCAGCGCGGCGCACGGCCCGGAGCAGATCGATGCATTGGTGGAGGCGCTGGCCGCGGCGCGTGCCCTGAGTCCGGCCGACGCGCGCACCGATGCCTGAGTCCGCTGCCCGTGACGACCCCGCCGATGACACGGCGGCGGCCGAACGCCAGGCCCGGCGCCTGCGCCTGGCCGCAGTCGGCATGGGCGTGGCCGCGGCGCTGTTCTTCACCATGACCTACGTGCTCAACCGCGCCAGCGCCAGCAGCGGCGGGCACTGGGCATGGACCGCCTGCCTGCGCTACCTCATCACCCTGCCGCTGCTGTGGCCGCTGCTGCGCTGGCAGGGCGGCGCTGCGCCGGTCTGGCGCGCGATCCGCGCCCACCCGGGACCGTGGCTGGGCTGCGCCGCGCTCGGCTTCGTGCTGTTCTACATGCTGTTGTCGTGGGCCGCTTCCAGCGGGCCGTCGTGGTTGATCGCCGGCAGCTTCCAGTTCACCGTCATTGCCGGGATGCTGTGCGCACCGTTCATCTACCGCGATGCCAGGCGCCGGATCCCGCCAGCCGCGCTGGCCGTCGGCGTGCTGATCCTGTGCGGGGTGCTGTTGATGCAGGTGGGCCATGCGCAAGGTCGGCTGGACCCCGCGGCGTGGCTGGCGCTGGCCTGCGTGCTGGGCGCGGCGGTGCTGTTTCCGCTGGGCAACCGCCTGTTGCTGCTGCATCTGGAGCGCACCGGCGAAGCCCTCAACGCGACCCAGCGGGTGTTCGGCATGACCCTGGTCAGCCAGCCGTTGTGGTGGCTGCTGGCGCTGTGGGCCTGGCAGCAGGCCGGGCCGCCACCCGGCGGACAGGTGCTGCTGGCGGCAGGCGTGGCGGTCAGCGCCGGGATCATCGCCGCGGTGCTGTTCTTCCAGGCCACCGGCATGGTCCGTGACAACCCGACCGCGCTGGGCGCGGTGGAAGCGATGCAGGCCAGCGAGCTGCTGTTCGCGGTGTTGCTGGGCATGCTGCTGCTGGGCGAAGCCGCCCCGCGCGGGTTGGCGCTGTGGGGGGGCGTGGTGGTCAGCATCGGCATCGTCCTGTTCGCCTGGGTGGCGGCGCGCTCGGTCGGGCACGACCCCCGCCAGGTGAAGGCACTGCGCACCGATGTCGGCGGCTGAGGTCCTCCGCATGCCTCTGCGAATCCCCTTCGTGGCACGGGCGGCCTGACATGGCGGCGCTGCATGTCCAGGTGTCCGGTGACGGCCCGCCGCTGGTGCTGCTGCACGGCTGGGCCATGCACGGTGGCGTGTTCGCGCCGCTGCTGCGCCGTCTGGAAACCGACTACCGGTTGCATGTGGTCGACCTGCCCGGCCACGGCCACAGCCGCGGCAGTGGCGTGCCGCTGACACTGGACGCCTGCGTCGATGCCATCAGCGCACAGGTGCCGGTGGCGCCATGGCTGGGGTGGTCGCTCGGTGGCTTGGTGGCACTGCAGGCAGCCCATCGCCAGCCGCAGCGCGTGCCTGCGTTGGCGATGCTGTGCGCGACGCCGCGCTTCGTCCGCGGCGAGGACTGGCGCCACGGCGTGTCGGCGGAGATCTTCCAGGGCTTCGCCGCCGGCCTGCGCGAGGACCATGCCGGCACGCTGGAGCGCTTCATCGCGCTGGAAGCCTTCGGCTCGGACCATGCCCGGGACGAGATCCGGCAACTGCGCGCCGAAGTGTTTGCCCGCGGCGAACCGGCGGCCGCGGTGCTGGCCGATGGCCTGGACCTGCTGCAAAACAGTGACCTGCGCACGATGTTGCCGGCGCTGGCGGTACCCAGCCTGTGGCTGGCCGGTCGCCGCGACCGTCTGGTGGACCCGCGGGCCATGCGCGAAGCCGCTGCGCTGGCGCCGGAAAGCCGCATCGAGGTCATCGAGCACGCCGGCCACGCGCCGTTCCTGACCCGTGCCGATGCGGTGGCCGACGCGCTGCGGGCATTCCTTGCCGAGGTCACATGGTGATCGGCCTGTCATCGACCCCGACCGCAGCGGACTCCTGCGCACGTGCACGCACCGCGCCCGGCGTGGTCGCCACTTCCCCGACCCTCGACGCCGCTGCATGAACACGATTTTCGATACCCGCCAGGTCCGCCGCAGCTTCTCCCGGTCGGCCGCCGGCTACGATGCCGCCGCGCGCCTGCAGCGCGAAGTCCGCGGCTGGATGCTGGAAACGCTGGCCTTCTACGACGACCCGGTGCAGGGCCGGCCGCCGCCGACGCGGGTACTGGATCTGGGCAGCGGCCCGGCGCATGCGGCATTGGCCATCGCCGAACGCTGGCCGAAGGCCCAGGTGCTGGCGCTGGACCTGGCCTTGCCGATGCTGCAGCAGGCACGCATTCCCCGGCGCGGACTGCTGCGTCGCGGCCCCGACATCCACCGCCTGTGCGCCGATGCACGCGCACTGCCGCTGGCGGCGGGCAGCCTCGACATCGTGTTTTCCAACCTCTGCCTGCAATGGGTCGACGACTTGCCGGCCACCCTGGCCGGCCTGCGGCGGGTCCTGCGACCCGGCGGCCTGCTGCTGTTTTCCACCTTCGGCCCGGACACGCTGGTGGAACTGCGAGACGCCTTCGCCGCTGCCGACCAGGCACCGCATGTCAGCCCGTTCGCGGCCATCGCCCAGGTCGGCGACGCGCTGGTGCACGCGGGGTTCCGTGACCCGGTGGTCGAACGCGACGTGCTGACCACCACGTACCCCGACCTGCCGGCATTGATGCGCGAGTTGCGCGCACTGGGGGCGACCAACGCCCTGCAGGGCCGGCGCCAGAGCCTGACCGGCAAGGCGCGCTTCGCCGCGGCCGCGCGCGCCTACGAACAGTGGCGTCGAGCCGATGGCCGGCTGCCGGCGCGGTGGGAAGTCATCACCGCGATGGCCTGGGCCCCGCAGGCCGGCCAACCGATCCGCCAGGGCGGCGTGGATGTCGCCAGCATTCCGGTCGACAGCATCCCGATCCGGCGTCGCTGACCGGCGCGTTGCGGCGGGCGTCTGGTGCAGGTTCAGCCCGCGGTGGGCACACTCGGCCAGACCCCTTCCGACACCACGCCCGACCATGCTGATCGCCTCCCGCCTGCTTGGCGGCCTGTGCGGCCTGGCCCTGCTGCTGCCGCTGGCCGCGCCCGTGCAAGCGCAGACCGCCCCGCCGCAACCACTGGACTTCTCCTCCCTGCTGGCCAATGCCCAGGACCTGCTTCTGCGCATGCCCGATGCCCAGGCCGACGGTCTGTTCCAGGCCCTGCACGCGGTCTCCCGGCAGGAACAGGATCGCGCCGCGCTGTGCCGCGTCCTGGAACCCGACGGTGACCGCAGCCTGCAAGGCATGAGCGCGCTGGCGGGCCGGCTCAGCCCGGAAAGCCGCGAGGTGCTGGCCAATGCCATTGCCGAGGCGGTGGTGATCGCCATGCAGAACAGCACCCCCGCCGCGTGGGACCGCGACGCCGCCGAGCAGGCATTGCGCGCCAACGCGGTGCGCGCCGGACTGTTGCACGAGGGCTTCAGCGAAGGTCTGGTCGAAGGTGCCAGCAGCCAGGCGCGCTGCCAGTCGCTGGCCTGGATGCTGGACGTGATCGCCGAGCGCCCGGTGGAGGAACGCGTGCTGCTGACCCGATTGCTGCTGGCGCAAGGCCTGGCGCAGCTGGGCTGATCGGCCAGCGGACGCGGTCGCTGCACCGCCCGTATCATGCGCTGCATGCTCGCCTGTCCCGTCCTTTCTTGGCCGCGCTGCCTCGCGCGGCGCACGCACGATGCCTGCACCCGCCAGGTCCGGCATGGCCGCGTCGCACCGGGAGTCCACCGATGACCGGCACGCCGCTGCATGTCGCCCACGTCATGTTGACCCGGCGCTTCGCCGGCACCGAGCGCCATGTGGTGGAACTGGCCAACGCGCAGGCCGCCGCCGGCCACCGGGTGAGCCTGATCCTGCGTCGCGACGGCGCCATGCCCAAGCCCGACGGCATCCGCCAGCACGTGCACGAGAACGTCGCGGTGGTGGTGGTCCCCAACCTGCTGCGCGGCTGGCATGCGCGGCGTGCGCTTCAACGCCTGCAGCCGGACATCGCCCATGCCCACCTGACCGCCGCGCGTACCGCGTTGCGCGGCTGGCGCACGACGATCCCGCGCCTGGCGACGCTGCACATCGAGTACAAGCCGCAGCAGCACGCCGACCTTGACGGACTGATCGCGATCGCGCCCTGGCAGTTCGAGGCCATGCCGCCGGCACAGCGTGCGCGCAGCGTGCACATCGACAACTGGACCCTGCCGCGCTCACCCACCCTCGGCGCGCGCGCGCAGCTGCGACAGGCCCACGGGATCGCTGCCGACGCGTTCGTGTTCGGCGCACTCGGGCGGGTGGAAGACAGCAAGGGTCTGGACGTGCTGGTGGAGGCGTGGAAGCGCGCCGCGCTGCCGGCCGATGCGCGGCTGGTCATCGTCGGTCAGGGCAAGGCGTGGGAGCGCCTGCGCCAGGCCGCCCCGGCGGACGTGGTGATGCCCGGTTTCACCGAAGTCGCACGCGACTGGCTGGAGGTGTTCGACGTGTTCGTCAGCGCTGCCCGCAGCGAGCCGTTCGGGCTGGTGTTGCTGGAGGCGATGCATGCCGGACTGCCGGTCATCGCCAGTGCCAGCCAGGGCGCCACGCATCTGCAATCGGTGATCGGCACGCCGCTGCTGCCGGTGGGCGATGCCGATGCGTTGGCCAAGCGCCTGCGCGATGTGTTCGACGCCCGCCCGTCGCGCCACGGCTACGATCTGGAGCGGTTCACCATCGAACCGAAGCTGGCGGAAATCGAGGCGTTCTACCGCCGGCTGCTGGCCGGGCGCGAAACGCGGTCCTGAGCGGAGGTTGCTCGCGCGGGGGCGCATGGCGGAGGGATGCGAGCGACGGAGCGGTCGCGAGATGGGCAGGTCGCGAATTGAATTCGCTCCCACGGGCGTCAGGCCGTCGCTGGTTGGGTTCATTGCCACGATGCGCCGGATGGTCGCGAGCTGAGTTCGCTCCCACGGAGCTTCGGGCCTTTGCGGGCTGGGGTCACTGCGCGATGCGCCAGCCGTCGCGAATTGAAGTCGCTCCCACGTGCAAGGGGCCTTCGCAAGGGCGGCGGATACAGGTCGGCGCGCGGGGCGGTTCAGCCGTGGACGCCGTCGATCTCGATGGCCAGTTCGCGCCGGCAGATGGCGGCATGCAGGATGATCCGGGGCACGTCGCCCAGGCGCCGGTCCAGGGCCTCGGCCACCACCGGCAGGTCGGCGACGTCGCGGACGTAGACCTTCAGGCGCGAGCCGGGGCCGAACTGCGCCGGCAACTGCGGCCGCTGGCGACGGGCGTTGTCGATCAGCGCGTCGAAGTTGCGAAAGGTCTCGTCGATCTGTGCCAGCAGGTCGGCGGCATGTTGCGAGGCATGGCCCACGACTGCCGCGGTGCCCGACAGCAGCAGCGGCACGCGGCTGCCGGCCGGAGGCAGCATCGCCCGGGCGAAACTCGGTGCCTGCGGACCGTACTGGCGCGGATAGTGGTAGGCGCTGACCTGGCGCGGGTTTTCCACCGGCGTGCCGGGTTGCCGTGCGGCCAGCCAGTAGACCTGCAGCACCCGCGCCTCGTCGCTGCGGCCGATGGCCGTGGCAGCCGGCAACTGGCCGGTATCGACATGGCCCAGGCCGCGCGCGCGACCGACGCAGAAGCGCCGGTAGCGCTCGGCGTCGCCCTGGCCGTGGGTGATGCCGGACAGGTAGTTCCACACCCGCAGCAGGTGCGGGGTGTCACTGGCCTGGACATGCTCGAGCATGCGCCGATAGGCGTGTTCGGCGGCGCGCTCGATGCCATCGTCCGGCTCGTCCACTTCGATGGCACCGAACGCCAGTTCGCCGTCGCTGGCCCATGCCAGGTCGCCATCGCGTCCGCTGCGCACCGGCGCGTTGGCGCGCCACACTTCCAGCGGTGCCGCGCCGTGCGGTCGCAGCGGCACCCGCAGGCAACGCGGGTCCGCGCACGCGGGCGCATCCGAACCGAAGCCGAGCACCGCAAGGGTGTCGGGCCGCAACAACGCGTCCGGCGTGGCGTCGGCCACGTAGTCCACCCGCAACTGGGGCACGGCGCCTGCAGGCGACGCGGGGTCGGTTCCGGCGATGCTCATCGTGCTCCGTTCAGGCGGCAGGTCCATGCATGGCAGACGGCGCCGCGCGCCCCATGCGATGATGCAGCCGCGCATGATACCGCGCCGCCCCCAGCGGGCGCCGTCTCCTTATTCATGGAAGTTCCGCATGTCCGCCCAAACCCCCGCCGAAGCCAAACTGGCCGAACTGCTGGTCGAAAGCCTGAACCTCGAAGACATCGCCGCTGCCGGGATCGATCCGGAGGCACCGCTGTTCAACGCCGGGCTGGGACTGGACTCCATCGATGCGCTGGAACTGGCGCTGGCGGTGTCCAAGGCCTACGGGTTCCAGATGCGTTCCGACAGCGAGGACAACCGCCGCATCTTCGCCTCGTTGCGGGCGCTGTCGGCACACATCGAGCAGAACAAGACCACCGGCTGAGCCGGCCATGGGCCGGGACGATGCCGCCGCGCTGCTGCGCCTGCTGCTGATCCTCGCCTACCCGCTGCTGGCGCATGCCGCCAGCCTGCGCGAGGACGGCACGCTTGCCGCGTTGGCAAGCCTGGACATGCTGCTGCTGGTGCTGGCCGATGCCCTGCTGGCCCGCAGGCTCGTCGCCTGGCTGCTGCTGGCAGCGGCGGTGGCCGGTGCCTGGTGGCTGGCCCGTTCGCCCTGGGCCTTGCTGCCGTTGCTGCTGGCACCGACCCTGTTCGTGGCGATGGTCGCCTGGTTGTTCGCGCGCAGCCTCCTGCAGGGGCGACGGCCGCTGATCAGCCGCATCGTCGCCGGCCTGGAAGGCGAGCAGGCACTTCAGGACGTCCCCGGCCTGGCCCGCTACGCGCGACGGCTGACACTGGCGTGGGCGCTGCTGCTGGGCCTGCTGGCGCTGGTCAACCTGTTGCTGGCGCTGGTCGCGGTACCGGACGGCGTGCTGGCGATGTTCGGCGTCACCCCGGTGCCATCGGTCAGCCAGGCGCAGTGGTCGTGGTTTGCCAATGTCGCCACCTACGGGCTGCTGGGCGTGTTCTTCATCGGCGAATACCTGCTGCGGCGGCGACGCTTCCCGGACCATCACCGTGGCGGGCTGCGCGAGTCGATGGCGCGGATGGCACGGCTCGGGCCGGCGTTCTGGCGCGAATTCATGCGCTGACAGGTCAAATGCACGGCCAATCCGCCTAGAATCATGCGGGTTTCCACGGACTGCGGTACCAGCGCCACGATGAAAGCCATGGCAGGCGAAGTGATGACCCCCGGAAGGCCCGCGCCACGCGCGCGGCTGGCCTGGCGGGTGTTCAACATGCTGCAGCTCGGGTTCACCCTGCTGTGGTCGATCGGCTGGATCTCGCTGGCGCTGCTGCTGCACCGCCTCGGTGGCGGCACCCGCCTGCCCTTGCGGATGGCCGCCCGCGGATGGGCGCCGGGCTTGCTTGGCGGTGCCGGCGCACGGCTGCAGGTGGAAGGCGCGGACGCGATCGACTGGTCGCAACCCTACCTGCTGGTCAGCAACCACCAGTCGGTGATCGACATCTGCGCGCTGTTCCGCGCCTCGCCGGTGCCGATGCGCTTCCTGTTCAAGCGCGAAACCCTGGCATGGCCGTTCGTGGGCTGGTACGGGCGGGCGATGGACATGCCGGTGATCGACCGCGACAACCCGCGCTCGGCACCGTTGATGCTGCGCCATGTCGCGCGGCTGCTGCAGGCCGGCGACAGCGTGTGCCTGTTCCCGGAAGGCACGCGCAGCCGCGACGGTCGGCTCGGCGGTTTCAAGGCCGGCCCGTTCGAGGCCGCGCGCATGGCCGGCGTGCCGGTGCTGCCGGTCGCCCTGTCCGGCGCCGGCACGGTGCTGCCGGCGGAAGGGCTGTTCGCGGTACGCCCCGGCACCATCCGCGTGCGCTTCGGCCAGCCGATTCCTGCCACCGCCACGCGCAACCAGCTTGCCGGAAAGGCACAGGCGCAGGTGCAGTCGATGATGGACGACTGGGCCGCGCGCGGGATCGCACCGTGAGCACCACCGTGCACATCGACCACGACCACCCCAGCCTGCCCGGCCATTTCCCCGGCAACCCGGTGGTGCCCGGCGTGGTGCTGCTGGAACGGGTGGTCGCGGCGATCGAAGCCCGCCACGGCCCGCTGCCGCCGCTGCGCTTTCCGCAGGTGAAGTTCGTGCGGCCGCTGCTGCCGGGACACACCGCACGCATCGAACTGTCCCCCACCGGGCAGGATGGCGAGCCGCCACGCTGGCGCTTCCGCGTCCTCGAAAAGGAGCAGGTTCTGGCAACCGGCGATATCGTGGGCGGATGAGCAGGACGGCAGGATGAACATGGCCTGGACCCAGCGCCCGGAAGGTGGCGGGCGTTTTGCGCTGCGCCTGATCCGCGCCATCGCCCGCCGTGGCGGACGCGCCCTGGCGCGGCCGCTGCTGCTGCCGATCACCGCCTACTTCATGCTGGTGCGCGGCCCGGAGCGTCGCGCCTCGCTGGCGTGGCTGCGACGCGTGCTGGGCGCGCATGCCGGCTACCGGCACGTGGCCCGGCACATCCATTCCTTCGCCTCGACCATCCTCGATCGGGTGTTCCTGCTGGGCGGGCAGGTCGATCGCTTCGACGTCACCGTCACCGGCCTGGACACCCTGCACCGCGACCTCGACCAGGGCCGTGGCGTGCTGCTGTTCGGCTCGCACCTGGGCAGCTTCGAAGTGCTGCGGGTGCTGGGTCGGCAATGCCCCGACTACACCATCCGCGTGGTCCTCGACAAAAGCCGGAACCCCGCGCTGACCCAGTTGCTGGACGAATTGAGCCCGGAGATCGCCGCCAGCGTGATCGACGCCGCGCAGGACGGCCCCAGCATCGTCATGGCGATCAAGCAGGCCTGCGACGAAGGTGCGATGGTGGCGCTGCTGGTCGACCGCGCCCGTCCCGGCGATCCGGCGCTGCCGGCACCGTTCTTCGGCGAGGCGGCGCTGTTCCCGACCTCGCCCTGGCTGATCGCCGCGGCGCTGAAAGTGCCGGTGCAGCTGGGTTTCGGCCTGTATCGGGGCGGCAATCGCTACGACCTGCAGTTCGAACCGTTTGCCGACGAAGTGAGGATCGGGCGCGGCCAGCGCATGGCCGATGTCGCCGCGCTCATCGAGCGTTATGCCCGGCAGTTGGAGAATAGGGCTTCCGATGCACCCTACAACTGGTTCAACTTCTATGACTTCTGGTTGCAAGACCACGCCGCGGTGGCGCGCGATGACGCAACGGTGCAGCGCCGCCCTGCTGTCACTGCTCGCGCTGCCGGCAATGGCCCAGGCAACGGAGCTTGACCCGGACTGGATCGTGCAGCGCCTGCAGCGACCGGCGCCGATGTCCACCCCGTTCGTCGAACTGCGCGACTCGCCGCTGCTGAAGGCACCGCTGCGCATCGCCGGCGAATACCGCCGCCCGGACACCGCCACCCTCGTTCGCGAAGTGCGCGTGCCCTACCGCGAAGTGACCACGATCACCGCCGGCAGCGGCACCACGCCGGGCCAGGCCCGCATCCAGCGCGGAGCCAGCACCCGCACCGTGTCGATGGCCCGCGTGCCGCAACTGGCGGCATTGCAGGCCAGCTTCGGCGCCATGCTGTCCGGCGATGCCGCCCGCATCCGCCAGCACTACGCGATGCAGGCCAGCGGCACGCGTCAGGATTGGCGCCTGCTGCTGACCCCGACCGACAAGGGCGTCGCCGCCCACGTGCGTGACATCACCCTGTACGGCCGCGGTGCCGAACTGCGCTGCATCGAAACCCGCCCCGCCCAGGGCAACGAAACCCAACGCACCCTGCTGGCCGGCACCGCGCAGACCGCCGGCGACGTGCAGGATTCGACGCGGCTGACCGCGCTGTGTCGCCAAGGGCGCTGAAGGCGGGCACACATTGACGCGTCGCCCGTTTCCGCGATCATGGGCACGACCGCTCTGGACGCGGACAACGGAGGTCACGCATGAAACAGGGAATCCTGATCGCCGTTTTGGCGGTGCTGGCGATGGCGGTTCTCGGGCGCTGCGTTGCCGATGGCGGGGTTCACCATGGGCTCGCCGATGACGGCAGTGGCGGCACGGCCCGGCAGCCAGGATCGGCACAGGCCGGGCTGCTCGGCGCGAGGCCGGCCCCCGCGCGTTCCAGGGAATACATCGCGCATGACCTGCATCCCGAACCCGGCTGCACCTTCGAGTGGATCGACGCGGCCACGCTGACGACCCGTGACCCGGCCTTCATCGCCTTCGACGCGCGGGAGGCGGAGTGGCTGGCGCTGCGCGGATATCCGACATCCGCACAGGTGCGGCTTGCAGAGGCCGGCTCGCTGGACAGCCGCCGCTTGCTCGACCGGCTGACCACCGACCAGGATGCCTTCGCGGGTGTTTTGCTCGGCCTCATGGAGAAGCAACAGGGTCAATTCACGGAGGCGCGCGCATCATTCGGAGCTTCGGCTCGGCGGGGGTCGCTCTACGGGTTCATCGCCATGTCGGTCGCCGATCTGGAACAAGAGGGCGAAGAACCGGCTGACGAGCCGAAGATGGTCCTGGTGGCTTCGATGCTGGCCGCCGAACAGTTGGGCGACCACCAGGCCAGCTACTACACGAACAAACATGCGGGCGACCTGAACATGGCGTTCTGGGCACCTTCGATCGAAGCCAATGCCGTCTCGCTGGCGGAGCATCTTCGCGACAATGACACCCGCCGGCTGCGGCGCGCGCCAACGTACCCTCCGCGGCCCAATGCCGAAAAATGGGGTTCTTCACCCAAGTCCGGGGAACGCTGCCCGGATCTTGAGGAAGAAGTAGTCA
>JAUNRQ010000044.1 GCA_030535605.1 Pseudoxanthomonas suwonensis
ACTACTTCTTCCTCAAGATCCGGGCAGCGTTCCCCGGACTTGGGTGAAGAACCAATTTCAATGGTGCGATCCGGTCGCATGACCAGATTGCCGGCGATGCTCCTGAGCGGGTGGCTGCTGGCGGCCTGTGCCACCGGCGCAACCGGCCGAGGTGCGGCAGAGCCGGCGCACGACATCGCGATCGTCAACGCACGCATCATCGACGGCAGTGGCGCGCCGGCATACGTTGGCGATGTCTACATCCGTGACGGTCGTTTCGCCGACATCCGTCGCGGCAGTGGCCCCGCCCTGCCCGCCCACCGGGTCGTCGACGCCGCCGGCCGCGTGCTGGCACCGGGTTTCATCGATCTGCACGCGCATGGTGATCCGTTGCGACAGTCGTTCGAGAACTTCGCGGCGATGGGCGTGACCACCGTGGTGCTTGGCCAGGATGGCTCCAATCCGTCGGCGGGGCCGTTGCGCGAATGGATCGGCGCGCTGGACGAGCGCGGCAGCCTGACCAATGTGGCCGCCCTCGTCGGCCATGGCGCCCTGCGACGCGCTGCGGGGATCGCCGATGACACCACCGATCTGAGTGCAGCCGAGCGCGAGCGCATGGTCGCCGTGCTGGAGGAATGGTTCGGCCTCGGCATCCACGGCGTGTCCAGCGGTCTGGAATACGTGCCCGGCATCTCCGCACAGCCTGCGGAACTGCGCCTGTTGGGCGAGACCGTGCGCGCCCATGGCGGTATCCTCATGAGCCATCTGCGCAGCGAAGACGACGACCGGCTGGAGCAAGCCATCGCCGAATTCGTCGCGTACGATCCGAAGGCGCGACTGCACATCTCGCATCTCAAGGTGGTTTACGGACGCGGTGCCGAGCGCGCGCGTAATTTGCTGGCGACGCTGCAGTCGTATCGCGATGCCGGCGTCGAACTGACCGCCGACATCTATCCCTACCTCGCCAGCCACACCTGGATCGGGATCGTGTTCCCGCCATGGGCGCTGCCGCCGGTGGACTACGCCACGGTGGTCGAGCAGCGCGGAGAGGAACTGCGCGCCTGGCTGCGGGAACGCGTCACCCGGCGGGGCGGTCCCGACGCCATCCTGTTCGGCACGGAACCGTATTCCGGCAAGACCCTGACCGAGGTTGCCCGGGAACAGGGCGTGGATTACATCGAGGCGCTGGTGGCCATGGGGCCGCGTGGCGGCTCCGCTGCCCATTTCACCATGGATGCCGCGCTGCAGGACGTGCTGGTGACCAGCCCGTTGACCGCGTTGGCATCCGACGGCGGTCCCAGCATGCGCCATCCACGGGGTTACGGCAGCTTCGCCCGGCTGATCGAACACCACGTCGTCGCCACCGGTCAACTCGGGCTCGAAGACGCGGTTCACAAGGCCAGCGGCATGCCGGCCGCGATTCTGGAACTGGGAGATCGAGGCCTCATCCGCATCGGAAACCACGCCGATGCGGTGGTCTTCGACCCGGCCCGTGTCCGCGAAACCGCGACGTACGTCGAGCCGTTCGGCCTTGCCGAAGGTTTCGACCTGGTCCTCGTCAATGGTCGCATCGCGCGCGAGGGCGGCGAGGTTCGTGACGAGCGCGCGGGCAAGCTGATCCGGCGGATGGGCAGCACGCCGTGACTGGCCTTGAGCTGTGCCTGGGTGTGTGCAGCGTGATCGGAGAGTTCGAAATTCCCCAAAGACTCCCCAAAAGATGAAGGGCCACCTTTCGGCAGCCCTTCGTTTCTCAAGAAACACCTTGTTTTCAAGGGCTTATAGTGGCGTCCCCACGGGGATTCGAACCCCGGTCGCAACCGTGAAAGGGTTGTGTCCTAGGCCTCTAGACGATGGGGACGTCGATTCTGTTTTGCATTCGCGGCGAGGCAAACCGCAAACACCGATGTAAGTGGTGGAGCCAAGCGGGATCGAACCGCTGACCTCCTGCATGCCATGCAGGCGCTCTCCCAGCTGAGCTATGGCCCCACATCAAGTGAGCGCGATATCTTATCCGTGCCTTTTTTGTTCGTCAAGCGCTTCCGCAGCGGGTGTCCCCTGCCCTGCTGCATGCAGCGTCGGTACCGCGCCGTGCGGGCTCAGGCGACCGTGCCCGCGTTGGTGAAGATAGTCCAGCCACTTGCCGAGGAACGTGTTCATCCGCAGGCGATGGTCCATCACCTGCGCCGGTGGCGGGAACAGGCCGATGATGTCCTGCCAGCGGCGGCCGACGTAGCAGTGGGTCGCTTCCAGTTGGCGCGCGTCGTGATACTGGCGCAGCCATGCCGACGGGTCCGGCTGCCCGGTGAGCGGATCGGCGATCGCGTAGGTCAGCCGCAATTCGGTGGTGTAGGCGTGCTGGTCGATCACGTCCACGCACAGGTCCAGACCATCGCCGACGCTCGACAGGTACCGCCCCGGCGGGCGGCGGGCGACATCGAACATGCGCGCGAACTTCATCTGGTTTTCCGCGTACAGCGCCATCAGCCAGGCGAACCTGCCAAGGCTGGGACAACGGCTGCGGCGTGGGGCGAGAACGGTGGACATGGACCTGATGCTACACACCCGCAGGCCGTGGCGGCAGTCGTTGACGCAAGCGTCGACGCCAGCTAGTTTGGAGGTCTGCGGCCCGCGTCGAGCGGGCCGTTCGTCTTCCCGCATCCAGTCGGCCGAGGACTCAGAACATCTCGCGATTGATGCCCAATGTCTCCAGCAGGCGGCTGGCGATTTCCTCGATCGAGGCGTTGGTGGTGCTGAGCGTGGGAATGCCCTCCATGCGCAGCATGGTTTCGGCGTCGGCGACTTCCCGGCGGCAGGTTTCCAGCTTTGCGTAGCGTGACCCGGGACGACGCTCCTCGCGGATCTGAGCCAAGCGCACCGGGTCGATGGTCAGGCCGAACAGCTTGTGCCGATGGGCACGCAATTTCGGCGGCAGGCGCTGGCTGTCGAGGTCGTCGTCGGTCAGCGGGTAGTTGGCGGCACGCACGCCGTGGTGCAGTGCCAGGTACACGCAGGTCGGCGTCTTTCCGGCCCGGGAAACCGCGACGAGGATCACGTCGGCGTCGTCGTAATCCAGGCTGATGCCGTCATCGTGGTTGAGGGCAAAGTTCATCGCATTGATGCGCTTGTGGTAGCTGTCGAAGTCGGCGATGCCATGCGCCCGTCCGACCCGCGGTTGCCGGGCGATGCCCAGTTCCTGTTCGAGGGGGGCGATGAACGGTTCGAACACGTCCAGCACCAGTGCGCCGCTTTCGGCAATGATCGACGAGAGTTCCGGATCCATGCAGGTGTTGATCACCACCGGCTTCATCCCTGCCGCCTCGCCACCGGCGCGGATCACTCCGGCCACTTCCCTGGCCCGCTCCGGCCCGTCCACGAACGGCAACCGGTCGGTACGGAAATCGATGCCGTTGAACTGCGTCAGCAAGGCGTGGCCGATGGTTTCGGCGGTGATGCCGGTACCGTCGGAGACGAAATACACGGGACGTGCGTCGCTCATGGGGTTTCCACCAGAATTCGGCGGCCGCCCGGCCGCCACGAGAGGGTAAAATATCGGTTTCGGCGCGCCTTCGCCGCTTTTCACCCCGGAGACTGCCTTGACCACCAACATCCTGTGGCTGCAAGACCTGCGTTTGACCGATCTCGCCCAAGTGGGCGGCAAGAATTCCTCGCTTGGCGAAATGATCGGGCAGCTCGCCGACCTTGGTGTTTCGGTCCCGGGTGGCTTCGCGACCACGGCCGATGCCTTCAAGGACTTCATCGCCCACAACAACCTGCACCAGCGCATCTACGACCGCCTGGCCACGCTGGACGTGGAAGACGTGCCGGCGCTGACCGCCGCCGGCGGCGAGATCCGCGGCTGGGTGATCGACGCGCCGCTGCAGCCGCAGCTGGAAGCCGATATCCGCGACGCCTACGCCAAGATGAACGCCGATGCCGGCGCCAGCGACATGGCCGTGGCGGTGCGCTCCTCCGCCACTGCCGAGGACCTGCCGGACGCATCCTTCGCCGGCCAGCAGGAAACCTTTCTGAACGTGACCGGCGCCGACGATGTCGTGCACAAGGTCAAGGAAGTGTTCGCCAGCCTCTACAACGACCGCGCCATCGCCTACCGCGTGCACCACGGCTTCAAGCACGAGGACGTGTTCCTGTCCGCCGGCATCCAGCAGATGGTGCGTTCGGACGTCGGCGCCTCCGGCGTGCTGTTCACCCTCGACACCGAATCCGGTTTCCGCGACGTGGTGTTCATCACCGCCAGCTACGGCCTGGGCGAGATGGTCGTGCAGGGCGCGGTGAACCCGGACGAGTTCTACGTCTTCAAGCCCACGCTCGAAGCCGGCAAGCCGGCGATCCTGCGCCGCTCGCTGGGCAGCAAGCAGCTGCAGATGGTGTATTCGGACGTGCCCGGCGAGCGCGTCCGCACCGAGGACACGCCGGCCGAGCTGCGCGGCCAGTTCTCGATCACCGATGCCGACGTGCACGAACTGGCCAAGCAAGCGCTGGTCATCGAGAAGCACTACGGCCGGCCGATGGACATCGAGTGGGGCAAGGACGGCAATACCGGCAAGCTCTACATCCTGCAGGCGCGCCCGGAAACGGTGAAATCGCGCGCGAAGGCGACGCAGATCGAGCGTTACACCCTGCAGCAGCGCGGTGAAGTCGTCTGCGAAGGCCGCGCCATCGGCCAGAAGATCGGTGCCGGCGTGGCCCGCGTGGTGCGCTCGCTGGAGGACATGAGCCGCGTGCAGCCCGGCGACGTGCTGGTCGCGGACATGACCGACCCCGACTGGGAGCCGGTGATGAAGCGCGCCGCGGCGATCGTCACCAACCGCGGTGGCCGCACCTGCCACGCCGCGATCATCGCCCGCGAGCTGGGCGTGCCGGCGGTGGTCGGCACCGGCGACGCGCTGGACCGCATCACCGATGGCGCCGAAGTCACCGTCAGCTGCGCCGAAGGCGACACCGGCTTCATCTATGCCGGCACCCTGCCCTTCGAGCGCACCACCACCGATCTGGGCAACATGCCGCCGGCGCCGCTGAAGATCATGATGAACGTGGCCAACCCGGAACGCGCATTCGACTTCGGCCAGCTGCCCAATGCCGGCATCGGCCTTGCCCGCCTGGAAATGATCATCGCCAGCCATATCGGCGTGCATCCCAAGGCATTGCTGGACTACGACAGCCAGGATGCCGCCACGAAGAAGAAGATCGACGAGCGCATCGCCGGCTATGCCGGTCCGGTCGAGTTCTACGTGGACCGCCTGGCCGAAGGCATCGCCACCATCACCGCCTCGGTGGCGCCGAATCCGGTGATCGTGCGCCTGTCCGACTTCAAGTCCAACGAGTACGCCAACCTGATTGGCGGCAGCCGCTACGAGCCGCACGAAGAGAATCCGATGATCGGCTTCCGCGGCGCATCGCGTTACATCGATGACAGCTTCGCCGAAGCCTTCGCGCTGGAGTGCAAGGCGGTCAAGCGCGTGCGCGAGGAGATGGGGCTGGACAACCTGTGGGTGATGATCCCGTTCGTGCGCACGCTGGACGAAGGCCGCAAGGTCATCGAGGTGCTGGAGAAGAACGGCCTCAAGCAGGGCGAGAACGGCCTGAAGGTCATCATGATGTGCGAGGTGCCGTCCAACGCGCTGCTTGCCGACGAGTTCCTGGAGATCTTCGACGGCTTCTCGATCGGCTCCAACGACATGACCCAGCTCACGCTGGGACTGGACCGTGACTCCTCCATCGTCGCCAACCTGTTCGACGAGCGCGACCCGGCCGTGAAGAAGATGCTGTCAATGGCCATTCAGTCGGCGCGTGCCAAGGGCAAGTACGTCGGCATCTGCGGTCAGGGCCCGTCCGACCACCCGGACCTGGCGCAGTGGCTGATGGACGAAGGCATCGAATCGGTGTCGCTGAACCCGGACACGGTGGTGGATACCTGGCTGGCGCTGGCCAAGGCCAAGGCCGGTTGATCGGGCCACCATGCGCCGCCGTGCCGTGCTGCCACACTGGACCCGGCTGCTCCACGCGGCCGGGTTTTTTCGTCCTGTTTGCCGTCAACGCGTTGCCCAAGGCCACTGTTCATGACCGCTGCCGCCTCCGTACCGTTGACCCCGGCCCTCGACAGCTGGCTGCGCCAGCCCCTGGTGGAACGTCTGACGGAACTGGGCGTGGCGCTGTTGATCCTGCTGATGGGCTGGTGGTTGGCGCGACGCCTGGCCGGATTGCTGGACCGCGCGATGAAGCGCATCGGCGTCGACGACATCCTCCGCGCGTTCCTGCGCAATGTCGCCCAAGTGCTGATGCTGCTGGTGGTTGTCATCGCGGCGTTGCAGAAGACCGGCCTGGTGCCGGTCACCTCATTGATCGCGGTGCTGGGCGCTGCCGGTCTGGCCATCGCATTGGCGCTGAAGGACTCCTTGGCCAACATCGCCTCGGGCGTGATGTTGATCGCCCTGCGGCCGTTTCGCGCGGGCGATTCGGTGCAGGCCGGAGGCAAGGAAGGCGTGATCGAGCAAGTACGCATCTTCCATACCCGCATGCGCACGTTCACCAATGAAGAGATCGTGCTGCCCAACAGCGAGATCACCAGCAAGCCGATCGTCAATCTGACCGGACGCCCGATCCGGCGCATCGACATTCCCGTCGGCATCGACCATGGCGGCAACATCGCCCATGCGCGCGAGGTACTGTTGCACATCGCCGCTCAAGCGCCGGGCGTGCTCGAGCACCCGACCCCGGAAGTGCTGGTCACCGGACTGGGCGAGAGCAGCGTCAACCTGCTGCTGCGTGCCTGGGTCAAGACCCCAGAACTGGCCGTGGTGCGCAGCGCCCTGCTGGAAGCGATCCACGATGACTTCGCCAGCGCCGGGCTGACCATCCCCTGCACGCGCCAGGATCTGCACGAGCTTCATCGGGACGGCACATCACCGCCTTTGTAACGCGCCCCTCGTTCCGCTGTTGGCGTGCGGCAACCCTGCATTGCGGAGCCCGGCTTCGCGTTGCGGCGGGCGCAAGCGAGGTCAGGATTTCTCCAGTGCCGCCATGTGCCGGCGGTAATGCCGCAACTCGTCAATCGAATCGCGGACATCGCTCAGTGCCGTGTGCGCCGCCTCCTTGCCGATGCCCGCCAATACGTGCGGTGCCCAGCGACGCGCCAGTTCCTTGACGGTGCTGACGTCCACGTGCCGGTAATGGAAGTGCCGTTCCAGTTGCGGCATCTGTCGCGCGAGAAAGCGGCGGTCCTGGCAAATCGAGTTGCCGCACATCGGCGAGGTGTTCGGCGCGGTCCATTCCTGCAGGAACGCCAACGTCCGCAGTTCCGCTTGTTCCATCGACACCCCCTCCGACAACACGCGGTCCCACAGTCCCGAGTTGCCGTGCTGGTTGCGGTTCCAGTCGTCCATGCCTTCGAGCACCGACAGCGGGTGGGCGATGGCCAGTGCCGGCCCTTCGGCCAGAACGTTGAGATCGGCGTCGGTGATGACGGTCGCGATCTCGAGGATGGAGTCGTGCAACGTGTCCAACCCGGTCATTTCCAGGTCGATCCAGATGAGGCGGTTGTCGGCGGCGGCAATCAATCCGGTTCCAGTGCGCGGCTGCGCGTATCAAGACAGGCAGGCATGATACCCCCTGCCCTCTTGCCATCACTGGCCACCGCACCATGCCCAACAACCCTGTTGCACTGCACTACGCCACACTCGCCGCGATGCTGGCGCCGGCGTTTTTCCTGACCGCCACCGCGTCCTTGCTGATGTCGGCGAACAACCGGCTGGCGCGTGTGGTCGACCGACTGCGGGCAGTGCTGCGCGAGATCGGTGACACAGACGATAGCGAACTGCGTGCCGTACTGGAGCGCCATGCCGGCATCCATCGACGTCGCAGCACCTTGATCCTCCGCGGCAGCCAGCTGCTGTATGTCGCAATCAGCTTCTTCGTCGGCACCAGCCTGTTGGTGGCCATCGACTCGTTCGCCGGCCACCGGCTCGGCATGCTGCCGACCCTGCTTGCCGTCTTCGGCGTGCTGTCCATGTTCACCGCCAGCCTGTACCTGGCGCGAGAGTCGGCACTGGCGGTGCGTGCCGTCAACGACGAGATCGACCACAAGCTTCGCCACGTCCGCAAGATCGGCGGGACAGGCGAAGGATGATCCGTTTTCGTTGGAGATATTGACGTTCGTTTGACGCACTCTTTCCTTGGCACGCGTGACACTGTTTCTCCCGCCCGGAGCAGTTCAATGGCTTCCACCAAACGCTTCAAGGTCGGCGACCACGTCCGCTGGAATTCCGAAGCCGGCCACGTCAGTGGACACATCATCAAGGTCCATGTCACCGACTTCGACTACAAAGGCCACACCCACCGCGCCAGCAAAGACAAGCCGCAGTACGAGATCAAGAGCGACAAGACCGACCATGTCGCCGCGCACTACGGTGAGGTGTTGACGAAAGTTGGCTGATCACAGCTGCGTGCGCAGGGCCTCGCGATAGCGCCGGCTGCAGGGAACCACGGTGCCGTCGAGCAGGTGGATCCGGGCATCGCCGGTGTCCAGCGGCTCGATGCTGGCGATCCGTGACAGGCTCACGATGTAGCTGCGGTGCACGCGCAAGAAACGCGCCGGGTCCAGCTTCTCCTCCAGCGCGGCCATGGTGCTGCGCATCGGGTACACCCGGCCGGCCACGTGCAGGTTGACGTAGTTGCCGCTGGCTTGGGCCCAGTCGATGGAGTCCACGTCGATCAGGAACTCCCGATCCAGCTTGCGTACCAGGAAGCGTTGCGGGCGCTCCGGTGCCGCTTCCGGAACCGGCGCGACGCCCGGGTCCGGCGCATCCAGCGCATGCGCCTCGCCCTGGCGCAGGCGCCGGAATGAATCGAAGGTGTGCACGCCGGCCACGATCACGAAGAAGTCGCGGGCGTCCTTGCCGTACTCGTACAGCAGGTTCGCCGGCCACGGACCGTAGTCGTAGTGCCCGCCCAAGGCCGCGTAGGCGAGCTTGCGCAGGGCCACCATGCCGGCCACGTGCGCCAGCGACCAGGCAATGCTGCCCAGCAGGTACAGCGGCAGGCGCCGCCTCCAGTTGTTCCACTGCACCGGCCAGCGGCGGATCGCCGCCAGCAGCAGCGGCAGAAGCAACAGCGAGGCGACAATGCTGCTGCCCTGGCCGATGACCGGCGGCAGCCAGTCGAAGGGCTCGCCTTCACGCCAGGCATCGACCGCATGGGTGAGCACGTTGCTCGCGGCGCCGGCGACGAAGACGGCGATCCAGAACATCGCGGCCAACACGCGTTGCCGGCGCCGAGTGGTGTGGGAAGGATACTGATCGTGCATCGCGGCAATTCTAGAGAATCAGACCCTGTTGGCCGCACCACTGGTCACTCCGGCTCCGCGTTTCGTCACATTTCGCAACAGCCCGCCACGTTGTTGCTGCTTGATGGCGGCGGGAGCGCCAATATCGGGCAAGACGCGGCACGCATGCGCCGCGTTCGCCAGCGTCCCCTGCCCTCCACCTTAGACAAAGCGGAACGCAGTCATGTTCGAAGTCGACACCAATTTATGGCTGCAACAGTTCGATGCGGCCTGGATGCTCGGGCTGATGGAGCTGATCTCGGCCCTGGGCCAGAGCGAGGTCTACATGCCGCTGCTCCTGGCCATGGCGTTCGGGGTCGCGTTCCGGCCGGGCTTGGGCTTGTTGCTGGGCATGCTGGTCGCCGGTGCCGCGACCAACGCGATGAAGCTGGGCTTCGCCCTGCCGCGGCCCAGTGAAGTCGACGTGCGCGTGCTGAACAAGGGTGAATCCGGCCGCGCCCTGGTCGAGCACGGTGCTGCCACGGAATTCTTCGGCCTGCCCAGCGAGGAGGCCGTTGCCGTGGTCAGGGCCGCCGGCCGGTTGGACTACGGCTTCATCAGCGGCCACGCCAGTGCCGCGGCCGCGTTCGCGATCGGCATCGTGCTGCTGTTCGGCTTGCGCCGGCACTGGGTCTGGGCGGTCGCCCTCAGCTGGACACTGCTGATGGGCTTGTCGCGGATGTATCTGGGCCGGCATTTCCTGGGCGACGTGCTGGGCGGCTGGATGGTCGGCGCGATGGCGGCATGGCTGGCGTGGCTGTTCGTCCGCGCCATCGAAGGCGATCGATCCGGAAAGCGTCGTCTCGCATGGGCATTGGCGTGGTCCGGCATAGCGGCCTGGATGCTGCTGTCGTTGCGGCGGGAGCTCCTGGAGCCTGCCGCTGCCGGCGGCATCGCGGGAATCCTGATCTGCCTGTGGGTGATGACGAAAGTTCCGCATCACGATGGCGCCGGCATCGGAAAACGCTGCCTGCGCGTGCTGTGCGCGCTGATCGCGGGATACGGCATTGATGCCGTGCTGCGGCAGATCTGGCAGGCCGGCGGACTGCCAGACGGACATGCGCTGGGCTTCCTGAACGCGGCGGTCGGCTACACCGTGGCACTGTTGGGCACGTGGTGGCTCGCGACCCACCTGCGCCTGTATCCACAGTCGCGCATGACGTGACGTCCCGCGACCGGTCACGCCCGGCCGGCCACTGGTCACATTCGTGCCGCTTCCGGACACATTCGCCTGGCGTGGTGCCTTGCGTGCAGGGATCGTGGCGGCATGAACACCACTCCCCTGCCCGCGCGCCGCCGCCACGACATCGACGCCCTGCGCGTGTTCGCCTTCGCCTTGCTGATCCTCTACCACGCCAGCGGCATCTGGCAGCGGGACTCGGATTTCGTGATTGTCAGCGGCTACCAGCACGGCTGGATCGAGTGGGCGCGCATCGCGCTCAACCGCTGGCGGATGCCCTTGCTGTTCCTGATATCGGGCGTGGCGCTGTCACTTGCGTTACGAGCGCGGCCGCAGGGCGGATGGCGGATGTTCGGCAAGCGCAGTGTCCGACTGCTGCTGCCGCTGGTGTTCGGAATGCTGGTGGTGGTTCCCGTGCAGCCCTACGTGGAGGCCGTCAACAGGGGCAGCATCGAGCCCGGCTATCTGCGGTTCTGGTGGCAGTACGTGCAGCTGCGGCAATGGCCCGACGATGCGTTCTCCGCAGCCCGTTACGGAATGACCTGGGCACACCTTTGGTATCTGCCCTACCTGTGGTGCTATACGGCCGTGCTGCTGGCACTGCGCCCCCTGCTGGAGTCGCGCCTTGTCCGCCAGGGAATGTCGGGCTGGCTACGCCTGGCCACCCTGCCGTGGCTCCTGCTGCCGGGGTTCTGGCTGTTCGTTTGTGTCTGGTGGCTACAGCCGTTGTTTCCCGAAACCCATGCACTGTTCGGCGACTGGTTCGCACATGGTCTTTACTTCGCCTGCTTTCTCTGCGGCTGGTTGGTCGCACCGCACGACGGGTTCTGGCGTCGCCTCAGAGCGCTGCGCTGGCCGCTACTGGCTTGGGCGGTGGTGTTCATCACCATCGAATTGGGGCTGCGCGCCGCGGGCCGTTTCCTGCCTCCGCACGATGTTCCCGCGTGGGCGGGGCACGTGCCTTGGGGGATGATCGAACGCGCTGCACGGGCGCTGTACACCTGTACGGCCCTGCTGGCGATCCTGGGCTGGGCCAGTACATGGCTGGACCGACCGTTCCGATGGCTGCGTTGGGCCAACGAGGCGGTGTATCCGTGCTACATCCTGCATCAGAGCGTGCTGGTAGTGCTCGCCTACTGGTTGATTCCGCTGCAGCTGGGGCCGTGGATCGAGCCGACTTTGATCATCGCCGGAACCTTCGCGCTGTGCCTGCTGTTGTTTGCGGGAATCCGGCGAATGGCGCTGCTGCGCCCGATGTTCGGGCTGCCAGCGCGTGGCATCAGGCGATCACCGGCTGCCGATGGACCACGATCAGCTGGATCGCGTCACCGCCACGCCAGTCATCGGGCATGAGCCGGTAGGCGAGGTGGACACGGGGCGGCGGTTCGTGACCGTCCCAGCCGCCGAAATGGATGGCATTCAGGCGCCGGGAGCCACGGCGCAATTCCAGTTTCAGGTGGCGTTCGCCGACGATGCGCCAGCCGGTGACGTCAAATCGGCCATCGAACAGCGGTTCCGGATACGCCTGACCCCAGATGCCGCCATCACGCAGTTGTTCGGCATTGGCGCGTGTGAACTCGTCTTCTGCAAGTTCGCCATCGCTGAGAAGCACGTCCTGCAGATGCTCGGGTGCCAGCGTCTCTGCAGCGACCTGATGGAAGGCGTCGCGGAATGCCGCCAGCGACGCCAGCGGCAGGCTGAGGCCGGCCGCCATGGCGTGGCCGCCGAAACGCGGGATGAGGCCCGGATGCCGCGCGTCCACTGCGGCCAATGCGTCGCGGATGTGGAATCCCGGAATGGAACGTGCCGAGCCGCGCAGCATGTCGCTGCCCGGATCGGCGGGGGCAAAGGCGATGACTGGCCGATGCAGTCGTTCCTTCATCTTCGAGGCGACCAGACCGACCACGCCGGGGTGCCAATCAGGGTGATGCAGGCAGTGGACGATGGCGTCGGCGCCCTGCCCGACCGCATCCAGCCCGGCGAGCGCGGCTTCGGCTGCATCCACCATCGCCTGCTGCAGGCTGCGCCGTTCGCTGTTGATCGCATCCAGGGAACCGGCGATCTCCGCAGTCTGCGTCGGGTCGTCGCTCAGCAGACACTCGATGCCCACCGCCATGTCTTCAAGGCGGCCGGCCGCGTTGATGCGGGGGGCAATGGCGTAGCCGATGTCGGCCGCCGACAGCGTGGCGGCATGGCGGCCGGCGATGTCGACCAGGGCATGCAGCCCGGCACAGCCCTGTCCGGCACGCAGTCGCCGCAGTCCGGCAGCTACCAGTGCACGGTTGTTGGCATCCAGCGGCACCATGTCGGCCACGGTACCGACCGCGACCAGATCCAGCAGCACGGAAAGATCCGGTCCGGCCCCATCAAACGCGTGGTCTTCGCGCATCGCCCGGCGCAGCGCCAGCAACAGATAGAACATCACCCCGACGCCGGCCAGCGCCTTGCTGGGGAAGCCGTCGCCGGGCTGGTTCGGATTGACGATGGCATCGGCTGTTGGCAGCCGCTCGCCGGGCAGGTGGTGGTCGGTGACCAGGACCTGCCAGCCGCGCGCCCTGGCGGCGGCAATGCCCTCGTGGCAGGCGATGCCGTGGTCGACGGTCACCAGCAACTCCGGTTCAAGCCCGGCCAGTTCATGTACCAGTGCCGGTGAAAGACCGTAGCCGTGGACCATGCGGTTGGGAACGGCATGCGACACGCGCTTCGCACCGAGCATGCGCAAACCACGCACGCCCACGGCTGTTGCGGTTGCCCCGTCGGCATCGAAATCGCCGACGACGACGATGTGTCGTCCCTGATCGATCGCGTCGCGCAGCAAGGCGATGGCGGCATCCAGCCCGAGCAATGCGTCCGGAGGCAGCAAGCTGCCCAGGCGCGGCTGGGCAGCTTCGCCATTGCGCGAGCCACGCGCCGCGTGCGCCCGGCGCAGCAAGGGCGTCATGGCGTGCGGCCAGTCACCATCGTTGAGCACGGCGTCGGCCACTGGCTCGCGCCGGCGAATACTGCGTCGCAGGTCGGTCATTGCGACAGCCGCAGGCGCGGTTGGCGCCAGAAACGCCAGCGTTGGCCGCGCGTGAAGTGCCAGCACCGCCCGTCCTCTGCATCCAGCGTCAACCGATGCAGGGCCCCGTTGCGCAGCGCGTCGATCGCCGGCTGCAACCAGGCCTCTTCGATGCGGCGAAGATCGGTGTCGTGGGCCAAATCCACCAGCACGCTGCCGGCAGCGTGAGCAGGGCTCATCGCTTCGTCCAGCGGGTTGGCGACACCGACGCTGGCTGCCAGCGCCTGAAGCGTGGGATCGTCGCTGTGGATCGCCGTGTGCGAGGAGACGATGGCGGCACCGGGCATCGGCAGCACACCGCCGCCCCAGAACCACAGGGCGTTGATCGGCGCCTTGCCGTGCGCCGCGCGCTGCTGGTTCCACGGGAGATTGTGCAGCAGGATCTGCGATTCGCTCGACAGCAGCCGCCAGCGCCGCGCCTCGGCGCTGTCCTCGCGATCGTCGAACTCGAACAGGTCATCACCGACGACGTCGGCCGGATCCGGGAACGTCGGAAGCCGCGTCCCCGCAGGCGCTCGCACGTACCAGCGGGCAGGCGTCGGCGCATCCAACGCGAAGCCTGCATCACCGAACAATGGTTGCAGCGTCGGCAGCAAGGCTGCCACGTCCGCCTCGGTCGGCTCCAGCGCCGGGCCGTAGGCCATCAGACGCACACCGTTGATGTCCGGTTGCAACCACGCCGGTTCCGCGCGAAGCCATGCCCAGCCTTCGGCATCGCCCACCTCCGATTGGCGTGACAGCGCCGCGATCGGCCAGCGGCCCGCGGGCAGGCGGACCTGGCGTTGCAACTGCGCACGACGACCCGACCCGGCATGGCCGGCATCCGCGCGCCCCAGTGCCTTGGCGGCATCCCGGCCAAGCGCCTGACCACCGAAACGTTCGAGCGCCGGCAGCAGAAGCGTCAGATCAGCCATGTCGCGGACTCGGCCGGCAACGTGGCTCATCCGCATGGCCATCGACCTGTCGTGCCGCCGCGTGGCAGAGGCGCCGGCGATCCAGCGGCAGCTGCCCGTCGAGCTTCACCCGAGGTAACGCACCGCGGCGATCTCGTACTCGCGGGTGCCGCCCGGTGTTTCGATGGTGACCGCGTCGCCTTCGTGCTTGCCGATCAGCGCCCGCGCCACGGGCGAGGAGATGGCGATCATCCCCTGTTTGATGTCCGCCTCCAGGTCACCGACGATCTGGTACGTGCGCTCTTCGTCGCTGTCGACATCCACCAGCTCCACGGTGGCGCCAAACACGACGCGATCACCGGCGTTGAGCGTGGCCACGTCGATGATCTGGGCATGCGACAGGTCGCCTTCCAGCTGCTTGATGCGGCCCTCGATGAAACCTTGTTGCTCGCGGGCGGCGTGGTATTCGGCGTTCTCCTTCAGGTCGCCATGGGCGCGGGCCTCGGCGATCGCCTCAATCACCGCCGGACGCTTGACGGACTTGAGTTCTTCCAGCTCGGCGCGCAGGCGCGCCGCACCCTTGGCGGTCATGGGGGGGCGATTCATGGTGGTTCCTTATCCGTTGGTGCCGTCCAGCTCGGCGTGCAGCTCCTGCAGCGACCACACCGGACCGCTGTCGCGATAGTCCAGCGAATGCACCAGCGCCTTGGCGCCGGCCAGGGTGGTCGAGTACGTCAGGCGATGCTGCAGCGCCTCGCGGCGGATCGAGAACGAGTCGGCGATGGCCTGCTTGCCCTCGGTGGTGTTGACGATGTAGGCGATCTCGCCGTTCTTGATCAGGTCGACGATATGCGGGCGGCCTTCGGCGACCTTGTTCACCATGGCGCAGTCGATACCCTGCTCGCGCAGCAGCTGGGCGGTACCCGAGGTGGCCACCAGCGAGAAACCACGCCGCACCAGTTCACGGGCCACGTCCGGCAGGCGGGCCTTGTCCGGATCGCGCACCGACAGGAAGGCCTGGCCCGGCTTGGGTGCGCGGATGCCGGCGGCTTCCTCGGCACGCGCGAAGGCGGCACCGAAGCTGCGACCCACGCCCATCACCTCGCCCGTAGAGCGCATTTCCGGCCCGAGAATCGGGTCCACGCCCTGGAACTTGGCGAACGGGAACACGGCTTCCTTCACCGAGAAGTACTCCGGTACCACTTCTTCGGTGGTGCCCTGATCGGCCAGCGTGCGCCCGGCCATGCAGCGTGCGGCGATCTTCGCCAGCGACACGCCGGTCGCTTTGGAAACGAAGGGCACCGTACGCGAAGCACGCGGATTGACTTCCAGCAGGTAGATCACGTCCTCCTCGCCTTCGGCGCGGTGGATCGCAAACTGGGTGTTCATCAGGCCAACGACGTCCAGCGCCTTGGCCAGCGCGGTGACCTGCTCGCGCAGGCGATCCTGGGTGGCCGGTGACAGCGAGAACGGCGGCAGCGAGCAGGACGAGTCGCCGGAGTGCACGCCGGCTTCTTCGATGTGTTCCATCACCCCGCCGATCAGCACGTTGCCTTCGGCATCGGCCACAACGTCCACATCCACTTCCACGGCGTTGTCCAGGAAGCGGTCCAGCAGCACGGGCGAGTCTTCGGAAACCTTCACCGCCTCGCGGATGTAACGCGACAGGTCGGCGTCCGAATGCACCACTTCCATGGCGCGCCCGCCGAGCACGTAGCTGGGGCGCACCACCAGCGGATAGCCGACTTCGCGGGCCAGCACCAGCGCCTCATCGGCGTTGCGGGCGATGCGATTGGGCGGCTGTTTCAGACCGAGCTCGTCCACCAGTTGCTGGAAGCGCTCGCGGTCTTCGGCCAGGTCGATGGAGTCCGGCGTGGTGCCGATGATCGGGACGCCGGCCGCTTCCAACGCCTGTGCCAGCTTCAGCGGAGTTTGACCGCCGAACTGTACGATCACGCCCTTGGGCTGCTCCAGCTCGACGATGTTGAGCACGTCCTCGAACGTCAGCGGCTCGAAATACAGGCGATCGGAGGTGTCGTAGTCGGTGCTCACCGTTTCCGGATTGCAGTTGACCATGATGGTCTCGTAGCCGTCTTCGCGCAGCGCCAGCGAGGCATGCACGCAGCAGTAGTCGAACTCGATGCCTTGCCCGATCCGGTTGGGGCCGCCGCCCAGCACCATGATCTTGTCGCGATCACTCGGTGCCGCTTCGCACTCGTCCTCGTAGGTCGAATACAGATAGGCGGTGTCGGTGGCGAACTCGGCCGCGCAGGAGTCCACGCGCTTGTACACCGGCTTCAGGCCGAAGGCGCGGCGCAGGGCGCGAATCGCCTTCTCGTCGGTATTGAGCAATTGCGCGAGACGCAGATCGGAGAAGCCCATGCGCTTGAGCTGGCGCAGGCGGGCACGATCCAGTGCAGCCAGACCGGCATCGGCCACCTCGGTCTCGGCACTGATGATGTCCTCGATCTGGTCGAGGAACCACGGATCGACGAAGCACAGGGCGTGAATTTCGTCCACGCTCATGCCGGCGCGGAAGGCATCGCCGATATGGAACAGGCGCTCCGGCCCCGGTTCCTTCAGCTCACGACGCAAGGAGGCCAACTGGTCCTCGTCGGTCCAGTCCAGCC
This sequence comes from Pseudoxanthomonas suwonensis, assembly GCA_030535605.1. Taxonomy (GTDB): domain Bacteria; phylum Pseudomonadota; class Gammaproteobacteria; order Xanthomonadales; family Xanthomonadaceae; genus Pseudoxanthomonas_B; species Pseudoxanthomonas_B suwonensis_B. Next base: position 17,081 of record JAUNRQ010000044.1, read on the forward strand.
CGGTCGGATCCAGTCCGGTCTTGCCGGTCTCCAATCCGCGCAGTGCCTTCTGCAGCGACTCGCTGAAGGTGCGGCCGATGGCCATCACCTCGCCCACCGACTTCATCTGCGTGGTCAGCCGCGCATCGGCCTGCGGGAACTTCTCGAAGGCGAAACGCGGAATCTTGGTGACCACGTAATCGATGGTCGGCTCGAAGCTGGCCGGGGTCTTGCCGCCGGTGATCTCGTTGCGCAATTCGTCCAGCGTGTAGCCCACCGCCAGCTTGGCCGCGACCTTGGCAATCGGAAAGCCGGTGGCCTTGGAGGCCAGTGCCGACGAGCGGGACACGCGCGGGTTCATCTCGATCACCACCACGCGCCCGGTCTTGGCATTGATGCCGAACTGCACGTTGGAGCCGCCGGTATCCACGCCGATCTTGCGCAGCACCGCGATGGAGGCATCGCGCAGGCGCTGGTATTCCTTGTCGGTCAGGGTCTGCGCCGGGGCCACGGTGATTGAATCGCCGGTGTGCACGCCCATCGGGTCGAGGTTCTCGATCGAGCACACGATGATGCAGTTGTCCGCCTTGTCGCGGACCACTTCCATCTCGAACTCCTTCCACCCGAGCACGGACTCCTCTACCAGCACCTCACCCACCGGCGACAGTTCCAGCCCGCGCTTGACGATCTCCTCGAACTCCTCGCGGTTGTAGGCGATGCCACCACCGGTGCCGCCGAGGGTGAAGCTGGGGCGGATGATGGTCGGGTAGCCGACTTCAGCCTGGACTTCCAGCGCCCGTTCGAAGCTGCGCACGACCTCGGCCTTCGGACATTCCAGTCCGATCTCCTCCATCGCCACGCGGAACAGCTCGCGGTCCTCGGCCATGCGGATCGCCTCGCGGCTGGCACCGATCAGCTCGACGCCGTGACGCTCCAGCACGCCGTTGTCGGCCAGGTCCAGCGCACAGTTCAACGCAGTCTGACCGCCCATGGTCGGCAGCAATGCGTCGGGCTTTTCCTTGGCGATGATCTTTTCGACCGTCTGCCAGTTGATCGGCTCGATGTACACCGCGTCGGCCGTGGCCGGGTCGGTCATGATCGTGGCCGGGTTGGAATTGACCAGCACCACCCGATAACCCTCCTCGCGCAACGCCTTGCATGCCTGCGCGCCGGAGTAGTCGAACTCGCACGCCTGGCCGATGACGATCGGGCCGGCGCCGATGATGAGGATGGTCTGGATGTCGGTGCGCTTGGGCATGTTAATGAGTCGGAAGTCAGGAATCAGGCCGGGAGGCCAAGGGAAAGGTGGGCGTCGGCGTGTCGCTTGCGGTGGTGGAACAGCCACGGATCGGCCACTGCACATTCGCCGATATCCGCGCGCACGCTATCGGTGCCTGCCGATCGCGATCGCTGAGATTCCCTGCTCATGCCCTGACCTTCGACATGTCATCTCCAGCCTCTCGCTTCATCATTTCCACGAACCGGTCGAACAACGCATCCACGTCGTGCGGACCGGGACTTGCTTCCGGGTGGCCCTGGAAACTGAACGCGGGCGCCTCGTCCACAGCAATGCCCTGGTTGGTGCCGTCGAACAACGAACGGTGGGTGGCACGCACCCCGTCGGGGAGCGTTGCCTCGTCGAGGCAGAAACCGTGGTTCTGCGAGGTGATCATCACCCGTCCGCTTTCCAGATCCTGCACAGGATGGTTGGCGCCATGGTGGCCGGTGGGCATCTTCATGGTCTGCGCGCCGGCAGCCAGGCCCAGCAGCTGGTGGCCGAGACAGATGCCGAACAACGGCACCCTCGCCGCCAGCAGCTCGCGGATGGCGGCGATGGCGTAGTCGCAGGGTGCGGGATCACCGGGACCGTTGGAAAGGAACACGCCATCGGGCCTGCGCGCCAGCACCTCGGCAGCCGGGGTTCGCGCCGGCACCACGTGCACTTCGCAGCCGCGCTCGACCAGCATCCGCAGGATGTTGCGCTTCACGCCGAAGTCATAGGCCACCACGCGGTGATGGGCAGGTGGCTGGATGCTCGTGCCGGTATCCAGGTCCAGCGGGCCGTCCCGCCAGTCGTAGGCGGCGTCGGTGCTGACCACCTGCGCCAGATCCATGCCCTTGAGGCCCGAGAACTTGCGAGCGGCTTCGAGCGCGGCATCGGCATCGATCGCATCGCCTGCCATCAACGCAGCGCCCATGCTGCCGCGCTCACGCAGTCGCCGCGTGAGCATGCGGGTATCGATGTCGGCGATGGCGACGATGCCGCGGTCCGCCAGCCACTGCGGCAGCGCCACTTCGCTGCGCCAGCTGCTGGGCCGGCGCGGCACGTCGCGCACGATCAGACCCGCCGCCCAGACCTTGGCGTCTTCGTCATCGGCGGCGTTGATGCCGGTGTTGCCGATGTGCGGATAGGTCAGGGTCACCAGTTGCCGTGCATAGGACGGATCGGTCAGGACTTCCTGATAGCCGGTCATGGCGGTGTTGAAGACGGCTTCACCGACCGCCAGGCCGGGCGCACCGATGGAAACGCCCTCGAAGACGGTTCCGTCTTCAAGCACGAGGATGGCGGGTTGGGTCACGGGAGCTCGCCTGACAATGGGTTGCAAGATGCCGCCGGAACGATGGTGACCGGTCCGGGGAACGATGGATGAGGCGAGCGAGGATTTTAGCGGGGTTCGCCGCTTCGCGCCAGCGTTGCGTCTGTCGGCGCGAACAGATCTCGCATCGAATAGCGCCCCGGTGGTCGTCCGGCCAGCCATCGCGCCGCGTGCAGGGCGCCGGAGGCGAAGACGTCACGACTGCTGGCACGGTGCACCAGTTCGATGCGCTCGCCCTGCCCCGCGAACTGCACCAGATGTTCGCCGACGATGTCGCCGGCGCGCAGGCTGGCGTAGCGTGGTTCGGCACCGCCAGCCCGGGCGGCGGCGCCGAGCGTCAGCGCCGTTCCCGATGGCGCATCCAGCTTGCGGGTGTGGTGCGCCTCGACGATGTCGCAATCCCATCCGGAAAGGGCCCCCGCCGCCTGCTCCACCAGCGCATGCAGGACCGCCACGCCAATGCTGAAGTTGGAGGCCCAAAACAGCGGGATTTCAGCAGCGGCTGCATCGGCCGACCGGACCTGGTGGTCGGACAGGCCGGTGGTGCCGGAGACCAGCGCCGCACCGCGTTCGCGGCACAGTGCAAGCACGCCATCGAACCCATCGGGAAGGCTGAAGTCCACGGCGACGTCGAATGCGGGCACCGCGGCAAGCTCGGTGGCGGCGAAATGCGGCACCCCGTCCAGTACCCGCTGGGCAGGACGCGACCGCGACACCGCACCGACCATCCGGCAGCCGGGCAGGTCGGCACACAGCCGCAGCAACGCCCGGCCCATGCGCCCGTTGGAGCCGTGGATCAACAGCGTGGTTTCCCGATTCATTCGTGTGTCGTCACTGGAAAGATGCCTGACGACGATACACCCGCCGGCATCCTCCGACGGATGCCGGTGCGTCGCAGGCCTCGGTGGTCAACGCTCGCGGTCGATGGCAGAGTCCTCGGGGGGCGAATCATCGCCACCATCGACGAGCGTTGCCACGTCGCCGACCAATCGCTTCCCGGTACAGGGCCGATCAGGCCCGCATCCGTTCCCAGAAGCCCTTGACGCCATCGATGAACGTGCTCGACTTCGGCGAGTGCCGGCGCGCGTTGTCGCCGGAGAAGGTCGCCTCGAACTTCTCGAGCAACTCGCGTTGTTCGCCGGTGAGGTTCACCGGCGTCTCGATCACCGCCTTGCAGTAGAGATCGCCCGGTGCACGGCTGCGCACCGACTTCACGCCCTTGCCGCGCAGGCGGAAGACCTTGCCGGCCTGGGTTTCCGCCGGAATGCGGATCTCGGCCTCGCCGCCGAGGGTCGGCACGCGCACGGTATCGCCGAGCGCAGCCTGGGAAATCCGGATGGGCACCTCGCAATGCAGGTCGTCGCCATCGCGCTCGAAGATGTCATGGGGGCGCACGCGCACTTCCACGTACAGATCACCGGGCGGGCTGCCTGACGGGCCTGCCTCGCCCTCGCCGGCCATGCGGATGCGGTCGCCGTTGTCGACCCCGGCGGGGATCGTCACCTGCAGCACCTTGCGCTCTTCGATGCGACCGTTGCCGTGGCATTCCCGGCACGGGTCGGTGAAGCTCTGGCCGCGACCGCCACACTGCGGACACGGCCGCTGGACCATGAACGGACCATGCTGCATCCGCACCTGGCCATTGCCGCCGCAGCCGCTGCAGGTCTGCAGCTTGCCATTGGCCGATCCGGTGCCGTTGCACGGTTCGCACTCGGCGAGGCTGGGCAGCTCGATCCGGCGCTCGACCCCGGACACGGCTTCCTCCAGGTCCAGTTCCATCACGTAGCCGATGTCGGCGCCACGACGCGGGCCGTGGGCCGCGCCGCCACCTAAGATGTTGCCGAAAATGTCGCCGAAGATGTCGCCGACGTCCGCGCCGAAACCCGGGCCGGCGTTGCCGCCACCCATGCCGTGTTCGAACGCGGCGTGGCCGTACTGGTCGTACATGCGGCGCTTGCCGCCATCGGACAGGACCTCGTAGGCCTCCTTGCATTCCTTGAAAGCGGCTTCGGCCTGCGCATCGCCCGGGTTGCGGTCCGGGTGGTGTTTCATCGCGCAGCGGCGATAGGCCTTTTTCAGTTCCTCTTCGGTCGCGTTGCGGGCGACGCCCAGGACCTCGTAGTAATCACGCTTGCTCATCGAACGCACTCGGTTCCGGACGGTTTGGCCGCCCTCATGAAGAAGGAGCGGAGCACGTGCCCCGCTCCTTCGCTTGCTGGTTCAACCGTTGTCGATGTCAGGACTTCTTCTCGTCGTCCTTGACCTCGGTGAACTCGGCGTCGACCACGTCATCGCCTGCGGCATCGGACGGCGGCGGCGTGCCGGCGTCGTCGCCACCGCCCTGGGCGGCTGCCGCGGCTGCGGCGAACAGCGACTGCGCGGCTTCCTCGAGGGCCTTGGACTTGGACTCGATCTGGCCCTTGTCATCGCCCTTCAGCGCGGTTTCCAGTTCTGCAATGGCGCCTTCGGCACGGCCGATGACATCGCCCGGCAGCTTGTCGCCGTTGTCCTTGATGGCAGTGCGGGTGGCGTGGATGAGACCGTCGGCCTGGTTGCGGGCAGTGACCAGTTCGTGGAACTTCTGGTCCTCCTCGCGGTGGCTTTCGGCATCGGACACCATGCGCTGGATCTCTTCCTCGCTCAGACCCGAGCCTGCCTTGATCTCGACCTTCTGTTCCTTGCCGGTCTTCTTGTCCTTGGCCGACACGTGCAGGATGCCGTTGGCGTCGATGTCGAAGCTCACCTCCACCTGCGGCATGCCGCGCGGCGCGGCGTCGATGCCGGTCAGGTCGAACTTGGCCAGCGACTTGTTGTAGCGCGCCTGTTCGCGCTCGCCCTGCAGCACGTGCACGGTGACCGCGGTCTGGTTGTCCTCGGCGGTGGAGAAGGTCTGCGCCGCCTTGGTCGGGATGGTGGTGTTCTTCTCGATGATCTTGGTGAACACGCCGCCCAGGGTTTCGATGCCCAGGCTCAGCGGGGTCACGTCCAGCAGCAGCACGTCCTTGACGTCGCCGGCCAGCACGCCACCCTGGATGGCTGCACCCAGTGCCACGGCCTCGTCCGGGTTGACGTCCTTGCGCGCTTCCTTGCCGAAGAACTCGGCCACCGCCTGCTGCACCTTCGGCATGCGCGTCTGGCCGCCGACGAGGATCACCTCGGTGACGTCGCTGGCACGCAGGCCGGCGTCGTTCAGGGCGATCTTGCACGGCTCGATGGTCTTCTTCACCA
>JAUNRQ010000045.1 GCA_030535605.1 Pseudoxanthomonas suwonensis
CAAACTTACCGGGTCGGTCGTGGGCCACTCCCTCAGTTGGGAGAAGAACCAAAAATGGGCGCAGGCGAAAACCTCGTCGGAAGCGATCCGGGTCTGTGTTCGCTGAAAAGAACGCCGCTGTGGCTGCACCATCGCGTTAGGCAAGCTGATCCCGCGGCGTTGCCGCCATGGCACCGGGAGGTCATGGCAAGCGGCACCGCGCGGGCGGTTGCGTATACAGTGCCCGTCGCCTCCCGTTGCCCGCGCCGTCGATGTCCCGACCGTTGTCCGCCCGCACCCGTATGTTGCTTGCCGTGTCGTGGCTGGCGGCGTTGCTTCTCGCCGGCTGGGCCGTGTCGCAGCGGCTGGAGGTCTCCGGGGATCTGCGCAAGTTCATGCCGGCGCCGCAGACACCGGCACAGAAGCTGCTGATCGACGAGTTGGGCGAAGGCCCGGGGGCGCGGCTGCTGTTGATGGCGTTGTCCGGCGCGGCTCCGGAAACGCTGGCGGCGCAGTCGCAACGCTTGCGCGAAGCGCTGGCGGCGGATGCGCAGTTCAACGTGGTCGCCAATGGCGAGCAGGGCACGCTGGCCGACATTCCCGATGCCTTGCTGCCATACCGCTATCTGCTGGGCACGCCGGTGGATGGTTTCCTCGGGCCGGAGCACCTGCGCGGAGCGTTGTTCGAACGTCTGCAGGACCTGGGCTCGCCGGCAGCGGGATTCGTCGAGCCGCTGATCCCGTCGGACCCGACGCTGGAAACCCTGCGCCTGGCCGAAAGCTGGGAACCGGCCAGCGCGCCGCAGCGGCTGCACGAGGTGTGGTTCGATGCCGCCGGCGACAAGGCGCTGCTGCTGGCCGAAACCCATGCGGCCGGGTTCGACCCGACCGGCCAGCAGCAGGCGGTCGATGCCATCCGCCGCGCCTTCGACGCGGCCAGTGCCGGCAGCAACAGTCGACTGACGTTGACCGGACCGGGCGCGTTCTCGGTCGAGATCGGCAACCGCACGGCACGCGAAGCCGGGCTGATCGGCACCTTCGACACGATTGGCCTGATCCTGCTGCTGTGGGTGGCGTACCGCAGCTGGAAGATGCCGCTGCTGGGCGTGTTGCCGCTGGCCAGCGCCGGGCTGGCCGGACTGGCGGCGGTGGCACTGCTGTTCCAGCAGGTGCACGGCATCACCATCGCCTTCGGCTTCACCCTGATCGGCGTGGTGCAGGACTACCCCATCCACCTGTTCTCGCAACAACGGCGCGGCCAGTCGCCGTGGCAGATCGTGCGCGCGATCTGGCCGACGCTGGGCACCGGGGTGATTGCCACCTGCATCGCCTACGCCACCTTCCTGCTGTCCGGAGTGGACGGCCTGCAGCAGCTGGCGGTGTTCACCATCGCCGCTCTGGTGGCGGCGGCGCTGGCCACGCGCTTGCTGTTGCCGGGCCTGCTGGATCCCCGGGCCCGGGACGTGGCCGCATCGCCGCGGCTGCAGCGGCTGTGGGCAGCCATCCAGCGGATTCCGAGGCCACGCTGGTCGCTGGCCGTGCTGGCGCTGTTGGCCGGCGCGGTGATTGCCTTCGCACCGGGTCCGATGTGGGAGAACGACCTGTCGCGGCTGACTCCGGTACCGGCCGATGCGATGGCTGACGACACCGAGTTGCGCGCCGCGCTGGGTGCGCCGGACGTGCGCTACGTGGTGGTCAGCCAGGCCGCCGACGCCGACGCGGCACTGGCTGCCAGCGAACGGTTGCTGCCGGCATTGCAGCAGGAAGTCGATGCCGGTCGTCTGGGCGCCTTCGACATGGCCGCGCGCTACCTGCCCAGTGCCGCCACCCAGCGTGTGCGCCAGGCGGCGTTGCCGGATGCGGCGACGCTGCGGGCATCGCTGGAGGCATCGCTGAATGACGTGCCGTTCCGTGCCGAAGTGTTCGCGCCCTTCCTCGCCGACGTGCAGCGCGCCCGCGACGCTGCGCCACTGCGCCTTTCCGACCTGCAGGGCACGCCGCTGCAATCGGCCACGGCCGGCCTGCTGCTGGAGCAGCCCGGCCATGCCACCGCGCTGGTGTCGCTCAGCGGCGTGGCCGATCCCGACGCACTGGCGACGCTGGCCAGTACCCATGGCGCGGAGTTGCTGGACCTGAAACAGGCGTCCGAGTCGCTGGTCGCCGACTACCGTGGCCGCATCCTGCTGGCACTGGCGGTCGCGGCGGTGCTGTTGTGCCTGACCGTGTGGCTGGCGCTGCGCGACGTGCAGCGCGCGTGGCGGGTGCTGCTGCCGATGGGGCTGACCGTGCTGCTGACGGTGGCCGTGCTGCGTGCCTTCGGCGTGGAACTGAACCTGTTCCACCTGGTTGCGCTGATCCTCGGGGCCGGCCTGGGGCTGGATTACGCGCTGTTCTTCGAACACGCCGGCGAACGCCGCGACGACCAGTTGCGCACGCTGCATGCGGTGATCGTCTGCAGCCTGATGACCCTGCTGGTGTTCTCGCTGCTGGGCCTGTCCAGCATCCCGGTGCTGCGCGCGATCGGCGTCACCGTGACGCTTGGCGTGCTCGGCAACTTCGTCCTCGGCCTGCTGGTGGCCCGGCACCCGGGTGCATTGCCCGGTGGCGAGCCGGTTGAAGCGGAGAATCTGCCAGCATGAGTGTCATCAACCGTGAGGGCATCCTTGCCCTGGTGCCGCACCAGCAGGGCATGTGCCTGTGGGATGCGGTGCTGGAATGGGACGATGCACGCATCGTGCTGCAGGCCGACAGCCATCGCGATGCCGCCAACCCGCTGCGCGGCGATGGCCGCCTGCATGCCTTGCACCTGTGCGAGTACGGCGCGCAGGCGATGGCGGTGCACGGCGGCCTGCTGGCCCGCGACCAGGGCGCAGCGCCACGGCCGGGCATGCTGGTGGCGTTGCGCGGCGTGCAGTTGCATGCGGACCGGATCGACACGCTGCCCGGGCCGCTGCGTGGCGAGGCCCGCGTGGTGGCGCGTAGTGCCGACAGCCAGCAGTACGCCTTCACCATCCGCCACCACGACCAGCTGCTGGCCGTAGGCCGTGCCGCGGTGATGCTCGGGCCGCTGCCCGGCACCTGAGCCGACGAGCCGCGTGCGATCATCCACGCGGGATTCCCCGCGAGTGCTGCCATGACCACGGCCGAGGACATCATCCAGCTGGAACGGCACTTCTGGACGGCGCTGCGCGATGGCCATCTCGACATTGCCGCCGAACTGCTCGACGAGGATGCGCTGTCGGTCGCCGGCCACGGCATCGTCCGCTTCACCCCGGCCGCGTACCGGGCCATGGCCGAACTGGGCGATGCCCGACTCACGGCGTTCACGTTCTCTGATGAAACCGTGGTGTTTCCGCGTCCGGACGTGGCCGTGATCGCCTACAGCGCGCGCCAGTCCTTCACCATGGACGGCCACGAGCACCACATGCAGGTGCATGACACCACCACTTGGGTGCGCAAGGACGGCAGGTGGCGGGCGGTGGCACACACCGAAACCCGGGCGGACAGCGCAAGGATGCCGTGAGGCCGGTGGCATCGGCGCCGGCGAGACCTGTTGCCGATGGCCACCACGACCAGCAGCGCGCCGAACAGGGGGCGGTGCCGTGCCGGCGTCGTTCGATGTTCGCCAGCGGCCAGGCACTGCCATCCGGCCGTCACCGCCAGCGCATCGGCAACGTCCCTCGTGAGCGCCGGCAAACGGCTCACTGGCCGCGCGGTTTGGCCCGGTGCGTGGCGACGGCATTCCACGGATCATCCGGCCATGGATGGCGCGGATAGCGGCCCTTCATTTCCTTCTTCACTTCCGGGTAGGTGCGTTCCCAGAAGCCGCGCAGGTCGCTGGTCACCTGCAACGGCCGGCCGGCGGGCGAGAGCAGGTGGATGGTCAAGGGCACGCGGCCGTCGGCAATGCGCGGGGTCTCGGCCAGGCCGAACATTTCCTGCAGCTTGACCGCCAGTACCGGCGCGGCGGCAGCGCCGGCATCGTCCAGCCGGTAGTCGATGCGCCGGCTCTGTCCCGACGGCACGGTCACGCGCAGCGGCGCCAGGCTGTCGATGCGCTGGCGCGTCGCCCAGTCGACACCGGCCTTCAGCGCTTCCTGCAGTTCGCCCTCCTGGAGGGCGTCCAGCCGGGTCTTGCCGGCGAACGCCGGGGCCAGCCACGCATCGACGCCGGCCAGCAAGGCCGCATCGGACAGATCCGGCAGCGCCAGCTGCGGGCACCACTGGCGCAGGCATTGCACGCGGATGCGCCACTGGCGGCTGGCCTCGTTCCACGGCAGCACCTGAAGGCCCGACTCGCGCACCGCCTGGGCCAGCGCCGCAGCGGCCCGTGCCGCATCGACCCGTCCTGCGGGCCGTGTGGCCAGGACGATGCCATCGAAGCGTTCGACGCGCTCGCTCACCAGCGCGCGGCGTTCCGCATCCCAGCGGACTTCGTCGGTGTCGTGGAAGTGCCCGGCGAAATCGCGGCGCAGGCGGACTTCGTCCAGGGGTGCAGCGCGCAGCAGCAAGGCGTCGCGCGCTTCGTGACGCAGTTCGGTGGGAACCAGCCACGGCTCGCCACGCAACGCGCTGTCCTCGAACAACCGCGCCATGCGGCCGTTGGCCAGCTGGTAGCGCAGCGGGTCGGTGGCATGTCGCAAGGCGATGCGATCGGGAAATGCATGCGCCAGCAAGTCGCCCAGCGCATGGGCGGGCACCTGCGCCGGCACCTCGGCGCTCACCCGCAGGCGTCGCCGCCACTGGCGGGCGGCGGCGTCGATGGCCACCAGCGCGGAACGACTGGCCTCGGCCGGCACGCGCCCGGCGCGCGAAGCCGCCAATGCGCGCCATCGCTCGGCCAGTGCGTCGCTGCGGCTGCGCAAGGGATCGCGGGCTTCGACCAGTGCCGCCAGATCACAGGCCAGCGCCTGCTCGGTGCCCGGCGCGGCCGCCAGCAACATCGCCGCCAGCCGTGGATGGGTCCCCAGTGCCAGCATGCGCCGACCGGCGCTGGTGATCGCGCCCGCGGCGTCCAGGGCATCGAGCCGCTGCAACAACTCGCGCGCCGCCGCCATTGCACCCGGCGGCGGCGGATCGACGAACCGCAACGCATCACTGCCCCAGGCGGCCAGTTCAAGCGCCAGCGCGGCCAGCTCCACCTGGGCAATTTCCGGGCGTCGCTGCGCGTCCAGCCGTTGCGATTGCGGCCACAGCCGATACGCCCAACCCGCCGCCACGCGACCGGCGCGACCGGCCCGCTGGTCGGCCGACGCCTGGCTGATGCGCACCGCATCCAGCCGCGAGAAACCGGACGCCGGATCGAAGCGCGGTTCGCGCGCCAGGCCGGCATCGACCACCACCCGCACGCCCGGCAAGGTGACGCTGGACTCGGCCACGTTGGTCGCCAGGATCACGCGCCGCGTGCCATCGGTTGCCGGTTGCAGCAGGCGCGCCTGCTGGTCCACCGGAAGGTCGCCGTGCAATGGCAGCACCTCGACGCCGCCGCTCTGCAACGATGACCCGAGCAGCCGCCGGCAGCGCTCGATCTCGCGGATGCCGGGCAGGAACACCAGCACGTTGCCGGGATGCCCGGCCAGCGCATGGCGGACCGCTCGCGCGGCATGGGCCTCCAGCGCCTCGTCGCGGCGTTCGGGAAAATGCGCGATCTCGACCGGAAAACCGCGGCCGGCACTGCTGATCCGCGGTGCATCCAGCCACTGCGCCAGGCGCGCGCCGTCCAGCGTCGCGGACATCACCACCAGCCGCAGGTCCTCGCGCACCGAGGCCTGCACGTCCAGCGCCAACGCCAGCCCCAGGTCGCCGGCAAGGTGGCGTTCGTGGAACTCGTCGAACACGATCGCGCCAATGCCCTCCAGCAGCGGATCGTCCTGCAGCATGCGGGTGAGGATGCCCTCGGTCACCACCTCGATCCGGGTGGCCGCCGAGAGGCGGTTCTCGAAGCGGATGCGGTAGCCGACGGTGGCGCCGACGTCCTCGCCCAGTTGCCGGGCCATGAACCCGGCCGCCGCCCGCGCCGCCACCCTGCGCGGCTCCAGCAGGATGATCCTGCGACCGGCCAGCCACGACGCCTCCAGCAGCGCCAGCGGCACCTGCGTGGTCTTGCCGGCGCCCGGCGGTGCTTCCAGCACCAGTCGCGGATGGGCGGCAAGCGAGGCGCGGATGTCCGGCAGGACGGCGTCGATGGGAAAGGCGGCTTTCAAGCCCCGCATTGTAGGAGCACGGTCGCGCGCGTCGACGGCATCAGCCCTCCTACAATGGGCGTTTTTGCGCGCGACGGCTTGCCTGCATGCTCATCGACATCGGTGCCAACCTCACCCACGACAGCTTCGACCACGACCGCGAGGCGGTGCTGCAGCGTGCGCGCGATGCCGGGGTTGCGCGGATGATCGTCACCGGCGCCTCGCGCGAGCATTCCCCGCTGGCCCTGGCGCTGGCCCGTCAACATCCGGGCGTGCTGTTCGCCACCGCCGGCGTGCATCCGCACCATGCCAGCGACTACAGCGCCGAATGCGACGCCGAAATGCGCGCGCTGCACCGGCACGCGGAAGTGGTCGCCGTGGGTGAAACCGGACTGGATTACTTCCGCGACTTCTCGCCGCGCCCGGCGCAGCGGCGTGCCTTCGAGATGCAATTGCAGATCGGCGCGGACACCGGCAAACCCCTGTTCCTGCACCAGCGCGACGCGCATGCGGACTTCATGGCGATGATGCGCGACTTCGAGGGCCGCCTCGGCCCGGCGGTGGTGCATTGCTTCACCGGCACCCGCGAGGAACTGTTCGACTACCTCGACCGGGACTGGTACATCGGCATCACCGGCTGGCTGTGCGACGAACGCCGTGGTCGGCATCTGCGCGAGATCGTGCGCCACATCCCGGCCAACCGGCTGATGATCGAAACCGACGCCCCCTACCTGCTGCCGCGCACCCTCAAGCCGATGCCCAGGGACCGCCGCAACGAGCCGGCGTTCCTGCCGCACATCGCCGAAGAACTGGCGCGCGACCGTGGCGAGGACGTGGCGACCACCATCGCCAATGCCACCACGACGACCACCGCATTCTTCCGGTTGCCGCCAGCGGACGCCGCGGCGGCGCAGCTTGTGGACCAACTCTCATAGTAGGAACGTCGCCGACGGCAAACTAGGTGCCGACATACAGGCGCTGGGTGCCCAACTATCGCCGCGCCGCGTGAAGAACTTAAAGATGTGTCGAAAAAACAGCGCTTTACGCAAGCGCGCGGCCTTCAAAGAAGAGCAAAGTCAGTGCGCAAGTGTTCATGAAAGGATAGGTTGGCCTCGGAATGAAGGCATAGCTTATCCGCATGCTTCGACGCCCTTGCAATCAAGCGTGGCACACCTCTCCTGTGCTGGTGGGCCTGTCTGCCGGCTCCCACGACGCGCTGCTCGAGGCGGTCATCGAGACGATCGCAGTCCGCAAAGGGCGCAAACTCACATCACCCGTACGCGAGGCCGTCCATGCGCACGGGGGAGGGAAGGTGGCGTCCTACCGGCATGGGTATACGCAGGCCGATGCGTGGTCGCTCAAGCTCGACTCGCTGCGGCGTTTCATTGCGGCCCTGCGCTGAAATCCGCGGGCCGACGAGGGGCGTCAAGGTGCGACCAGTGCGTCGATCAGATCGCGCACCGCTTGGGCCGCCTGTGGATTCACGCCAGCGAGAAACACCAGTTTGTCCGCCAAGGCCGAATACGCGCCGCCCTCGAGACGGGCGGCCTCGGCCTGCACCAAGACCTGTGCATATTTGCATACCTTCAATGCATGCCCGTCGAGCTTGACGAAGCCGCCTGCGGCGATTCGGCTAACATGCGACGGGTCCACATCGACAGCCCTACCGATGCTGGAAAAGCTCACGCCGGGCAATTGCTTCGCAGCATGCAAGAACGCGAGGGCGGCGGCCTTATCCACCTAGACAGTATGCAAATTTGCATATATGCTGGCAACCAATGGCGGAGGCGTAGCGATGGAGCTAGCACCTGCGGGCCGCGCGGCAGACGAGGACATCTGCGTCTCGTTCGAGTCGTGGACCCGTCAACGCAAGATCGTGTCGATCGGCACCAACGCCGGCGCCGAGCCCTTGCCCTTCCAAGGCTGGCACCACTTCAAGGAAGCCTTCGCTCCGGAAGTCGTCGCCCGTGCGGTGCGCCAGAGCCAACGCCCCGTCACTCGCTGCCTGGATCCGTTCGGAGGATCGGGCACCACCGCACTGGCCTGCCAGTTCCTGGGCGTGGCGCCGACCACCATCGAGGTCAATCCGTACTTGGCCGATCTGATCGAGGCCAAGCTCACCGCCTACGATGCCGATGATCTTGTCGCCGACCTCGGCCGCCTTGTGCGCTCGGTCAGCGCCCTGCATGCGGACATGAGCCGCTTCGCGCACCTGCCGGCGACCTTCATCGAGTCCAGCGCGACGCCGCGCTGGATCTTTGATCGTGCAGTGGCGCGTCGCATCGCCGTGCATCTGGACGCGATCGAACGCCTTACACGCCCGCACCACCGGCGCCTGTTCAAGGCCCTGCTGGGCGGCATGCTGGTCGCGGTGAGCAACGTCGTCGTCAATGGCAAGGGACGGCGCTACCGCCAGGGATGGACGCATCGGCGGACGGCGCCTGCGACCGTCGATGCGCTGTTCCGGCAGCGCTGCCAATCGGCGATCGCCGAGATCCACGCCCATCGCCATCGCCGCCATCGGGGTCACACGCTGCTGCGCGGGGATTGTCTGCAGCAACTTGAACACGTCGACGCCGCGGATCTGGCGGTGTTCTCCCCGCCGTATCCCAATTCCTTCGATTACACCGACGTCTACAACGTGGAACTGTGGATGCTGGGGTATCTGGAGGGCTCAGTGAGCAATCAGTCGCTCCGCCACGCCACCTTGTGCTCGCACGTGCAGATCAAGCGCGAGTTCAAGCCGGCGCCCGCCGGGTCGCTGCGGCTCACGCGTGCCCTCAATCGCCTGCGGCGCGAGCGAGATGCGCTATGGTCGCCTTGGATTCCCGACATGGTGGCCCACTACTTCCACGACATGCATCAGCTGCTGGCCAAGTTGAGCGGCACGCTCAGCGCGCAGGGCGAGGTGTGGGCGGTCGTGGGCGATAGCCGCTACGCGGGCGTGCAAATTCCGGTGGCGCGTGTGCTGGCCGACTACGCGCCGGCGTTGGGCTATCGCGTTATGAGCATCGAGCCCTTCCGCTCGATGCGCGCCTCCGCGCAGCAAGGCGGCCAGCAACAGCTCGACGAGTCACTGATCGTTCTTCAGAAGCACGACTGATCAGCGCCTCCCTTGACGTCGAGGCGCCGCGCTGTCCGCGCGCCTTTGGCTTGGTTGTAGATCGGCCAGGCCCAGAGGCCGATGTTCTCGTGGTTGGCGCGGGCCATCTCATGCGCGACCGCTTCGAAAGCATCGGGCGCTTTTCGCATGTCGTAGCAGCTCAGCGCTGCCAGCCGGCACGCGTGGTCAGATCGGTAGTCGCGTGCCTGATCCAGCCCTTCGGTGACCGCCTTCTTGTTGTCGCTCGCCGGAAAGCGACTCCCGGTATGGGTGAAGTCCTTGAGCACTTTGAGCTCGATGATCGCGTGATGCGTCCACTTCGAGCTGTCGACCGGATCCTGCTCCTTCAAGATGAAGTCACATCGCCCCATTGCAGTCGTGTCTTCCTGCTTTATCTGCAGCGAGCTGTAGAGTAGATGCGTGTTAAGCGCGATGTACAGGATCTTCTGAACCGCCTTTTCCGACTCGTTCACGGGATGCCACTTGGCGCGATTCTCCCAAAGGTCGCGCTGCGATTCCGACGCCGTGGGCGTGACCAGGAAGGTCTCATGTAGCTTCTTCAGCAGATCGTGCAAGTAATCGAGCGTGAGGTTGGCTGCATCGAGCGACAGTTCCTCGAACTCGTCTGGGTTAGCCATGCCTTGGCGATAAATGTGCATGACGCCATCATCGACCCCGGCGTCGTAGATAATCGCGGGCGCATTACCCACGCCAAGTGAGTCCACAATGAAGTCGAACAGCGCACAGTCGTCGTGTCCACCATTGGGCATCGCGATTGCCGTCGCGCTGGCGAGCCCTTTAGCGCCAAACCATACCCGGCCTACGACCTCCACTTGCGCAGTAAAAAACCGTGGATGGCGCTCGACGGGCACATCTACTGAAGGCAACGGCGCCATCACGAACACGGCCGGCGCCGTCCGAAGTGATTCCGAAGCACACGCACGGCGTTTGCGGATGATTTTGGCTACTGCATGGCAGAACTGCGCGAGCTCCGGCGCGTGCTGCATATAGCCCGAGCCCACGTAGCCACCGATCGTGGCCTGTAGCGCCGAATCGCTCCAGTCTGCTGCCGGCTTACGCATGGCGCAGCCTTCGGCCCAGATGGTCGAGGTAGATGTCCATGCATTGCGCGGGCTCCAGATCCTCGCCGGCTAGCGCTTCGATGCGTTCGAGCACCTCGGCCGTCCGCGTGTGCCCGCCGTGCTCCAGCCATTCACCCAAATCCACGACGTTGCCGACCTCTAGGTTCGGGTCGGCATAGGTGGCGTCTGCCACCAAGCCGGTGCGCTGTTCGGTATCGGTCAGACGATTGAGCGCCTGCACCACCTCGGCCAGAAACTCGAGCAAGTCCGCCTCTTCCGGCACCGTGCGCATGATCGCCAGCACCGGATCGGCAAAGCCGCGATTGAGTGCAAAGCGCCCCTGCATTCGCGAGCGCTGCGCATCCATTTCCAGATCCACCACCTGCAGCATGCCCATGCCCACCATCGCATCGACGTCGTGCTGCAGCATGGGGAAATACGGTTGGCGCTCGGTCTTGAGCACCGCGGCATCAAAGGGGGCCAGACGCCACGCCGGTGCAAGGGTATTGGCCAGATACCACAGCGCATTGAGCTGCGCCGGCGCGACCGGGCGAATGCCGGCCCAATCCAGCGCATCGAGCAGCCCCACAAGTACGATGTGGCGCCGGCGCGAGTCGACGAAGCTCGCGTGGGTCAGCGACTCGCTCATGCGAAGCCCACGTCCTTGAGGATGTCGGCCCACTCCTGCTCGTACGCGCCCCGCATGCGTTGGACGGCCGCGGTGGGCACGGCGATGTCCATCAGATTGACCAAGCGTTCGTCACGCTCAGCCTGAGGCACTCCATGGCGGATCAATTCAGGCAGCAAGCGTCCATCGACGAGGTTCGACGCGATGATGAGGCGGTTGCCTGAGCCGGGCTTCCCGAAACGCGTCAGCACCTCGGCCGCACGCTCGACGAACACGGCATCCAAGGACGACTCCGGGGCATCGATCACGAGCGAGCCGTAACCGTTCTGTCCGGCGACCTCAATCAGCGCCATACGGAAGGCCAGATCGATGAACTCGCGCTGGCTCTCGGACACCGCCCCGGGGCCTTCGCGGCGCTGGGCCTGCGAAAAGTCGGTTCCGGACATATCGAGCTCGAACGAGGCGGTTTCGAACTTTTGCAGCTGGCCGATCCGACGCATCTGGGGCGACCACTTCAAGGCCACCGTCTCGAACAGAAAGTCGCCCGCATAGCGTGCGAACGCAGCCTTGATCGCGTCGGCCTTTTCGAGCACGCGCGCGTTCAGGCGCTCCGTCGTTTCGGTCAACGCATTGGCCAACCCCTCTAGCTTGCGCTTGTCATCGCCGATTTTTTCCTTAAGCACCGCCAGTTCTTCTTTTGCCTCGGCCTGCCTCTGCTCGTCCGACGGCAAGAAGGCCGTGAAGTCGTCGAGCTGCTGCTGCCGATCTTCGATCGCTTCGGTGAGTTGCACTAGGTGACTGCTCACCTTGCGGTGCCGGTCCGTCGTCTCGCGCAAATCTGAGGCGATTTCCGCGATGCGAGTGCGCTGTGCGTCGAGGGCGGCACGCAACTGGTGAAGGCGAGCCTGATCGATGGGCTCGGCCTCATCGCGTGCGCAGTCCGCACCTGCAGATCCACACAGCACGCAGGCCATCGCAGACGCCCGCTCGGCCAAGGTCGTAGCTAAGGCCGGGCTTTCACAAGCGCAGACCGCGCACCGGCCATCTGAGAGCAGCAGCGACAGCAGGTACTTGGCCGTCGCCGAGCCATCGGGAAAGCGGCTATAGACCAGGCGCAGGCGCGCATCGTCCATATCGCCTTCCAGGGTCGCTGCCGCGTCTTCGGCTTGAAGAAGATCGCGCCGCAGCCCACGCCGAGTTTCGTCCAGCTCATCGTGAACCTCGATCAACTCGGTGCGCTTGCGGACATCCGCCTCCTGCATCGGGGTGATCGCCGCGATTCGCGAACGGACATCGTCGCTGCCCCCCTGGGCTTGATCGTCGTCAGCGATGCGCTTGACCAGCCGGTTCAAAGCGAACTGCAGGTTACGCACGTTGGAGTCGAGCGCCAGGTAGTCGCGCTCTTGTCGATACAGGGCATCGGCGTCCTTGGCGGGCAGCAGCAGAATGCGAAATATCTGCCGCTGGGCCGACGCATCCCACACCAGCGAACGACGATCCTCGAAATAGAACACCATCTGTCGCAGGACGATGAGCCAGTCGCCGAAGGTGGCTAAACCGGCAAGCCGCAGGATCTCGGATTGAAAGAACTCCTCGTCGTTCTGCAGCGCTTGTCCGTCACGCTCGAACGCCACCAGCCCCAAGTTGTCCAGACGACGTTGAATCGTCAGCTCGGCGCCACCGATCCGGACCACCAGCGTTGCACGCGCGTTGCGAGCACGGTCATTGACGCGATCGGCGAACACGGCTCGCGCCTTGGGCTTGAGACGGTAGACCTCCAAGTCTGCACCGCCCAACTCCTGGGCCTGCAAGGTGTTGCGTCCAAGTTCGTATCCACCCGCAAGCATGCGATACAGCAGCGTGATCAGGGTCGTCTTGCCCAAGCCATTGGTGCCCACGATCAAGGTCAGCCCGCCGTTGAACTCGACGTGCAGGCCTGGCAGGCTATCCAGGCCCGGATAGAGGCCATAGTCGGCAACACTGAGCCGCTCGAAGATCGGAAACGGCACCTGGGCATCCGCCACGGGGCTGGACCCCGCATTCGCGCTCACCGCGCTCCTCGATTGCGATTCGACATTCCTCGCCCCTGCAGTTCTAATTCCTGGGCCATGTAAGGCGCCCGGCCGCCGTGGGCCACGTCCAGCGGATGTTTTAACCCAGAATCACCGCCAGAGGGAATCCGGCCGGCCGCCGAGGGTGGCACGACCGCCGGCTTAGGGCAACGGGCCGCCGCCGGCATCGCGCCGGCGCTGCCATTCCTGGGTGATCTTCTGGAGCCGCTTGGGCACCGCAATCGGCGTGTCGTCGATGGCCACTCGCAGTCGCCTTCCGCGATGCTCCACCACCATATGCTTGAGCATCGTCGTCTACAGGGCGAAGGCGGTCTGCAGAATGCGGCCGGGCACCGCCTTGTCCACCGCAGCCAAGTCTGCAGCCTCCACCTGTGCCAACGCATGAGACAACCGGCGGACCACGCCGCTGGGACCCCGCGGCCCTCGCGCCGTCGACGACGGCAACGCCAGAGTCCACCGGTATCGCTCCCGTCCGAATCGAATGAAGGCCGCCAGATTGGCGCGCGATCCCGGATCGCTGGCGCAAGGTGCGATCCAGCTCCGCTTGGGTGTAGGCACCGTCCTGACGCTGGCGCAGCAGGTGCTGCGCTGCGGAGAGGTACTGACGACGCGTGCGGGTGGCCGTTCCTTTGCCGGCGCGCCACTCGGCGTAGGCGTCGAGAAGCGGCGCCCAGGGCTCGCGCCGCGCGGCATACAAAGCCTCGTGGATCCGCGAGCGCTCAGTCGCCTCGATCTTCTCGGACGCTTCGATCACAACGCCCAGGTGCTCTTGCAGGAACTGCACCGCCAGCAGATGGTGGCGCTGTCAACACCGATTGAGTTCTGACCCACTTTGGTCCGTTATCGCCGATTGAAATCTGACCCACCTCGGGTACTCAAGTGGTGCTTTGTGGCCGGATGTTCCGGCCTTTCTCTGGTCCTTCAGCCGGTAGCTGTCACCGGTGATCTGCACGATGTGGGCGTGGTCAGCAGCCGATCCATCAAGGCCGCGGTCAGCGTGGTGTCGTCGGCCAAGGCGGTGGCCCACTGCGGGAACGGCAGGTTGCTGATCAGGATCATGCTGCGCGGTTTCACTTCGTTGTAGTCGCGTCGCCAGTCGGCGTTGTCGCCGCAATGGCTGAACGCTCTACTTTGCGCCGGATCCGCGGGCCACTACTCAAGTCCTGTAGTGAGGCCTAGCCATTCTGCCCGCCACTGATCGTTTGCAGGTAGCGCAGCACTTTTTCACCATCGCCCGCGGCAAGTGCTTGGGCCATCGTCCTTCCGTCCAAGACCCTGATCGGCGTGTTCTGGAAGTGCTCAACGAGCCGTTGCTCGTCGGAAATGATCTCGCGGAGCATCTCCATCACCTTCGGTAAAGTGTCCTTTCTCACGCTGGCGCCGTCGTCTTGTTTAGTCACATCGCTACCTCGTTGAACCATTCTCGGAAGAGCGTACGAGAAAACTCCCCTTCTGACGTTTGGTCCCCATTCAAACCCCATCGGTCGCAGCTCCAGAAGAACGTTCGCAGCCGGCCCTGCCAGCGACGAGCTGAACCTTTTGGTGACGCTACCCGCGTCCCACGCTCCTCCTGCACGATGGGAGTACCGTACGGCCAACGCGTCGCATGGGTTGCGACCGCCAGACTCCTCTTCGCACGCGTCGCCGTGGACGTCTAAGCCGCATAAACCGGCGACGGCAACGTCGGATACACACGCCACACGTGCTCGAAGACGTCGTCGGTCTTGGCTTCCACGTCGTCCTCGTCGTAGTGGTCCACCGGCAATCCGGTTGCATCGGCGTAGAGGTAGTCGTGGATGGTGACGCGCACGGCATCGCGGTTGCCCTCGGTGGCTTGCCAGTTCGAGATTTCGGCCAGCCGCGCCTTGAGTGTCGCCAGAAGTCCCGCCGAGACCGCCTTCAGCTTCTCGACGCCCTTCTTGTCCAGGTCCGGCTTGCGCAGCAGGTCGAACAAGGCCAGCGTTTCCTCGTCCATGCCCATTTCCAGGGCGCGCTGCTCTTCCTCGCTCAGCGCCTGCGTGAGCAACAACAACTGCTGGAACGTCGCCTCGATAGTGGCCCGGTCCACCTCGCGGTTGTAGTCGGCCACGATCTGCTCGTACTGCTCTTGATAGTCCTTGCGGGCCGGGTTCATGGCCAGCAACCTGGCCAGGCGGGACTCGATGGCCGCCTTCAGGCTCTGCACGGTGGTCTGTTTGCGGCCGCTGCGCTGGAACTCTGTCAGCAGCTTGGCGAAGTCGATCTTGCTGATGTCGAACAGACGCTCTTCCGCCACCGCATGCGTCCCCGCAGGCGTGGCCTTGGCGTCCGCCGCCACGATGGCCTGGTTCACCTCCTCCCGCAGGGCCAGGAGGATGTGGCTGATGTCCGCCTGTTCGACGTCCTCCCGCAGGCTCTTGTAGAGGATCACCACGGCGTCCACGCGGGCGCGCCGCTCGTTGACGCCGGCCACATGCACGCAGGACTTGAAGCGGCCAAGCACCGCGCGGGCCATCAGCTCGAAGCGCTTGCGGGTCTCGTCGTTCTCGTTGATCGACTCCTTGGCGTCCAGAATTGCCTTGTTGCGCTGGAAGCCGGTGCTGTCCACGATCGCGGACAGCGGCACCTGCCGCTGACTCAGCCACACCGTCACCTCGGACAGCGCCCTGTCCAGCAGCTCCAGTAGTCGCTCCTCGGGCTGCGCGGGGTCCACGCCCTCGCCACCGGGGTCGCCCTCCCCCGTCGCCCCGGCGAAGGTCGCCAGGGCGCGGCGCAGGTTCTTCAGGATCCCGCAGTAATCCACGATCAGGCCGTTGGTCTTGCCCTCCGCCACCCGGTTGGCGCGGGCGATGGCCTGCATCAGGGTGTGCGCCTTGAGCGGCTTGTCCAGGTACAGCGTGCCAAGGGTCGGCACGTCGAAGCCGGTCATCCACATCGCGCAGACAATCGCCACGCGGAACGGGTGGTCGGCCTTCTTGAAGGCATCCTCCATGCTCAGTGGCTTGGGTGCGCCGGGCACGCTCCAGCCTTCCTTGATGAGCCGGCGGTGCGGTTGGATGTCCAGCCCCAGCCGGCGGAAGCGGTCCACCTCGCCCTGCTCCTCGCTGACCATCACGGCGAAGCGGGTCTCGCCCATCCACTTGAGCTGCCGGGTCCGCTCCGCCAGCGCCTGGTCGTTGGTCTCGCTGGCGTTCTTCACCGTCAGCGCGTGGATGTGCTCGGTCCAGTACTTCTCGATCAGCCCGTGCATGCGCACGCAGGTGGGCTTGTCGATGCAGACGAACATCGCCTTGCCGCTCTCCCAGCCCTCGGCGTAATGCCGCACGAAGTCCCGGGCGATGCGGTCCAGCCGCTCATCGGCGGTGATGACGTGGTAATCGCGGCCCATGGCCGTTTCCAGCCGCCGCTGCGCGTCCGGGTCGGCGTTGAGCTCGTCTTCGAACTCGGCCAGCTTGTCGGCGATGCGCTGGTTCAGGTCATCGGTGGCGACCTTGAGCTTCTCGCCGCGGGCGTCGTAATACAGGGGCACAGTGGCACCGTCGTCCACTGCGCGCCGGAAGTCGTAGGTGGAGACGTAGTCGCCGAACACCCGGCGCGTCACCTCGTCGTCGCCCATCAGCGGGGTGCCGGTGAACCCGATGTAGCTGGCGCCCGGCAGGGCATTTCGCATGTTGAGCGCCAGCGTGCCGTACTGGGTGCGGTGCGCCTCGTCGCTGATCACGATGATGTCGTCGCGCCGCGAATACGGGTTGTCCGGGTCCACCTGCTCGTTGAACTTCTGCACCAGGCTGAAGACGTAGCCCTTGTGCTGGCCCAGCAGGGCTTTCAGATGCGTGCCGCTGGCCGCGCGGGCGTCGTCGCCGTCTCCCACCACGCCGCAGCCCACGTAGGTCTGGTAGATCTGCCCGTCCAGGTCATCGCGGTCGGTGACGATCACGAAGGTGTAGTTGCCGCCCACCCGCCGGTGCACCTTGCGGGTGAAGAACAGCATCGAATAACTCTTGCCGCTGCCTTGCGTGTGCCAGAACACGCCCAGCCTACCGTGGTTCTGCCCGCGGTTGGCCACGGCGCGGATGGCGCGGTTCACGCCAAGGAACTGGTGGTTGCGCGCCACGATCTTGATGGTGCGCTCGCCCACGTCGTCGAACAGGATGAAGTTCTCGAACAGATCCAGGAAGTTGCGCTTGTCGCAGACACCCTTCAACAGGGTTTCCATGTCTACCACGCCGGGCTCGGCTTCCTCCAGCCGCTTCCAGTTGTGGAAGTGCTCGTACTTGCCGCCCAGCGCGCCGACCTTGGCCTCGCTGCCGTTGGCCAGCAGCAGGAAGGCGTTGTGGTGGAACAGGTGCGGGATGGTGTCCTGATAGTCCTTCAGATTCTGATCAAAGGCCTTGCGCAGGTTCTTGTGAATGTTCTTGCATTCGATGAACAGCAGCGGGATACCGTTGACGAAGCCGATGATGTCCGGCCGGCGCCGGTACAGCTCGCCCTTGACCCACAGCTCGCGCACGGCCAGGAAGTCGTTGTTCTCCGGAGTATCGAAGTCGAATACGCGCAGGGTGCGCGCCTCCAGCGCGCCGTCGGGCTTGCGGTAGTTGACCTTCACCCCGTCGCGGAGAAGCTGGTACTTCTCGCGGTTGGCGGCCATGCCGCGCAGGCCGGCGCCCACCTCCACGATCTTGCGCAGGGCGTCCCGGTAGGCGGCGTCGGGCAGCCCCGGATTCAGCGCGATCAGTTTCTCGCCCAGGATGCGGGTCAGCACCACGTCCTGTTCGCTCTTGCGGCCGAAGCTCCCCTCCGGACCCAGCACCTCGGTGTTGTAGGCGTACTCGCTGCGCCAACCCAGCGCATCGCGCAAGTAGTCAGCGGTGGTCTCTTGGACCAGCGTGTCTTCGTTCAACGCCATGCGGAAGCTCCCTCTACTTCAGCCTATCAAACCGCCAGCTCTCCGCTCATCAGGCGGGGGAGCAGGAGGTCGCGAGCCTGACGGAGCTTTTCGTTCTGACGCTTAAGAGTTTCAATCATGTCGAACGACGTCTCGGTTGCGGCTCGGAAATCGCTGAGGACTGACGTAGACGGAACAAGGATTTCGTATTTCTCGAAGTCGCTTGCCACAACTGCCGGATAGGCCGCGCCTTTGGCGTTGCTTGTCAGGTAGCCAATGAAGTCTTTCGTGGAGAGCGCGAAGTAAGCGTAGGTGGGCGGCAGACGCATTGGACTGATGACGCAAAAACCAGTCGATGCAATGAGATTATCAATCGGTTGCCACACCATCGCGTAGGAAGCACGATTTGGGCGCACGCATGACCAAATAATATCCCCATGGCGAACAACGCGTCGTGCACGACTAGGAGCATCGGAAAAGCGATAAGCAGTGGACTCATTGATAGAGCCAGTGGTCACTGAAGCGATATCGATATATTCAATCTCACCGTCATGCTTCCCGTGCAGAGAGCGCGCGTTGATTTCGGCAAGTGATGACAACGGCTTGCGCTCCCAACCCTCCGGCACGCCATCGACCACCTTGACGTGCTCGTGACCGGGGAAGCGCAGATGCACGAACCATTCGCGGTACAGCAGGCGGGCGGATTGCTCCAACAGCGCGGCGCGACGGCGGTTGTTTTCGATGAGGTCGTCGTAGGCCGCAATATGCGCAACAATTCTGTCCTGCACTAGAACCGATGGGTACGGCACAGGTAGCTTCTTAATGATCCCGAGATTTAGAAGCGGAACCGCACCGCCATTGTTCTGACTGATGATGTATTTCGTCATCACTGGTGAAGTTAGCCAGTAGTAGACAAAAAGTGGATTTGCTCTTACCGAATCAACTCGGACACGCAGTTGCTTGTTCGAGATGATGTATCGAGGGTACTTGGCATCCTTAGGAATGATTCCGACCTGCCCTATTGATCCTGCGGCAGTGAAGATCAGATCATCTATCAGCGCCTCGCAGTTCCGAAATTCAGAGGCCTTCTCCTCTGTGAGGTAGGCAAATCCCTCATCGACAAACTTCGCACCTCCGATGGTGAGATTATTCCCTCGAATTACAGGAATGCCGTCTTCTACGAAGTACTTCGCACTAATGCTTGATCCGAACGGGCCTGAAACGATGGCTCCTTTTTGGGTCAGAGCGAGATCTTGAAGCTGCACCGAAGGGAAGGTCACGCCCCCAACTCCTCGAAGTTGCGCGCAATCCTCGCCGCCAGCGCCACCGCCTCCTCGTTCAAGCCATTCAGCTCGACATGGATGTCGCGCAGCGCGGCCTCGAAGTCGAAGTCCTCGTCCACCTCCTCCGGCGCCACGCCGACGTAGCGGCCTGGCGTCAGGGACCAGTCATTGGCTTCGATCTCGGCGCGGCTGACCCGCTTCACCAGCCCCGGCACATCACGCAGTTCGGCGTCAGGGAAGCGTTCCTGCAGCCACAGCGCCTGCCGGTGGAAGTATCGCACCGGCTTGAGCGCCTCCACCGCTGCCCTGCGGGCCTCGTCCGCGGCCCTGCGCTGGCGGTTGAGGTCGCGGCTGTTGGCTTCGCCTTGGAAGGCGTCCAGCGCATGCCCGGCCAGCTTGTAGAGGTGGTCCACCGCCTTGATCAGGTCCCGGCTGGCGTCGGCCAGCGGTGCAAGCTTGGCTGCCGCTTCGTGCAGCTCGCTGTTGCCCGCACCGTCCGAGATCCAGTCCGCGGCGACGGCATTGGCCTGGGTGTGGAAGGCCACGACATCCCGGTTGAACTGCGTCAGGGCATCATCCAGCGCCACCTGCGCCGTCAGGGCGTCGCCTTCCTGCAGGGGGCTGCGCAGCAGGTTGGCCCATGCGGCCAGCGCCTCGTGCGCCTCGCGCAGTGGAGCCTGGCTGGCTAGGGCGGCCTGGATGCAGGCCAGCAGATGCTCCCGCACCAGCGCCAGGAAGCGGCCCTGCTGGCCGCGGTAGAGCCAGACGATGCTGGTCAGGTTGGCCAGTTGCTCCGGGCTGAAGTCGTAGATCTTGCGCGTCACCTTGCGGTAGACGTTGCGCGCATCCAGCATCAGGACGTGGTCGCGATGCTGCGCGGGCTTGGCCTTGTCGAAGAACCACAGCTCGCAGGGCACGGTGCGGGTGTAGAAGAAGTTGCCGCGGATGGCCATCATCACGTCCACGTCGCCGGTTTCCACCAGCTTCTGGCGCACCCTGGCTTCGTCGCGCCCCGCGCTGGACGCCTGCGAGGACATCACGAAACCGGCGCGCCCACGCTTGGACAGGTAGCTGTAGAAGTACGAGATCCACAGGTAGTTGCCGTTGCTGACCTTGCCCGCCTTGTTCACGCCGGGCAGGCCGAACGGCAGGCGCGGGTCGTTGCGGACCTTTTCCGCGTCCACCTCGTCCACGTTGAACGGGGGGTTGGCCATCACGTAATCGGCCTTGCCCACCAGCTCGTGGGGATCGCTGTAGTAGCTGATGGCCTCGGCGATGTTGCCCTGCAGCCCGTGCACGGCCAGGTTCATCTGCGCCAGCTTGATGGTGGTGGCGTTCTTCTCCATGCCCCAGAAGGTCAGAGCCTTGCTGGGGTCGCCGTGGTTGCGCTCCACCAGGTTGGCGCTCTGCACGAACATGCCGCCGGACCCGCAGGCCGGATCCAGCACGCTGCCGCGCTCCGGCTCGATCAGGTTGGCGATCATCTGCACGATGGAGATGGGCGTGAAGAACTCGCCGCCGTCGTGCGCGCCCTGGTCGGCGAACTGGGTCAGGAAGTACTCGTAGATGCGGCCGAAGATGTCGCCGTTGGCGGTCTTGAGTTCTTCCGGATTGAGCTTGCGCAGCAGCTCGCCCAGGTCGTCGTTGCCGATCTTCTGGTAGTCGGCCTTGGGCAGCACCCCGCGCAGGGCGGCGTAGTCGGCCTCGATGCCGTCCATGGCCGCGATGATGGCGGCGGCACGGTCGGCTGAATCCGGCAGACTGACTAGGTGATCGAACTGGGCTTCGGGCTGCAGGTAGATGGCGCCCTGCTGGCCGAAGTCTTCCTTGGTCAGGGTGCGCGTCTTGTCGCCGCGGCTGGGCAAGCTGGCTTCAATTACCGGCTTCACCGCCAAATATCGGCTATAGGCATGGCGCAGGAAGATCAGGCCCATCACGGGCATGAAGTACTCGTTGCTGGCAAGGCCGGAGTTGGCCCGCAACAGGTCGGCGGCGCTCCACAGGCGCCGTTCGATGGCTTCGATGTTCTGGAGTTGGCTCATGGGGCCATTGTGGCAGCAGCCAGCATCATCTGCGTGGAGTGGCCCATGGAGGCTTGGTGGCCGCTGGCAACTTCGAAGACCGGTGTTTGAGCTACTCAGCAACTCGCCTGGCTCTCATCGCGCGCAAGGCTATCTGTGTCGGTCGAACATAGACCTCCAAGACCCCCGGTAATCCCCCCACAGGTTAGCTGACATCAGAAGTGGAAATTTCTCGTACGCTT
>JAUNRQ010000046.1 GCA_030535605.1 Pseudoxanthomonas suwonensis
TGGCGCTCGTGGCGCTGGTGCAAGGTATCGGCCGGCTGGTCATCGGCCAGGGTGAAGCGGATCTGCGGTGCGCCACCAAGTCGTGGCGCCAGCGCCTCGGCCAGCAGGCGCACCAGCGCCGGGGCCTTCAGGTGTTCGTCGGCCGGCGACAGCGACAGTTGCAGCAGGCCGTCGGCAAAGGACACGAAGCCCGAATGCATGGCCAACTGCCGCACCGGGCCGACAAGGTTCAGGGTGCCGGCCAGCTCCAGCCAGCCGGTCGCATCAAGTCCGCCGGCGGCAGCGCGACCGGCAGACGCGGCATCGGGTGCCGGCGACGCGGATTGCGGCACGGACGGGGCTGCATGGTCACTGGCCACCGCTGCACGTGCCGGGGCCGGCTGCGGCGGTGGCGATTCCGGCACGGGAGCCGGCGCACTGCGACGCGCCGGCTGGGCCGCGGGCGCGCGGTCCTGCAATGCCGCGCGGGCCGCCGCCGCACCACGCAGACCGGGGCGGACCGAGGCCGCAGCCGGACCATCCGCGGTCGCATCTTCGCCGCCCGGCATCGGCCGGAACGCGAGCATCCTCAACAACGCCATTTCGAACCCGGCGCGCGGGCTGGGTGCCAGCGGCAGATCGCGACCGCCAAGCAGCGCCATCTGGTACCACAGCTGCACCACTTCCGGACGCAGCGCAGCGGCCAGGCCGTCCAGGTCCAGGCCGTCGTCTTCAACGGCTGCCTTCGGCACCAGCTGGCGCACCTGCACGCGGTGCAACGCTTCGGCGACGGCTTCCAGCACCGCCTTCCAATCGGGTGAGAACTCCGCCAGCTCCGCGATTTCCGCCAACAGGCGCTCGCCATCGCCGTCGGCCAGCGACGCCAGCAGCGCCCCCACCCGACCGCGATCGACGGTGCCCAGCATTGCCGTGACCACGGCATCGTCCAGCGCACCACCGGCATAGGCGATGGCTTGGTCCAGCAGCGACAGCCCGTCACGCAGGCTGCCGTCGGCGGCGCGTGACAACTGGCGGATCGCGCCGTCGTCCGCGGCAATGCCTTCGGCTTCGAGGATGCGACGCATCTGCCCGCTGATCTGCTCCTCGTCCAGGCGCTTGAGGTTGAACTGCAGGCAGCGCGAGAGCACCGTCACCGGCAGCTTCTGCGGATCGGTGGTCGCCAGCAGGAACTTCACATGGCCCGGCGGCTCTTCCAGCGTCTTCAGCAGCGCGTTGAACGCCGCCTTCGACAGCATGTGCACTTCGTCGATCAGGTACACCTTGGTGCGGCCGCGCGACGGCATGTACTGCGCGTTCTCGATCAACTCGCGCACGTCGTCCACGCCGGTGTTGGACGCGGCGTCGATTTCCAGCAGGTCGATGAAGCGGCCGGCATCGATCGCCTGGCAGACCTCGCAGGTGCCGCAGGGATCGGCGGAAGTCCCCGATTCGCAGTTCAGCGACTTGGCGAAGATGCGGGCGATGGTGGTCTTGCCGACCCCGCGCGTGCCGGTGAACAGGAAGGCGTGATGCACGCGCCCGCTTTCCAGCGCATTGCTCAGCGCCCGCACCACGTGCTCCTGCCCGACCAGTTCGGCAAACCGCCGGGGGCGCCACTTGCGGGCGAGGACGAGATAGCTCATCGGTCCATTTTGCCATGCATGGCAAGCGCCGGCCCGTCGCCGGCAACGAACGACGCCTCCCGGAGGAGGCGTCGGCGGAAATCTGGCGGAGAGAGAGGGATTCGAACCCTCGAAGCGCGGTTTAGACGCTTACACACTTTCCAGGCGTGCTCCTTCAACCACTCGGACACCTCTCCGGACCGCGCCCTGCGATGGCAGGAACGGGGCCGCAATTCTAGCCGCCGCGGGGCCGCGGAACAAGGAACCCGGTGAATCGCGGGGCAAGGGCTGCTGCGCGGCACCACGGCGTTGCCGTACAATGGCCTGCTTGACCGGCCGTCCGGTCATCGACAGCTTCCATGGTGGCCCTGTCGGCCCCTCGCGACGCCAACCTGAAAACTCCGCCAGGGCCGGAAGGCAGCAACGGTATCGGGTGATGCGGGTGCCGAGGCCAGCCGGCGGGGCCGCCGCCTTTTCGGCGGTTGCATGGGGTTTGCGGGACGCGGGTTTGCGGCCAGCAGAGCCCACTCCCGATCGCCACCGCATCAGGCCACTGCGTCAGCGCGGCGGCAACAGCCCGAGCGCATCCGGTTCGCGGCCTGTCTGCCAGCGATCCACCACCTGCCAGCGTTCGCTGTCGACCACCGCGATCTCGTCACCACCGCTGATGGCGACGTACACGCGTGGACGCGAGGGATCGGCGATGACGCCGATCGGCAGGGCGGCCTGGCCCAGCAGGGTTTCGCGGTAGGCGACGCCCTCGCGCGCCAGCGGCACATCGGCCACCTGGCGGCGGCTGGTGGCATGGAATACCGCCAGGCGCGCGGCATGGGCGTTGGTCACCAGTGCATGGCGGCCGTCTGCCGTGAAGGCGACACGGATGGCGAAGCCGGGACTGGGCAAGGTCGCCAGCAGGCGCAAGTCGTCGCTGGCGTGCACCGTGACGGTATCGGCCGCGCGATTGCCGACCCACACCTCGTCTGCACCCGGCCGCACGGCGACGCCTTCGGCACCGGCGCCGGTCTCGACCGTGTGCGTGCGTTGCCCGCTGGACAGATCCACGCGCGTGAGCGTGCCGCTGCGCAAATGGGTGACGAACGCGGCCCGACCATCGGTGGCGACCATGTGGGCGATGCCCTCGCCCACCGGCATGCGTCGGACGATGCGTCCGTCGGCCACGTCCACCCGCAGCAGTTGCGACAGGCCTTCGGCGGTGACCAGCCAGTCGCTGCTGCCGGGAATGGGCGCCAACCCGTGGGGTCGCACGCCTTTGCCGAGCTGGACGGTGCGGACCTCGCCACTGCTGGTGTCGAACAAGCTCAGGCTGTTGCCGCGGGGGTCGTCGGCGTAATTGCTGACCAGTACCCGGGCGGCGTCGGCGGCAACGCCGATCTCGTGCGGCTGGTGGCCGCTGGCGAATTCGCCGAGTTTCCGACCATCGGCCAGTGAAATGCGCCACACGCTGTCGCCGGACTTGTTGCCGACCAGCAGTTCACCGGCCACCGGCGGCGGCACCCCGGTCGTGGCTGGTTCGCTGCGCGTGCCTGCACAGGCGCTCACCGCCAACGCCAGCAGCACGCCGGCGCCCATCCGGCACCGGATCGACCGCCTCATGACTTCGGCTCCCTGCCACCCGCACCTTCTTCGGGATGCAGCCAACCGGCATCGCCTTGGGCGTAGCGCTCGTGTTTCCAGATCGGCACCCGCGCCTTGACCTCGTCGATGATCCAGCGACAGGCCGGGAATGCCGCGTCGCGATGGGCACTGGCCACGCCGACCCAGACCGCGAGATCACCGATGGCCAACGAGCCGATGCGGTGCTCGCAGACCAATGCCAGCAGACCGAACTTCTCCTGCGCCTGCTCGAGGATGGCCCGGCCTTCGCGCTCGGCCAGTTCCACATAGGCCTCGTAACGCAGGCCATCGACGGCGCGACCTTCGTTGTGATTGCGCACCCGGCCCTCGAACACCAGGCAGGCACCGGCCTGCGGATGCTGCAGCCGCGCGTGCAGCGCATCGGCATCGATCGACGACTCGGCGATCCGGAACACGGGCGCGCTCATCCGCCGCTGACCGGCGGAATGAACACCACTTCGCTGCCGGCGCGCGGCGCATCGCTCCAGCGGGCGAAGTCGCCATCCACCGCAACCCGCAGGCGACTGGCGTCGAACGCGAACCCGTGGCGCCGGCGCAGCTCCTCGTACAACGCGGCAAGATCGGCGGCACCGCTCTGCACGCTCTCGCGCTCGACGCCTGCGGCATCACGCAGGCTGGCGAAATACAGCACCTCGACCGTGGTCATGCCGCGCCCTCCGCCCCTGCCGTGCCGCCGTCACCACCGACGTCGCGCTTGCCGCCGCGCTTGGCAAGCAGGCGGACCGGCCCGATGACGATGTCGTGGCTCAATGCCTTGCACATGTCATAGACGGTCAGCGCGGCGACGCTGGCACCGGTCATGGCCTCCATTTCCACCCCGGTCCGGTGCAACGTGCGCACGCTGCAATCGATCTCCAGGGTGTGGTCGTCGCGCCAGTCGATGGCGAAGTCGCAGCCATCGATCGGCAACGGGTGGCAGAACGGGATCAGCTCATGCGTGCGCTTGACGGCCATGGTGCCGGCGATGATGGCGGTGTCGACCACCGCGCCCTTGCGCCCGCGCATGCCGTCCATGCGAAGGCGCACGGCGACCTCCGCCGGGAACACCACGCTGGCGCGCGCACTGGCCTGCCGGGCACTCACGGTCTTCGACGAAACATCGACCATCCGTGGATGCCCGGCGGCATCGACGTGGGTCAGTTCATGGGCCATCTCAACCTCCGATCAGGAACATTTCCACATGCCGCCGGGACGCGGCATCGCGACCACGCTGTTCGCTGTAACGGTCGCCGCGGCGGCGCCACAGGCCGGCGACACGCTCGATGAGCGCCGCCTCGCCCGCGTCCAGCGCCTCTCGCACGTCATGTCCGTCACCGGCGAACAGGCAGGTGTACAGGCGGCCATCGGCCGAGACGCGGGCACGATGGCAGTCGCCGCAGAACGGTGCACTGACCGAACTGACGAAGCCGACTTCGCCCTGGCCGTCGATGAAGGCATGGCGCTTGGCCACTTCGCCACGATAGTTGGCGTCCAGCGGTCGCAGCGACCAGCGCGCGTGGATCGCGGCGTGGATCTCGCGCGAGGGCACCACCCGCTCACGACGCCAGCCGTTGCAGGTGCCCACGTCCATGTATTCGATGAAGCGCATCACGTCGCCGTGGCGACGGGCGTAATCCACCAGCGGCAACAGCTGGTCGTCATTCACCCCGCGCTGCACCACGCAGTTGAACTTGATCGGAGAGAAACCCGCATCGCGTGCGGCCTGGATGCCGTCAAGCACGTCGTGCAGCTCTCCGCGACCGCCGGACAAGACGCGGAAGCCCTCGTGGTCAAGCGTGTCCACGCTGACAGTGATGCGCGAAAGACCCGCCGCACGCAAGGCCTTGGCGTGCCGCGCCAGCAGGCTGCCGTTGGTGGTCAGGGCCAGGTCGTCCAGTCCTTCGATGGCCGCCAGCCGGGCGATCAGCGTCGGCAGGTCCTTGCGCAGCAGCGGCTCGCCGCCGGTGATGCGCAGCTTGCGCACGCCCAGCGCCACGAAACCACGCACCAGCGTTTCCATCTGCGCGAAGGACAAGCGGCTGCCGGCATCGGTGCCATGCAACGGGCCGACCTTCTCCGCGGGCATGCAGTACGGACAACGGAAGTTGCAGGCATCGATCACCGAAAGGCGCAGGTCATGCAACGGCCGCCCGAGCAGGTCCTGTGGATGGGCGGCGGTGTGCAGCAGCGGATGCGGCAGGCAGGCGCTCATGTCCAGTCCACCTGCAACGGTTGCGGTGTCGGCAAGGCGATGCGCTCCCCGGGCATGGCCACGCGGTGGCCACGGGCCTGCAACTGGCGCGCGTCGTCGGCCGAGGCATGGTGATAGAGCACGCAGCGGGCCAGCAGTGCCGGCGGATACTCGCGCTCCAGGTCGTCGATGCCGCTGTGCGACGGATTGCCGTGCAGCGCGCAATCGTGCGCGATCACCTCGCCGGCGCCCGCGACCGCGGCCAGCACCTCGGGGATCGGGCGGGTGTCGCCGGTGAATGCGAGCGCACCCGGCAGGCGCAATCCGAAGGCGCTGTCCGGCCAGTGATGTCGGACCGGGAATGTTTCCAGCATCTGCCCATCGTGCCAGAAACGCGCACCCACCGGGATCAGGCGGAAGGCTTCCCAGAAGTTCACGCCGCCTTCGGCCAGCACGTTCGGGTAGTCGGCCACGCGCTGGTGCAGCAGGGGCAGCAGCTTGGCCGGCACGTACACGCGGATCCGGCCACGGCGGCCCTCGTCGAACCAGCCCATCCCGAACAGGCGCTCGAAGCCGCCGACATGGTCGAGATGGGCGTGGGTGATGAACAAGGCATCCGGCGGATGGCCGTGATGGGCAAGGAAGGCGGTCAGCCCGTCCCCGCCGCAATCGATGGTCAGCCACGGACGGCCGTCCCGTTCGATGCTGGCCATCGCCGAGCCCAGTTCGGTGGCCGCGGAATTGCCGACCCCGTGAAAATGCAGCGCCCAGCTCATTCCGATGCGCTCCACGCGCGGTCGTAGGCCTCGCGCAGGCGTGCGAAATCGGCGTCGACCGCATCGCGACTGCGCCCGCCGCGCAGCTTCTGCAGGGAACGCAACAGACGTGCCAGGTTGGCTTCGCGCCAGGCGCGCGAGGGTCGCCGCAGACGGCTGCGGTCGAAATCGATCAGCCAGCCCTGCCCTTGCCGGTCGAACAGGATGTTGTGGGCATTGAGGTCGGCATGGTCGAGACCGGCACGATGGAAGCGTGCGACCAGGTCGCCCGTCGCTGCCCACGGCGCCACGCCGTCGGAGGCCAGCGCTGCCAGGGGCCGCACGTCGTGCAGGCGCTGCAGCAGGATCGCGGCGCGATAGAACCGTCCCTCGCGGGCGTAGAACGCGGCCAGCGGTCGGGCGACCGGCAGGCCGGCATCGAACAGCGAACGCGTCAGCTGCCACTCGGCGACGCTGCGCACCTGAGCCTCGCCACGCCAGACGTAACGGTCGCGGCTGATCTTCGCCGCCAGGCCACCGCGACGGTAATGGCGCAGCAAGGCGGCACCGAAGGGCGCGTCGACATACCAGGCGGCACCGCGCCCACCTTCGGCCACCGGTCGCGCCGCTTCGCCCCAGGCCGCGGGATCGAACCACTCCGGCCGCGGCGCAGGCAGCGCCGCATCGGCGATGATCGCGCCGCCCACGGAAGGCCACGACATGCGCGTCGGAGGTGCCGCGTCGGCGGGCATGTCGGCGGTGGCAGTAGCGGTCGGCGAGGCCATCATGCGAGTCTAACCGGATGCACCCGAACGCCAGCCACCCCGGCCCCGCGCCTGCCTCCCTGTGCCTGTTGCGACTGTCGGCGCTGGGCGACGTCACCCACGTGCTGCCCCTGGTGCACACGCTGCAGAAGGCGTGGCCGGACTTGCCGCTGACCTGGATCATCGGCAAGGGGGAACGGCGGTTGCTGGACGGCCTGCCGGGGGTGGATTTTGTCGAATACGACAAGAGCACCGGGCTGGCCGGCATGCGCGTGATGCACCGGGAGTTGCTGGCGCGCAACGGCGGACGGCGGTTCGACGTGCTGTTGCAGATGCAGGTCGCCGCGCGCGCCAACCTGCTGTCGGCGTTCGTCCCGGCACGGCGGCGCATCGGCTACGACCACGCACGTTCCAGGGATCTGCACGGGCTGTTCATCAACGAACGCATCCCCGCGCGCTCCGGCATCCACGTGCTCGATGCCATCGGCAGCTTCTGCGAACCGCTGGGGCTGAAGCAGACCGACGTGGCATGGAACCTGCCGGTCCCGGACGACGCCCACGCCTGGGCCGCGGCGCAATGGCCGGACGATGGCCGCCCGGCGTTGCTGATCTCGCCGTGTTCCAGCCATGTGCGCCGCAACTGGTACCCCGAACGCTGGGCGGCATTGGCCGACCACGCCGACGACGCCGGCTGGCGCGTGGTGCTGTGTGGCGGCCGCAGCCAGTTGGAACGCGACACCGGCGATGCCATCGCCGCGCAAAGCCGCGCACCGCTGCTGGATCTGATCGG
Source organism: Pseudoxanthomonas suwonensis (assembly GCA_030535605.1). GTDB lineage: Bacteria > Pseudomonadota > Gammaproteobacteria > Xanthomonadales > Xanthomonadaceae > Pseudoxanthomonas_B > Pseudoxanthomonas_B suwonensis_B. The sequence goes on from JAUNRQ010000046.1 coordinate 7,737, forward strand.
CAAGGACACGCTCAAGCAACTGCCGGCATTGCTGGCCCGCGCCACGCTGGTGGCCACCCCGGACTCGGGCCCCATGCACATCGCCAACGCCATGGGTGCCAAGGTGCTGGGACTGCACGCGGCCAGCAATCCACGCCGCAGCGGCACCTATTCCGACCTGAGTTTCAGCGTGGACCGCTACGACGATGCCGCGCGCAAGTTCCTCGGCAAGCCTGGCGACGCCCTGAAATGGGGCACCAAGATCGAATTCGACGATGTCATGGCCCTGGTGACGGTGGATGACGCCATCGCCGCGTTCGAGCGCAGGCGCGCGCAACTGGTCGCCTGCGGCAACTCCTGACGAGGCGCCGATGCGGTTGGCACGGTGTGTCCTCGCCATCGACGAGCCGGGATGACGGCAACACCGGCCGGTCGACGGCCCGTGGGAGCAGCGGTCCGATCACCACGCGGGCGGCATGCGCATTTGCGCCCGGACCAACGGCAACGATGACCGCTCGCTGCAAACCGGTCGTCATCGGCCGCCGTCAGACTGGCACCGGTTGCGCCCTTCCGCACCGAATGGGACCTGAACCCCCGCTTCAGCGTCATCCCGGCGTCATCCCGCCGCAACCGGGAAGTCACTCCATCGTCGCAGCATGGTGCAAACGGAGACCTGCATCCATGCGTTATGCCATCGTCACCGAAACCTATCCACCCGAGGTCAACGGCGTTGCGCTGACCGTGCAGGGGCTGGAGCAGGGCCTGCGCACCCGCGGCCACGATGTGTCGGTGGTGCGACCACGGCAGAGCGACGCCGACCGGTCGCAGCCGCACGAGCTGCTGGTGCGCAGCGCGCAGATCCCACGCTACCCGGGCATGCGCTTCGGTTTTCCGTCCACAGGCACGTTGATCCGCCAGTGGCAGGCGGCGCGGCCGGATGCCGTGTACATCGCCACCGAAGGCCCGCTGGGGTGGTCGGCGATGCGCGCGGCGGAGAAGCTCGGCATCCCGGTGGCGTCGGGTTTCCACACGCGCTTCGATGAATACACCCGCGACTATGGCGTCGGCTTCCTCGAGCCGCTGGCGCTGAAGTGGATGCGCGGCTTCCACAACCGCTCCCGGGCCACCATCGTGCCGACCTGCGAACTGGCCGATTTCCTCATCCGCGAGCAGTTCGACGATGTCGTGCACATGCCGCGCGCGGTCGATACGCGGCAGTTCGACCCGTCGCGCCGCGACCCGGCGTTGCGCGCCGAATGGGGTGTGGGCGACGAGGACCTGGTGGTGTCCTACATGGGGCGGATCGCCGCCGAAAAGAACCTCGGCTTGGCGGTCCGCGCGTTCCGTGAAATCCAGCGCCAGCGGCCGGATGCGAAGTTCGTCTGGATCGGCATCGGCCCGGAACTGGACGCGATCGCCAAGGCCAACCCGGACTTCATCATTGCCGGCCTGCAGCGCGGGGACGAGCTGGCGCGATGGTTCGCCAGCACCGATCTGTTCGTGTTCCCGAGCCATTCCGAAACCTTCGGCAACGTCACCTTGGAAGCGATGGCCAGTGGCGTGACCACTGTCGCGTTCAACTACGGCGCGGCAAAGGAACACCTGCGCGACGGCATCAGCGGCGCGGCCGTCGATGGCCGCGACGACGACGCCTTCATCGCCGCCTGCGTGCGCCTTGCAACCGATGACGCGCTGCGCCGGCAGATGGCGTCCAACGCGCGCGAGGCCGTCGCCAAGTTGCGCCCGGCCCAGGTGGCCGCCGACTTCGATGAAGTGCTGCTGCGGATTTCCGGACACTGGAGGGGACAACATGCGCAGCCTCTCGCCGCGTGAACGCTGGGCACTGAGCGACCGCGACTGGTGCCGCCGGGTCAACCACTGGTGCGGCAAGCGCGCGGCACTGCGCTACTTCGCCGTGGTCAGCCGCTTGGGCGACGGCGTGTTCTGGTACCTGCTGATGGGTGCGCTGGCAGTTTTCGGCGGCAGCCGGGGCGTGCAGGCGGCACTGCACATGGCCGGCATCAGCGTCGTCTCGCTGCTGCTGTACAAGTCGCTGAAACACTGGACCAAGCGGCCACGTCCGTTCGCCAGTGATCGCCGGGTACAGGCGTGGATCGCGCCACTGGACGAGTTCAGCTTCCCCTCCGGCCATACCCTGCACGCGGTCGGCTTCACCTTGGTGGCGTTGGCCTACTTCCCGGTCCTGGCGTGGCTGCTGATCCCCTTCAGTGCCAGCGTCGCGGCATCGCGCGTGGTGCTGGGGCTGCACTATCCCAGCGACGTGCTTGCCGCGACCGGCATCGGCAGCGCATTGGCACTCGTGTCGATCTGGATCGTGCCGGGAGCCTCGTACTTCGGCTGACCCGGCCCCTCCCCATCGTGGGAGCGAATTCAATTCGCGACGGGTCCACATCGCCGCAACATTGCCGGTCGCGAATGAATTCGCTCCTACGAGTGCGGCGAGGTGTCGTCGTCCGGCGGGTCGGGAGGTCGTCGTGCCAACAAGGTGCCCAGCGCCGCGCCCAGTGCGATGCCGACGGCCATGCCCACGGCGATGTTGTCCAGCGCGACGCCCGCCGCCGTGCCGGCGGCCAGCCCGACGGCGACACCCGTGCCCAGCGCGGGATCCTCCGGGGCATCGGGCGTCTTGCGCGTCATCCGGGGCAGGCGCTGACCGCGCCGATCAGCCCTGCTCGTCGACCAGCGGCTTGCGCGGCATCTTCTCGTCGCGCGTCGCCGCGTGCCAGGCGAAGGTGGCGATGATCGCGGCAGCCTGCTTCAGGTCTTCCGGGGGCACATGGTCCAAGGTGTCCAGGTGGCTGTGGTGGACATTGGTGAAGTAGTCCAGGCGATCCTGGATGAACTGGAAGCCCGGAAGGCCGACGCGGTCGAACGGGATGTGGTCGGTGCTGCCGGTGTTGCGCGTGGCCACGGTCGTGGCGCCGATGTCGTGGAAGGGCCGCAACCACGCTTCGAAGATCGGCATGGCGGCGAAGTTTTCCTGGGCATAGATGCCTCGGATGCGGCCGCTGCCGTTGTCCATGTTGAAGTACACCGAGAAGCGCTCGTGGTCGCGGGTGCGACGCAACGGGCCGGTCGGCTCGCGCAGGCGCTCCGGCAGCGCACGCTGCGCCGGATCGGTCGGCTCGGGATGCGCCGCATAGTGGCGCGCGACGTGTGCGGCCGAACCGATCAGCCCCTGTTCTTCCGCCGTCCACAGGCCCAGGCGGATGGTCCGCCGCGGCTGCGCGCCGACCGCCTTGAGGATGCGCATGGCCTCCATCATCACCGCCACGCCGGCGGCGTTATCGGACGCACCCGTTCCGGTGTGCCATGAATCCAGGTGCGCGCCCAGCATCACGATCTCGTCGCGGCGGTTGCCGCCGGGCAGTTCGGCGATGGTGTTGTAGGCGGGCTGGTTGGCGTCGTCGGTGAAGCGCGCATCGACGTTGATGCGCAGGCGCGGCGTCTGGCCGCGCTGCACGGCGCGCATCAGGGTGTTGTAGTGGGTCGAGATCATCGCCAGGTCGGTCACGCCGACCGGCTCGCCGGCACGGCGCGAGCCACCTCCACCGACGCGGATGATGCCGTTGTCCCAGCCGCTGATGCCGATCACCGCTAGCACGCCTTCCTCCTCGAGGAAGCGGTTCACCGCCTGCTGCAATGCCATCCGCTCCTGCCAGCGGCGGGTGTCCTGGGCACGGTCCGCGGCCGGTCGATCCGGCGGCACGGTGGACTGCTGCAGATCGCCAAGGCTGGCGTCGTCATGACGATGGAAGTCGGGATTGGTGCCGGGCTTGTAGTCGCGCGCATCGGACAGCAGCAGGATCTTGCCACGCAGCTTGCCACGCTGTTCCTCCAGCGCCTTCATGCTGTCGAGCTTGGCGATCACCACCTCGCCTTCGACGGTGCCATTGGTGCCGGGCGTCCACGCCTTGGGCAGCGCATGCATCGGCATCCGTCGCGGGCTGACCATTTCCACGCTGGCCGAAGAGAACTCCCAGCCGCGACCGAAGTCCTCGACCGGCTCCTGGTGGACATTGGCCAAGCCCCAGCCACGCAGGCGATCGGCGGTCCAGCGGTTGGCCTCGGCCATGGCCGGGGAATTGGTCAGGCGCGGGCCGATGCCCTCGGTCAGGCCACGCAGCGTCTCCATCACCTGCGAACGCTGGAAGGCTTCGGCCCGGATCTTCGCGACCATCGCATGGTCGACGGGCTCGGCCGCGGACGCCAGCGGCGACAGCAACAGGGCCAACGAAAGCCCCAGACAAACACGGGCGGCGGCAGCACGCATGGAAAGCTCCGGGAACGATCTGGACGAAAGCCATGACCGTAGCCCCGCACAAGGCGACTGGCGCATGCCATAGGTCACGCCGGTTGACGGCGATGTCGGCACGGCTTGGCGGTCACGCTGTGGCCGCCTGCACCTGCCCGACGGCCAAAACCGCCCGGCATACCGCCGCCGGTCATCGCGGCGCGGTCCCTCCTGGCGCCCGGGAGGGATCGCAGCTCAGTCCTGTTCTCCCCCGACCCGATACCAGTCGATGTGCCGGGTCATCACCATCACCGCGGCCACCACGACAAACAGCAATCCCGCACCCAGCACCAGCGCGTTGTCCTCGGACACCAGCAGGCCGTACAACGCCGCGTACAGCAACGCCAGTGCAGCAGCGAACCCCAGTCCGTGCACACGACTGTGCAGGATGCTCCCTACATAGAACCCCAGCAGCAGCAGGCAGGCGGCGGCCGCGACCAGGTAGGCCGGGGCGAAGGCGATGTGCTCGGACAGGCTCAGCAGCAGCAGGAAGAACAGCGCCAGCGCCACGCCGACCAGGCCGTACTGGATCGGGTGGATGCGCAGCCGACGCACCACTTCCAGCAGCAGGAAGCCGCCGAAGGTCAGCAGCACGAACAGGAAGCCGTACTTGGTCGCGCGCTCGCTCATCGAGTACACGTTGACCGGCTCGACCAGCGCCACGCCGAAGCTGTCGACCACGGCATCCCCACCGGCACGGTATTGCGCCTGCGCTTGCGAGGCCAGCGCCGACACCTGCCAGTCGGCCCGGAAGCCGCCTGTCGCCACCTCGCGACGACCCGGCAGGAACGCTCCGTTGAACTGCGGATGCGGCCACGGCGATGCCAATGTGACCCGGTTCTCGTCCGCCAGCGGCATCACCGACAACGATTCGGTGCCGGCGATGTCAAGATCCATGCGCACCGACCACTGCAGCCGTTCCCCGGCCACCGGCGCCGGAAGCATTGCGTGCACGCCACTGCGCTCCCCGGCACCCTGCTGCAATGTCTGCCGCTGGCCATTCACCTGCAGCACGGGCGTGCCGAGCAGCCCACGCACGTCGGAAATGTCCCACCGCAGTTGCGGCTGGCCGATGCGCCGCGGTCGCGTCGGGTCGGGGTTGTCGGGAATGCGCGCATCGAAGCGGGCCTGCATGGCAGCGGCCAGCGTGTAGACCCGAACCTCGTGCAACCCCAGTTGCCGGCTTTCCGGCTGCAAACTGCCGTCAAGCTCGAAGTGGGCCGGAAAAAACAGCCAGTGGCCCGACTGCTCGCGCCAGAGCGTGCGGCGGCCACCATCACGATCGACCTCCTCCACTTCGACCTGTTCCACGTACGGCACCACCAGTACCGGCGCCGCCAGCACCTGCGCCTGCGCGGAACTGGCGGCGACCTGTTCGACTGCCAGGTTGCGATAGCCCTGCCGTTCCGACACCAGTCCGAGGATCATCCCCAGCGGGATCAGCAGCAACAGGCACAGCAGGCCGACGGTGGCCGCCTTCACCAACAGTGACAGGCGCGGCGTGCCCGCAGGCAGGCGCCAGCGCGGGGCGGAGGCGACGGTGGTGGAGGCAGGCATGGGACGGACTCGATGCGGAGGTGGCCGCCATGCTGCGAGCACCACGTGGGCATGGCATGGCCCGCCGGTGAAGTCAGGATGAAGTGCCGCTCACCCCGGCCGATGCCGGCAGCCACAGGCTGGCCACCGCGCCGCCGCCGTCGCGATTGACCAGCGCCGCACGGCCACCATGCAGGCTTGCGGCTTCGGCGACGAAACACAGCCCCAGACCGCTGCCGCGGCTGCCACCATCCGGGCGTGCCAGCGAGTAGAAGCGTTCGAACACGCGATCCTGCGCATAGCCGGGCACGCCGGGGCCGCGGTCAGCCACGTCGATCCGCCAGTGGCCAGCGTCCTGCTGCCATGTCACTTCCACCACGCTGTCGCGTGGCGCGAACGCAATGGCGTTGTCCAGCAGGTTGCGCAGGCTCTGGCGCAGCAGGAAGGCATCGCCCTGCACCGTCGCGACAGGTGCCGACGCGGGCAGGTGCAGGCGCACGGACGCAGCCAGCAGCGCGGGGGCGACGTCCGCGGCGACCTCGTCCAGCAACGCACCCAGGTCCACCGGCACCGGCGCATCCAGCCGCTGGCGATGTTCGACGGCCGCCAACGCCAACAGCTGGTCGATCATCTGCGCCAGACGCTCGCCTTGCGTTGCGATGCTGCGCACGAATCGCTGCCGGTCGGCATCCGGCAACGGCGCTTCCAGCAGTTCCGCCGCACCGCGGATCGCTGCCAGCGGGCTTTTCAGTTCATGGGTCAAGGTATGCACGTACTGCTCGACGTACTGCTTGCCTTCCAGTTGCCGGCGCATGCTCTCCAGCGCCACGCCCAGTTCGTTGAACTCGCCGGCGGTCCGCGGCAGGGTGGCCCGCTCGCCGGCCGTGACCGCCTGCGCGTAGCGTCGCAGGCTGCCCAACTGGCGTGACAGCCACCACGCCGCCAGCACGCCGATCAGCAGCGCCGCGCCCATCAACACCAGCCCCCAACGCGTCACCACCGCCTGGCTGCGGGCAATGAACGGGGCCATCGCCCGGTTCGGCTTGGCGACCGTCAACACGCCGATCAGTGCGCCATCCGCGTCGCGCACCGGCGCGGCGACATGCATCACCGAGGTGGCTTCGTCGTTGGGGTCGTTGCGGGTCGAACGCGCACCATAGCGGCCAAGCAGGGTCAGGTAGACATCATTCCAGCGCGAATAATCCGCACCAAGGTCGGTGCCGGTCGAATCGAACACCACGACGCCACGCGCATCGGTGACGTAAACGCGATAGTCCACGCGCTGCTTGGCAAAGCCCCAGATATCCGCCCCCACCTCGCGTGACGCCAGCGCACGCACGCGACGGGCGAATCCGCCGTCGTTCATGCGCCCGGCCTGCAGGTCGTCGGTGGCCAGCTCGGCCAGCACGTTGGCCGTGTCGCCCAGGGTGTCCTCCATCGCCTGCCGCACGCCCGGCTTGATCTGTTCGACGAACACCCGTCCCACCAGCAGCGCGGCCAGTGCCACGATCAGGAAATAGCCCAGCAGGATGCGCAGGCCGATCTTCACGTCACATCCAGTGCGTAGCCCATGCCGCGGTGCGTGCGGATCGGATCGGCGTCGGCATGCGCCGAACGCAGCTTGGCGCGCAGTGTCTTGATATGGGTATCGACGGTGCGGTCGGTGCTGTCCAGCGCATCGCTCCAGACCAGGTCCATCAAGCGACTTCGCGAGAGCACGGCGCCCGGACGCGCCAGCAGCGCCGCCAGCACGCCGTACTCGTAGCGGGTCAGTTCCAGCAACCGGCCGTGGTAGCGGATGCGCCGGCCCTCGGGATCATGCTCGAACGGCCCCTGTACCTGCACCGGCACCGGGGCGCCGGCGGACGTGGCGGTGTTTGCGCCCGCACGGGTGCGCCTCCACAACGCGCGGACCCGCGCCACCAGTTCCCGTGGCGAAAACGGCTTGGTCACGTAGTCGTCGGCACCCAGCTCGAAGCCGAGAACCCGGTCGACTTCGGCATCACGCGCGGTCAGGAAGATCACCGGCAACGCGCGCTCGGCCTGCAATTGGCGGCACAGCGCGAATCCGCCCAGATCCGGCAACCCCACATCGAGGATCGCCAGATCGAAGGCCTGCTCCTGCACCCGCACCAACGCCTCGCCGGCGGTCAGCACGTGCACCGCGTCGAAGCCTTCGGCGCGTAGGGCGTACAACACGGTGTCGGCAATGGCCGGTTCGTCTTCCACCAGCAGGACGGCAGGCATGGAGGTGGCGGGCATCGCGGTGGTCGGCTCCAACCGTGGCATGGACGGTTCGCCACCATTCTGCGGCATTGTCCCGTCCGGCAAGCGGGCAGCCACCTGGTACACCGGGCCAGCCTCCAGCGCCCGCTATCCTTGTCCCTCCACTCGTCACCCGTCCTGGCCCGGATGAACTACCGCCACGCCTTCCATGCTGGCAACCATGCCGACGTGCTCAAGCATGTCGTCCTGCTGGCGTTGTGCCGGGCGCTGACGGCCAAGCCGGCGGCCTGTTTCGCACTGGACACCCATGCCGGCCGTGGCCTGTACCGGCTGGACGCCGACGAAGCCCGACGTACCGGCGAGGCGGGTGCCGGTGTCGCCCGACTGCAACGTGGCCGGCATGCGTGGATCGACGCCTACCTCGCTGCGATCGATGATTGCCGCTCGCAGCACGGCACGGACGCCTATCCCGGATCGCCGTGGCTGCTGGCGCATGCGCTGCGGAGCGTGGACCGCATTGCTGCCTGTGAACTGCAGGCCGAAGAGGCCGTGGCACTGCGCGCCCACCTTGGCCGGGACCCGCGCCTCGCCATCCACGTTCGCGACGGCTATGCCGCGATCCGCGCCCTGCTGCCACCCCGCGACGGCAGCCGCCGGCTGGCCCGCGGGCTGGTGCTGATCGATCCGCCCTACGAGGCGCAGCTGGGCGAATTCGACACCGCCCTGACGGCCATTGGCGAGGCCCTGGCCCGCTGGCCGCAGGGCATGGTGGCACTGTGGTATCCGGTGAAGCGCCGTCGCGATCTGCAGCCGTTCCAGCGTGCCGCCGCCGCACTGCCCGCACGCTCGGCGCTGCTGCTGGAACTGCTGGTACGGCCGGACGATTCGCCGCTGCGCATGAACGGCAGCGGCCTGCTGCTGCTCAATGCGCCCTGGCGCTTCGATGCCGAGGCGGCGCCGGCACTGGACGCGCTGCGTGAGGCCCTCGGCAAAACCGGTGCCACGACCCGCGCGGATTGGCTCAAACCGCCCGAATAGCGAGGGCAGCTTCATCAGCCAGCGCGCACGCACCGACGACACGGTCCGTGCCAGAATCCGCCACCCCTCTTCCGCGGCAACGCCATGGCCTCCAGCTTCTTTGCCCTGTTCGACGACATTGCCACCTTGCTGGACGACATTTCCGTCATGACCAAGGTCGCGACCAAGAAGACCGCCGGCGTGCTGGGCGATGACCTTGCCCTCAACGCGCAGCAGGTCACCGGCGTCGCCGCCGAGCGGGAGTTGCCGGTGGTCTGGGCGGTGACCAAGGGTTCGCTGCGCAACAAGGTCATTCTGATCCCCGCGGCGCTGGCGCTGGCGGCGCTGGAGCGCTGGCTGCACGGGCAGGGATGGAACGTGCCGCTGGTGAACATGATGCTGATGCTCGGCGGCGGCTACCTGGTCTACGAAGGGGCGGAAAAGCTGCTGCACAAGTGGCTGCATCGCAACGGCGAGGAGGCGCATCACCGCGAACGGCTCGAAGCGCTGGCCGACGACTCGGTGGACATGGTCGCCTGGGAACGCGACAAGATCCGCGGTGCGATCCGCACCGACTTCATCCTGTCGGCCGAGATCATCGTCATCACCTTGGGCACCGTTGCCGAGCGCGACTTCTCCACCCAGCTCGGCGTGCTGGTTGCCATCGCCCTGCTGATGACCGTCGGTGTCTACGGACTGGTCGCGGCGATCGTCAAACTGGACGACGTGGGCTGCCACATGACCCGCGAAGGCGCCGGCGATGCCAGCCGCGCGGTCGGGCGCGCGATTCTTGCCTTCGCGCCGAAGCTGATGCGCTTCCTGTCGATTGCCGGCACCGCGGCGATGTTCCTGGTCGGCGGTTCCATCCTCGTCCATGGCCTGCCGTGGCTGCACCACTGGGCGCAGGCCGTGGCGGCGCTGCCGCCGGGCTGGTTGTGGGAAAACCTGTTCAACGCCGTCGCCGGCGTGGTGATCGGTGCGCTGATCGTGTTCGTGGTCAACGCCGTCGGCCGCTTCCGCGGCAAGGGCACGCACGCCACCCCGGCCTGATGCGCCGCCGCCGGTTGCGGCACCGGGCATGCGATGCCACGCCATCCCGCCCCGGCTACCTTGCCACCGCCCACTGCAGCGCACCACCGGCCACCGCCGCCACAGCGACGACCCGGGCAACGCCGATTCCCCGCCGCAGCGCCACAGCCGCGGCGCCGGCAATCGACAACGTCGCCAACACCTGCAACGGCGCAGCATCGCGCAGCATCTGCCAGCCGAACCACAACGCCAGGCTGGCGATTGCGCCGACCACCGCCGCAGTGATCCCGCGCAGTGCCGCACCCAGCCAGCGGACCTCACGCAGGCGCTCGATCCACGGCGCCGCCGGCAGGATGAACAGGAAGCTCGGCAGGAACGTCGCCCACACCGTGATCCCCGCGCCCAGCAGGGCCGAAGCCAGCGGCGAAGCCATGTCAGGCCGCTGCCAGCCACCGACGAAGCCGACGAACTCCAGCACGATGATCAACGGCCCCGGGGTGGATTCGGCCAGCCCCAGGCCCGTCAGCATCTGCTCCGCACTCAGCCACTGCTGCACCTCCACCGCCTGCTGCGCGACGTAGGGCAACACGGCGTACGCACCACCCAGCGTCACCAACGCGGCCTTGCTGAAGAACAGCCCCATCGCCCACGCAGTGCTGTCCGCGCCCAACGCCAAGCGCACGCCCAGCAACGGTAGCCACCACGCCAGCAGCAGCGCCGCCGCAAGCCACAGCGAACGACGCATTTGCACGCCACCCTGCGTTGGACGGGACGGCGCGGCGATCCGCTCCGGTGCCGGCTCGCGCAGCAACCACGCGCCTGCCATCCCGGCGCCCAGCACCACCAGCGGAAACGGCCAGCGCAGCAGGAACAATGCGGCGAACGCAGCGATCGCCAACACCCAGGCCCATCGGGCATGCAGCACCTTGCGGGCAATGCCGACCAGCGCATGCAGCACGATCGCCAGCACCGCAGCCTGGATGCCCGCCAGCGCCGCCGCCACGGCCGGCACTTGGCCGAAGCGCAGGTACAGCCATGAAAGCAACGCCAGCAGCACCACGCTGGGCAGGACGAACAACGCGCCCGCCGCCAGTCCGCCACGCAACCCGTGCAGCCGCCAGCCAAGCAACGTCGCCAGTTGCATCGCTTCGGGGCCGGGCAACAACATGCAGTAGTTCAACCCATGCAGGAACGTGGCCTCGTCGACCCAGCGGCGGCGATCCACCAGTTCCCGGTGCATCAGGGCGATCTGGCCGGCCGAGCCACCGAAACTCAGCCAACCCAGCCAATGCCAGAACCCCAGCGCGGCGCGGAAGGTCGGCCGCGATGACACGGAGCCGTCAATCCGAGAGGGCACGTTGTCGAGCCTTGCCGAGCCCGGCCCGGACCAGTTCGTAGCTGCGCCGGATCAGCGCATCGCGGTCGTCCGCCGGCAACGCCCCGGCTTCGACCCGCACCCACTTCGCCCGCGCAAGATACGGTGCCGGCGTCACCCCCGGCAGCTCGGTCAGCTCCAGAAAGCGCTCCGGATCGACCTTGATCGTCAGCGCCCCTCCATCAAGGCCGGTGACGCAGAACATCTTCGCGTCCACCAGCAGGCACAGGTCCGCCCCCCACTTGATGTCCTCGCCGACACCCGGCCAGCCGCCAACCAGGTGCCGCAACTGCTGCACATCCATCCTTTCGTCCACCGCCTTCTGCAAGGCGCAATCGAGAATCGTCGGACAGCCTACCGGGTTGCCGCGGCAACCGCGCACGCACGCCTGCAAGACCCCTCGCCGCCGCCACCGCGGTTCCATCCGCGTCGCCGTAGAGCTACGCTTAACCCAATCCGTGGCAGCATTCAGCAATGGCCCTCCGCAACCGCCTCCCCCCCTGGCACCAGGAAATCACCCTGCGCAATGGTCGCCAGGTGCTGATCCGGCCCATCCGCCCGGATGACGCCCTTCCTCTGCGGGCGGCGTTTCCGCTGCTGGAACCGGAGGAGGTGCGCATGCGCTTCCTGCACTCGATGAGCGAACTTGGCGCAGACACCGCCGAGCGCCTGTGCCGTCCCGACCCGCAGAACGAGTTCGCCCTGGTCGCCGCCGAGCCCTACCCACCCGGGGAAGCGCTGGTCGGCGCCGTCGCCCGGGCCTCGATCATCCCCGACACCCGCGAAGCGGAATTCGCCATCCTCGTCAGCCACTACATCGCCGGCATGGGCCTGGGCCGGGTGCTGATGCAACGCCTCGCCCGCTGGTCGCGCGGCAAGCGCCTGCACCACCTCCACGGCGACGTCATGGAAAGCAACCTGCCGATGCTCGGCCTGGCCAAATCACTCGGCTTCCGCCGCGAAGCCACCGACACCCCCGGACTGGTGCGCGTGGTACTGGATCTGAAGAAGACGTGCGAAGGCACGGCTGTCGAATGACAACCTCCCGGTAGTCGCCCCGCGCAATCGTCGCCTCACCTCACGCCACGATATATCCGACCTCTTCGCGCAAGAAACCCTCGACTGGCGCACGCCGGAAGAGGCCCTAGCCGAAGAGTTGGCGATCCGCTCAACAACTGTTGTGCTTGATAGTTGAGACCAAGCACTTCCTCGCGGCGCTAAACGCAACGGCTAAGGGGGATAGCCTTCCAGTTCCGGCAAACCTGCACGACGCCGGCTCTCGATGATGTAGGCGATGTACTTCGGAGCGCTCTGCTGCGTCTCCTGGATCGCCCGCAACTGGCGAACCCACTTCTCGTTCCAAGTTGGGAAGCCCGGCGCTCTCTTCCCCTCTGCCTCAGCTGCGATCTGTGGATCAATGTCCCAACGCCATTCTTGCCAGTTCCGTGGCGTATCAGCGGCGATACGTCGTCCTTGCGCGTCCTTAGTTGTTTCGATGAAAGGCTCTTTGTTAAAAGATTCCGCGGCCGCACCCAGCCATGTTGCACCCCACCAGTATCGCCATAAACAACAATGATGATCGAGAACTTGATATGGAGATTGCGAGGAGGCGGATCATGGCTGGACCTGTTCTGCACGCAACAGATGAAGTTTAGTCGACCGTCACCGAGGTGTCGATGCGCCATGAAATCAACGCGTAACGGCAACCTGCTGTTGCCACGCATTCATCGCGAGATGTCCACTGCCAGCTCTCCGGGCCGATTACCGGGGCAGGTCATTTCCATCTTAAGCGCCGCTGCCTTTTCGTTTCAATCAAAGCAAACCGTGACGCTATTTGAAGTTATTGTCACTACACGCTCATCACCGGGGGCGCCATCGAAATAAATGCTACCGCTCGATCGCGCAAAAATATCGTAGCATTTATCTTCGAGGCCATAGATTTCTTGAATATACCACTTGGGAAACGTAGACCCGACAATTTCGCCTACTCTTATAATATCGTCAATCCCGGATCCTATTTGATGCGCGGAAGCTGCTCTCACGTTTTCCTCACATATCAAGCACTCCCCGCGCTCATCAGAAAAAAACAACGAATTCCGGCCGGACAGAATATTTGTTTGAGTACCGTGGAGCCAGATAATGTCGCGACCCTTCTCATCCATATTTCGTATGTAAAAATCGAGATTTGATTCGTCCGCATGAAGTTTC
>JAUNRQ010000077.1 GCA_030535605.1 Pseudoxanthomonas suwonensis
CACAGCTCGCTGACTTCGCCGATGGTGAAGTAGCGCTTGGCCGGGATCGGCGGCAGTTCGCGATTGCTGCCCGGATCAAGCATGGTGCTCGCCTCCGCCGTAAGCCTCCACCCGCTCCTTGAGCTTCTGGCCCGGGCGGAAGGTGACGACGGTACGGGCGCTGATCGGGATCGACTCGCCGGTCTTGGGGTTGCGGCCCGGGCGCTCGTTCTTGCGGCGCAGGTCGAAATTGCCGAAGCCCGACAACTTGACCTGGCGGCCTTGTTCCAGCGTCTCGCGCAGGGTGTCGAAGAACGCATCCACCAGTTCCTTGGCTTCGCGCTTGTTCAAGCCGACTTCTTCGTAGAGGCGGTCCGCCATGTCTGCCTTGGTCAATGCCATCGTTGCACCCTCCGCCTCAACTGCGCACCCGTGCACCGTGTCCGGTGGCGAGGCGATCAATCACCGCCTGCATGACCGATTCACTGTCACGGTCGGTCAGCGTGCGTGATTCTTCCTGCAAAATCAAGCCCATAGCAAGACTCTTGAAGCCCGGCTCGACCCCCTTGCCCAAGTAACGGTCGAACAGGTGCACCTCGCGCAGCACCGCACCGGCGGCATCGCGAACGCTGGCCTCGATCGCCGCCCACGGCGTGTCCTCGGGCACCAGTACCGCAAGGTCGCGACGTACCGACGGGTAACGCGACAGCGCCGCGGCCCGCGGCACGTCCCGCCGGCACAACACGTCCAGATCCAGTTCGAAGGCCACCACGTCGGTGTCGATGTCCAGCGCCTTCAGCAGGCGCGGATGCAACTGCGCGATCCAGCCCAGGTCATGCTCGCCACCGCCGTCCACGCGTACCACGCGGGCCGAGCGTCCGGGATGCCCCCAACGCGGTGCGTCGGCGTGGAAGCGCAGCGTGGCGCCGGCCGATGCGCCCAGGGCCTGCAGGTCACCCTTCAGGTCATGGAAGTCGACCGCCCGCGCGGCGGCGCCCCACTGCTCGGCAACGGCATCGCCGCAGGCGACCGCAGCGATCCGCGATGTCTCGCGCGGCGCATCACCGTCGCCGTCGTGGAATACCTTGCCGATTTCGAAAAGACGCACGCGCGACTGCTGGCGCGCCACGTTGCGGCCCAGCGCGGCCACCAATCCCGGCAGCAACGCGGTGCGCATCACGCCGAGCTCGGCGCTGAGCGGATTGGCCAGCCCGACGGCGCCATCGCCGAGCTGCCAGTCGGCCAGCCACCGGGCATCGACGAAGGCGTAGTTGATGGCCTCCAGGTAATCGCGGGCCACCAGCTGCGCGCGCAACGCGTCGGCCGGCAGGCGGGTTTCGGATGGTACCGCGATGCGCGTCGCTCCACCGGGCAGCGTGGTCGGGACCCGGTCGTAACCGTGGATGCGGGCGATCTCCTCGATCAGGTCTTCCTCGATCGCCAGATCGAAACGACGGGTCGGTGCAGTGACTTGCCAGCCGTCTTCGCCGGTCTCGACCATGAGGCCCAAGGCACCGAGGATGCGTTCGACCTCGCCATCGGCGATGCCCACGCCCAGCACCCGTGCCAACCGGTCGCGCCGCAAGGCGATGATCCGGGGTTGCGGCAGATGCTCGACCAGCGCAGCCTCGACCACCGGGCCGGGCCGCCCGCCCGCCAGTTCCAGCAGCAAACGGGTGGCGTATTCGATCGCCACGCGCGGCAACTCCGGATCCACGCCACGTTCGAAGCGATGGCCGGCATCGGTGTGCAGGCCAAGGCGACGGCCGCGGCCGATGATGGCCGCCGGTGCGAAATGGGCGGATTCCAGGAACACGTTGCGGGTGGCGTCGGTCACCTTGGTGTCCTCGCCGCCCATCAGGCCGGCCAAGGCGACCGGACGATCGGCATCGGTGACCACCAGCAAACCGGCATCCAGCGGCACATCGCGCCCGTCCAGCAGCCGCAGACGCTCGCCGTCACGGCCGTGGCGCACGCCGATGGGTCCGTTCAGCAGATCACGATCGAAGGCGTGCATGGGCTGGCCCAGTTCCAGCATCACGTACTGGGTGATGTCCACCGCCAGCGACAGCGGACGGATGCCGCTGCGGCGCAGGCGCTCGGCCATCCAGGAAGGGGTCGGACGGCTCGCGTCCACGTCCTCGATCACGCGCCCCAGGTAACGCGGCGCGTCGGCACCGGCCTGCAGCCCGATCGCCAGCTGCGCCTCGCCGGACGCGGGCACCGGCGCGTGTTCGGCTGCTTCCACCTGGCAACCGGTGGCCGCCGCCACGTCGAAGGCGATGCCGCGCACGCTGAAGCAGTCGGCACGGTTGGGCGTGAGCTTGAGTTCGAAAGTGGCATCGGGCAGGTCAAGAAGCTCGGCCAGCGGTGTGCCGGGCACGGCATCGGCAGGCAGTTCCAGCAGGCCGGAGGCATCGGCATCCACACCCAGTTCCTTCGCCGAACAGAGCATGCCGTTGGATTCGACGCCACGCAGCTTCGCCGGCTTGATCGTCAAATCGCCCAGCTGCGTGCCCACCGTGGCCAGCGGTGCCAACAGACCGGCGCGCGCGTTGGGCGCACCGCAGACGATCTGCAGCGGCTGCGCGCCCCCGGCATCAACCGTGCACACCTGCAGGCGATCGGCCTCGGGGTGCTTTTCGGCCGAAACGATGCGCGCCACGACCACGCCTTCCAGTTGCGTGCCGAGCTCGATGATGTCTTCCACTTCCAGCCCGATCGCGGTCAGCGTCGCCGCCAGTTGCCCGCGGCCGGCAGAGGTATGGACATGTTGGCGAAGCCAGTTTTCGGAGAATTTCATGGGGATCGGCGTTCGAGGATCTGCAGGATGGCGGCGGGCATCAGCCCGCCCGCCAGCGGCGTGGCGCTCAGGCGAACTGGCGCAGGAAACGTACGTCGTTGTCGAAGAAGCTGCGCAGGTCGTCCACGCCGTAGCGCAGCATGGCGAAGCGCTCCACGCCCAGGCCGAACGCGAAGCCGGTGTAGCGCTCCGGATCGATGCCGACATTGCGCAGCACGTTGGGATGGACCATGCCGCAGCCGAGCACTTCCAGCCAGCGGGTACTGCCATCGGCTTGGGTCCAGGCGATGTCGACCTCGGCGGACGGTTCGGTGAAGGGGAAATAGCTCGGCCGGAAGCGCATCTCGAAGTCGCGCTCGAAGAACGCACGCACGAATTCGGTCAAGGTGCCCTTGAGATCGGCGAAGCTGGCGTGCTCGTCCACCAGCAGCCCCTCGCACTGGTGGAACATCGGCGTATGGGTCTGGTCGGAGTCGCTGCGGTAGACCTTGCCCAAGGCGATCATGCGCAGTGGTGGCCCGCTTTGCCGGGCCACGGCCTCCTGCATGTAACGCACCTGCACGCCGGAGGTGTGGGTGCGCAGCAGACGGCCGTCGCCGAAGTAGAAGGTGTCGTGCATGGCCCGCGCCGGATGGTGCGGCGGGAAATTCAGCGCCTCGAAGTTGTGCCAGTCGTCCTCGATCTCCGGCCCTTCGGCCTGCTCGTAACCGAGGCGGCCGAAGATCTCGGCGATGCGCTGCACGGTGCGCGCCACCGGATGCACGCCGCCGGTGCCGGCATGGCGGCCGGGAAGGGTCACGTCGATGGTTTCCGCCGCCAGCCGCGCATCCAGCGCCGCCGCTTCCAGCACCGCACGACGATCACCCAATGCCTGGCCGATGGCATCACGGGTGCGGTTGATGGCCTCGCCTGCCGCCTTGCGCTGGTCCGCCGGCAAACCACCCAGTGCCTTCAGCTGCGCGGTGATGCTGCCGGACTTCCCGAGCAGGCCCACGCGCAACGCTTCCAGCGCGTTGGTGCTGTCGGCGGCGGCGATGTCGGCCAGGGCTTGGGTTCGGGCGGTGTCGATGTCGGTCATTGGCGCGGGGGAGGGGGTCGGAAAGTGGCGGGAGCGCCCCGGCACGGGGCGGATCACGGCGGCTGTCGGCGTGGCGGTCACGTCCGCTGGCGCTGCCGCCGGCGCCGGGCTCCATTCTGACCTTTCGTGCAGCGGATCGAAACGGGCCCGGACTCGCGCCGAAGTGACGACGACAAAAAACGGGGAAGGACCTGCGCCCTTCCCCGCCTTTGCCGATGGGCCGTGGCCCACCGGAGCATGCTGCGGTTGGATGGCGGCTTATGCCGCCAGCGCGCCCTTGGCCTTTTCCGCCAGCGCGGCAAAGCCGTTCGCGTCGTGCACGGCGATGTCCGCCAGCACCTTGCGGTCCAGTGTGATGCCGGCCTTGCCCAGCCCGTTCATGAAGCGGCTGTAGCTCATGCCATTGATGCGGGCAGCGGCATTGATGCGGGTGATCCACAGGCTGCGGAAGTTGCGCTTCTTCTGCTTGCGGCCGA
>JAUNRQ010000078.1 GCA_030535605.1 Pseudoxanthomonas suwonensis
ACGCCCATGAAGAACAGCAGGCCGATGATCGCCTGCCGGTACACGTTGTCGTTGAACGCGCCCAGGCACTGGACGATGAAGTAGGGCAGGAAGCGTCGCTGCCGCAACAGCCCGAACTGCGAATGCGTGTGCGGCGGATCGGGGGTGTCGGACATGCGGCCTCCTGGCGTTGGCGGTGAGGATAGCCGGCTTGCCGCCGCCGGTGTTGCGGTGACGCCCGCGTGGCGGTGCGAGCGTGGCCTGCACTCGCTTTCCGGCGGCTGCCACGTGGCAGGGCAGCGTGCGATGCCACCTGTGCAGCATCGACGATGCTAGCCTTTGCCGCCCATGAGCACTGCACATCCCCGATCCCGTCGCTGGCCGGCCCGTCTGCGCAGCCTGGCCATCAACCTGCTGCTGTTGCTGGCATTCATCGTCGCGCTGGACTGGTTCCGCGCGCCCGACGCCTCCGCCATCGCCGAAACCACGCTGACCACCACCAACGGCCAGACCGTCAACTTCCAGGTCGACCCGCGTCCGACCGTGCTGTATTTCTGGGGCGACTGGTGCCTGTATTGCCGCCACACCTCGCCGGCCATCGAGCGCCTGCAGCGCAACGGCCATCGCGTCGTGTCCGTGGCCATGCAGTCCGGCGACGACGCCCGGGTGCATGCCTACCTGCAACGGCACGGCTGGGACTTCCCCGTGGTCAACGACCCGGACGGCGCCATCAGCCAGGCCTTCGACGTCGGCACCACGCCGACCATCGCCATCGTCTCCAACGGCCGCATGCGCATGGCCACCAGCGGCTGGACCAGCTATTGGGGATTGCGGGCGCGGTTGTGGCTCGCGCGATTGGCATGATTCAGGGCCGGCACGGCCGGGCGACTGCCTGAGGCGTTGACACGCGACAGCCATGGCGCCATGCACGCGTGGCTTATCCTTCGCAGGGTCAAGGGGGGCGCCACATGCCGTTGAGCTGGAACGAAATCAAGGATCGGGCGTTCGCGTTTTCGCGCGAGTGGGCCGATGTCGGCTCCGAGCGCGCCGAGGCGCAGAGTTTCTGGAACGAGCCAAGCACGGCTCCGAGGAAGAAGCGCGTACGCAAGTCAAAGGAGGCCAGCGCATGAAATGGCAACAATTTACTGGTCATGCGGCATTTTTCCTTTCGATGCTCATCGTGGTGGCTGTGGTGTTGGGGTATCGGCTGGCGTCGCGCACCAAGCAGCGTCGATCGCCGCTGGCGGGTAAACAGTTGGGTCATGTTCCGGGCCAACAGTTGCAACAGCGAATCGACAAGCACACCGATGACATGGACCACGGGTTGCAGGTGATGATGCTTGCTCTTCCGCTGTTGTTCATGGTGTGGGTCACGGGGAAGATGGACTGGGCCACAGTGCGCGTAGGGGCCGGAGAAGTCTTGTATGTTGTCGGATGGGTGCTGTTCTTTGGATTCGGCTTCCTCCTCTTCCGTCGCAGTCACCGTTTGCGTGAACAGGCGAAGGATGGCCTGCTCGCGGAGCGCGTGACTGGCATGCAGCTCAATCGGCTAATGGCGCGCGGGTGCATCGTCATGCATGACCTCCCCGCGGATGGTTTCAACATCGACCATGTCGTGATCTCCCCGCGGGGCATCTATGCGGTTGAAACAAAGTCCTTTCGCAAGCCGCGGTCGTCAGGAAAGCAGTCCGCCACGGTTGAGTTCGACGGTGCTGCGTTGCGCTTCCCGGATTTCATGGATCGGTCGGCTGTGGAGCAGGCGACGCGTCAAGCAAAGTGGCTGGCATCGGAACTTCGTCAATCCCTGGGTAGCGACTACCCCGTCATTGCGGCGCTGGCCCTTCCCGGCTGGTACGTTCAGCAGGATTCTTCCGTCTGGTACAGCGATGGCGTAAAGGTCTTCAGCCCGATGGGCAATGGCTGCAACTTCATGTTCAAGGACAGCGTCGAGAACATCGATGCAACACGGCGCATGCTGGCCTCAAAGGCGCTCGCCCTGCGCTACCCGAAGTTGGATGCATGAGTCCATATGTCGTTCCGGCTCATAGCAGCCACAGTTGTCCAGATGTGGGCTGCGTCGGTGTCGACCAGAAGTCCAGGGTCAGTTGCCCACGTGCTGTGCGTATCCGTGGCGGCAGCTTGAACTTTCGCCAAGGTCGCAGTGCGGGTTCCTGTTCACCTGCAACCAGTTGATGCGGCAGTTGCTGTTGCGATTCCAGCAGCACCAAAGCGCGCTTGCGACGCTCGCGGCACCATGACATCGAGATCAGCAGGTACTCGGCCATTCCACGAGTGCGATGGTCGAAGCGCACGGCCAGCCAGTGCCAAGCGGCTGACTCGGAATGGTAGGGGTCGATGGCGGTTGGCTCCGGTGGTTCTGCCGGTGCGGCTTCCAGGTCTTCGAGAAGCTGCAATGGATGGGCGTCGTCGTCGGCACTGAGGATGTCGGCATAGCTCGGTGAATCGTCACCGTCAATTGGTGCGTCGAAGCTGTTGTTCTTGCGCCCGGTGCGGATTTGTCGGCCAAAGAATCTGCCAATGGCCCGGAGCAGTAGCAGAGCATCATCTTCGCTGTCCAGATTCAGCGGCCTGCCGATTTCATCCGAAAGCTCCGTGGCGCTAATCCAAGCTTGGCTCTCAAGATCTTCAAGGGGAACCAGGCCCCTGCTCTCCAATACGATCTTTGCAAGATAGGGGCGCTTGCGGGAAAGAAATGCGCGTAGCGCGGTAAGGTCGGGAACAGACATCGTGACGAGGATAGATTGTCCTTGTGACCTCCAGTGGAGCGGAGGCGGCGAACTGGTGAGGGGCGCGTGCCCCAATGAGTCCCCGGCACAGCATGGATGCCAATCCGCGGAGTTGGCTTCCAATAGGTTGAGCTGCCTGTTTTCAGGGGGCCGCGCTACTCCACCGGCACCAAGCGCAAGTCCTGGAAGTCGAAGCTGAAATCCGTCAGCGGCGAGATCGCTTCCATCCGGGCTTCGCGGATCGTGCCGTCGGGCTTGAGGGCGAAGGTGAGGAAGGCGTCGGCGTTCAGGCCGCGGTCGCGCCAGCGCACGACGAAGCTGTCGTGCTGCCAGTGCTCCAGGTCGCCCAGCAGTTGCGCGGTGCGGGCGAACTGCACTTCCAGGCCGCGCGCGCCCTGGCGGATCACCACGTCGCCGTACCACGGGTCGCGGTAGGTGCCGGCATAACGGGCAAGCCGCAGCGAGGGCCGGGAGCGGCTGTCGCGTTCGGCCTGCAGCTTGTTCCAGCGTGCGTCGGCGTCGGTGGCGGCCTTGTCCACGGCGGCGGCGTAGGCACCGAGCCAATCGTGGCTGTCGTGGCCGAGCAGCAGGTCGAGCGCGTCCATGGTGATGGCATTGAAGGCGGCACCGACTTCCTGGTTGGTCAGCACCACCACGCCTGCGTTGCGGCCGGGCACCAGGGTGAGCCGCGAAACCTGTCCGGGCCAGCCACCGGTATGCCAGACCAGCCGCTCGCCGCGGTAATCGCTGACCATCCAGCCTTCGCCGTAGCCGAGGAACTGCGGCGTGGCAGGTGCCAGTTCCGGAACCGCCGGCGGGCGGATCGGGATGGGCGTGATCAGCGAGAACATCGCCCGCTGGCGTGCTTCGGGGAACAGGCGGCGGGCGTTGTCGCCTTCACCGTCGATGATCCCGCCGCGCAGTTGCAGGCGCATCCAGCGGCTCAGGTCGTTGACGCTGGAATACAGGCCGCCGGCGCCGGAGGCGTTGTCCCAGGTCAGGTTGGGCGTCGGGCCGAGATGCTTGAAATCCGCGCGGGCGTGGCCGGTGGCGGTCTTGTCGCCTGGCTGCAGGTGGTCGGCGTTGTAACGGGTGGCGGCCATGCTCAGCGGGTCGAAGATGCGCTGCTGCAGGAACTGGCGAAAGCTCTGGCCACTGGCTTGCTCGATCACCAGCTGCGCGACGGCGTAGAGGATGTTGTCGTAGGCGTAGCGTTCGCGGAAACCGCCGGTCAGCGGCACGTCGGCCAGCCGCTCCACCACCTCGCGCGTGGTGTAGGTGGTGGCCGGCCAATACAGCAGGTCGCCCGCGCCCAGGCTCAGGCCGCTGCGGTGCACCAGCAGGTCGCGAATGCGCATCTCGCGGGTGACGTAGGGATCGGCCATGCGGAACCACGGCAGGTGGT
>JAUNRQ010000047.1 GCA_030535605.1 Pseudoxanthomonas suwonensis
GCATGTCGCCGACATCCAGCGCGCCGAACTGCAGCTTGCCGACGTGGCCGTGGAACTGGCCGGCAAGCTTGATGGTGTTGGTGACGTCGAAATGGATGTCCACGCCGTCCAGCTCGCCGGTGTCACCGACCTGCCCACCGGATTCCGCATAGAACGGCGTGCGATCCAGCAGCATCAGGGCCTCGTCGCCGGCTTGAATGCGCTGCACCGGCTTGCCGTCCTTCAGCAGCGCGACCACCTGCAGGCCTTCGCTGCGTTCCTGCTCGTAGCCCAGGAATTCGGTCGGTGCCAGCTGCGCAACCAGTTCGGCCGGCAGCACCAGCCCACCACCGAACTTGCCGGCCGCGCGTGCGGTTTCCTTTTGCCGCGCCATGGCCGCATCGAAGCCGGCCACGTCCACGTCCATGTCGCGTTCGCGGGCCATGTCCTGGGTCAGGTCCAGCGGGAAGCCGTAGGTGTCGTAAAGCCGAAAGGCGTCCTCGCCGGGGATGCTGCCGCTGCTGCGCGCGGCGACCTCGTCGAAGATGCGCATGCCGGCGTCCAGGGTCTCGGCGAAGCGCTCTTCCTCGGATTTCAGCGCGCGCTCCACGGTGGCGCGCTGCTCGCGCAGGATCGGATAAGCCTCGCCCATCAGCCCGTCGAGGGTGTCCACCAGCTTGTGGAAGAAGTTTTCCCGCACGCCCAGCATCCAGCCATGGCGCAGCGCACGACGGATGATCCGGCGCAGCACGTAACCGCGGCCTTCGTTGGACGGCAACACGCCATCGGCAATGAGGAAGGCCGCCGCGCGGATATGGTCGGCGATCACCCGCAGCGACTTGTTGCCGAGGTCTTCGGTGCCGGTCAGTTCGGCGACCTTGCCGATCAGGGTCCGGAACAGGTCGATCTCGTAATTGGAATGCACGCCCTGCAGCACCGCGGCCAGCCGCTCCAGCCCCATGCCGGTGTCCACGCAGGGCGCAGGCAGCGGCGTCAGCGTGCCATCGGCGGCGCGGTCGAACTGCATGAACACCAGGTTCCATATTTCGATGAAGCGGTCGCCATCCTCCTCCGGCGAGCCCGGCGGGCCGCCTTCGTACCTGTCGCCGTGGTCGTAAAAGATCTCGGTGCAGGGGCCGCAGGGGCCGGTGTCGGCCATCTGCCAGAAGTTGTCGGAGGCGAACGGCGCGCCCTTGTTGTCTCCGATGCGGATGATGCGCGCCTCCGGCAGCCCGATCACGTCGCGCCAGATGGCGAAGGACTCCTCGTCGGTGTGGTAGACCGTGGCCAGCAGGCGCTCGGCCGGCAGCTTCCAGACCTCGGTCAGCAGTTGCCAGGCCCAGACGATGGCGTCCTGCTTGAAATAGTCGCCAAACGACCAGTTGCCCAGCATCTCGAAGAAGGTGTGATGGCGCGCGGTGTAGCCCACCGAATCCAGGTCGTTGTGCTTGCCGCCGGCCCGCAGGCAGCGCTGCACGTCCGCCGCGCGCACGTAGCTGCGCTTTTCCGCGCCCAGGAAAACGTCCTTGAACTGGACCATGCCCGAGTTGGTGAACAGCAGTGTCGGATCGTTGCCCGGCACCAGCGGTGCGGACGGGACGATGGTGTGGCCCTTGTCGGCGAAGAAGTCGAGGAAGTCGCGGCGGATGTCGGCGGTGGTTTTCATGCAAACGCGTTGGCGGAAGGCGGCGGTAATGCGGAGCCGGTTAGATTAACAGGCGTTGCGCGCGATCCTGCCGCTGCCGGGAGAAGCGCATCGGCGGTGGCGCGTCACTGTCGCGTCGCCCCTCGTGCGGCGCAGGCTGCTCGCGGTCGAGCCCCTGTCAGGGCAAAAAGAACATTCGCCGCGGCTCAGGGCGCGTCCCGCCAACCCCACGGTGCCGGCGGTGGCTCCACTGCCGTGGTCAGGTCGAAATCCACCTGGAACCCACGCTCGGTTCCGATCCGATTGGCCGCATAGACGAAACGCTCGCCCGGGTGGATCTCCACCAGCCATGCGCTTCGCTGGCCACTGCCGGGTATGGCCGTGGCGGTGAGATCGTCTGCCGGGAACATCTGGGTGTCGGCACTGCCCGCATTGCTGGCGATGCCACCGTAGTCGGTCACTGCTTCGGCGCTGCCGTCCTCGTGGCGGTGGTCGTGGCGGAACACCAGCCGCCCGCCTTCCCGGGTGAACACCCAGGTCCGGGACAGGTTGTTGCCGATCGCAAGCGGGACACGCACGCGCTTGTCGTCGCAATCGCGCACGTGCATGACGGTACGGGCGTCGCGGAAGGTATTGTCGCCTTCCGGCGCACGCACCAGCCGACCCTCGAACGCCTGGCCGCACAGGGCCTGCAGGCGCTGCCACCATTGCTGCTGGGTGTCCGGCAGAACGGCGGCGGCGAACCCGGCTTCCGGGGCACGGACCGCCCCGGCATCATCGATGTCGCCCTTGCCGCAGGCGGCCAGCGCCACGGCGCCGGCCACCAGCGAAAGACGACGAAGCTGCATCACCAGATCCGCACGCGCTCTTCCGGTGCCACCCACAGCGCGTCACCGGCCTTCACGTCGAACGCCTCGTACCAGGCGTCGATGTTGCGCAGCGGCGCGAATGCACGGATATGGCCCGGCGAGTGCGGACCGTTGACCAGCTGCTGGCGCAGCGCGTCGTCACGCCACAGGATGCGCCAGACCTGCGCCCAGCCCATGAAGAAGCGCTGGTCGCCGGTGAAGCCGTCGAGCACCCGTGCCGGCTTGCCTTCCAGCGAGCGACGGTAGGCCTCGTGGGCGATCATCAGCCCGCCCAGGTCGCCGATGTTCTCGCCCATCGACACACGGCCGTTGATGTGCATGCCCGGCAGTTCCGGGAACGCATAGGACTCGTACTGTGCGCCCAGCCGCGTGGCCTGCGTTTCGAACTTGGCCGCGTCCTCCGCGCTCCACCAGTCACGCAGCACGCCTTCGCCATCGGACTTGCGGCCCTGGTCGTCGAAACCATGGATGATCTCGTGGCCGATGACGCCACCGATGGCACCGTAGTTCACCGCCATGTCGGCCTGCGGGTCGAAGAACGGCGGTTGCAGGATCGCGGCCGGGAACACGATCTCGTTCTTGACCGAGTTGTAGTAGGCGTTGACGGTCTGCGGGGTCATGCCCCACTCGGCCTTGTCCACTTCCTTGCCGAGGCGGGCGCGGCGGAAGTCCCATTCGAACTGGCGCGCGCGCAGCGCGTTGCCGAACAGGTCACCGTTGACCACCTGCAGCGCGGAATAATCGCGCCACTTCTCCGGGTGTCCGATCTTCAGGCCGAAGTTGGCCAGCTTGGCGTGCGCCTCGCGCTTGGTGTCCGGGCCCATCCAGTCCAGTGCATCCAGGCGCGCGCCCATCGCCACCTTCACGTTGGCGACCAACTCGTCCATCTTCGCCTTGGCATCGGCCGGGAAGTACAACTGGACATAGTCGCGGCCGATGGCCTCGCCCATGGCCCGCTCGGTGAATTCGACCGCGCGCTTCCAGCGGTCACGCTGCTCGGGCTGGCCCGACAGGAACTTGTCGCGGAATTCGTAATGGGCATTGGCGAAGTCGCTGGACAGCAGCGGCGCGGCGCTGTTGATGGTGTGGAACGCCTGCCAGGCCTTCAACGTGTCCAGCTCGGTGGTGGCGAAGATCTGCGCCAGCTTCGGGAACGCGGTGTTCTGGCGCATGACCGCCTGCGCGGAATGATCGACGCCGGCCGTGGTGAAGTAGCGCTGCCACGGGAAGCCCGGGGCGAACGCGTCGAAGCCTGCCAAGGCCAGCGGGTTGTAGGTCTTGTCGCGGTTGCGGCTTTCGGCACGGGTCCAATGCGCCTGGGCAAGCTTGGTTTCCATCGCCAGGATCGCCTTGGCGTTTTCCGCGGGCTTGTCCCAGCCGCCAAGTTCCAGCAACTGCTGGACATAGGCGAGGTAGCGCTCGCGCTGCGGCGCGAAACGGTCCTGCAGGTACATTTCGCGGTCGCTCAGGCCCAGGCCGGACTGCGACAGGTACAAGGTGTAGCGGTCGGGGTCGCGCTGGTCGTCGCTGATGCCCATGCCGAAGAAGCTGCCGGCCAGTTCGCGGCTGGCCATGGCGTCGGCCATGGCCTCGCGGCTGTCGATCGCGCGGATCTGCGCGAGCAACGGCTGCAACGGCTGCGCACCAAGCGCCTCGACCCGCGCTTCATCCATGAACCCGCGGTACAGCGCGGCGATCTTGGCGGCATCGCCGCCGGTTGCCGGGTCGCCCAGCGGATAGCTTTCGAGCAGGCGGTGCACGCGCGCCTCCGACAGGTCACGCAGCATTGCGAAGGAGCCGAAATTCGAGCGGTCCGAGGGGATTTCGGTGGCGTCGGCCCAGCCGCCGCTGACGTAGCGGAAGAAATCCTCGCCTGGCTTGACGCTGCGGTCCATGCCGGCGGTGTCGATGCCCCAGGTGCCGTAACGCGGCGCGGCGATGACACCGGCTTCGCCACCAGTGGGCTCGTCGGCGTCGAACAGCGTCTGGACGTGGCAGGCCTCATCCAGGCAGGCATGGCCTTCGCCGGCGATGGCCGGGGCAGTGACGGCCAGGGCAAGAACCGTGGCGGTGCTCAACAACGACTTCTTCAACAACATGCAGGAGCTCTCCGAATGACAGGAGCACGGACGGCACACCACCGCCCGCGCGGGCATTGCTGCCCAATGGCGGGCAGAACAGACCCTTTCTACGGGTTGATGCCGGTGACGGGGAGTGCCAAGGGTTGGGTCGCCGCATTCACGTTCATGAAACGTGTCAGGCCGGCAGCGGTGCCACGCCGATCAACCAACGGTGCAACCAGAGCACCATCGCCAGATACACGCCGATGCCCGCAGCGATCGTGAGCAAGCTCATCGGAAACCGCGCGGGCACCACCGGTTCCGGCGTGCGTCGCATGGCACTGACCAGGGCGGCAACGCTCCAGGTCAGGAATGCGGCAAACAGCAGCACCGCATGCGACTTGCCGGACATCATCAGGTGTGCGGTCGACCACAATGCGGTAGCCACCAGCATGGGATGGCGCAGCCGGGCGCGGATCGCGTTGCGCGGCACATAGGTGGCCACCAGCAGGATCATCGCCAGCGCCAGCAGCAGCCAGGCCACCTGCCGCAATGCCGGTGCCGGCACCCACAACAGGCTTGCTTCACTGCGTGCCTGGACGAAGCCCCGGACCAGCAACACGAAGAACCCGGCGGCAAGCACGCTGTACAGCGCTTTCCATCCATTGACACCCAGCCGCGCGCGCAGTGTCTGGCGCCATTCCGGTGCGACGATGCGCACGCAGTGGACTCCCAGGAACCCCGCCAACCCCAGCAGCAACGCGATCATGCTTCGCCCTCCACACCATGCCTGCCGCCACCATAGCGCCCGTCAATGTCCGGCAACTGATCCGGGCATTCAGTCGCCGGGACGCGCCTGGTCCTTGCCGCGACCGGCGACGTCGCGATCACGCAAGCGTCCGTGGCGACCCTTGCGCCGCAGCGCACGCACGCGCAAGGTCCACGCGGCGGAAACAAGCGCGTAGGCCAATCCCGCGCCAATGGAGGCGAAGACGAGCAGACCGACGAACAGCGGCCGCCCCAGGGCGAGGGCACGCTCGACCGGACCGCGGCCTGAATCGGCGTTTGCGTCACCCGGCAGATCCTCCGGCGCCTCGGGGACCCGCCGGCCGGTCAACGCTGCCCCGACCCGGTACGCAGCGAAATACAGAGGACCGACCGTGGCCGGATTGGTCACCAGCGTGCTCACGGCCGCCATCGGCACGTTGGCACGCAGCAGGATCGCGCCACCCACTGACATCGGGATCTGCGCCAACGGCACCAGGAATCCGAAGAACACCCCGAGGGCGACCCCCAGCGCCACGCCACGGCGCGAAAAATGCCACAGCCGTCGCTCCCCCAGCCACGGCGCAAGTGGCCGCAGCCAGCGGTTGCCGGACAACGACTCGCGGGTGGGAAGGCGCCGGCGAAGGCGTTCGCGCAAGGACATTTCAGCACGGGTTGCAGGGGGGGAATTGCCGGTAAGACACGGCAAACCGGCGCGACCACGGCGCGCCGGCCCGTCCAGCCGGAATGCCCGGCCATCATAACGGGGAACTCCCGACGCGGAGGTGCCGGACGTATAAGCTTGGCATTCCGCCCCCCCGGATGCCTCGCCATGAGACTGCTCGCCACCCTGCCCTTCGCCCTGTTGATGGCCTGTGCGCCGCAAGCCCCGGTCGATGCCGACACGCCGTCGGCCAGTGACACCTCCGCGCGCTCGGAAGCCCCTGTCGAGTCGGCCGACAACGCCGACATCGGCACCGCCAGTGCAACCACGCCATTGCCGGAAGGCGCGCAAGCGCCGGACTTCACGGCCCAGGCCTGGCTGGCCGGCGAGCCCTTCCGGTTCACCTTGACCGAGGCACTGGCCAAGGGACCGGTCGTGGTCTATTTCTTTCCGGCTGCGTTCACTCCGGGCTGCAACCTGGAAGCGCGCCTGTTCTCGGAAAGCATCGACGCCTTCAAGCAGCGCAACGCCACGGTCATTGGCGTGACTGCCGGCAACGCCGACCAGTTGGCCGCGTTTTCCAGTGACAACGAAACCTGTTCGGGCAAATTCGCGGTCGCCGCCGATCCGGGGGCGCAGATCGCCGCGCAGTATGGCGCGGTTCTGGAATCACGCCCGGAGTGGACCAGCCGCACATCCTTCGCGATCGCCGCGGACGGACGCATCCTGCGGGTGCACTCGGACATGAGCGCCGAGGAGCACGTCCGCCAGATGCTGGCCGGCCTCGACGGCTGAACCCCGGCCGCTGAAGCACCCCTGGCACCGCACGCGCGGCGCCGGGTGACGCACCGTCAGCCCGTCGCCTCCAGCACGTAACGAAGCGCTGCCTCGATGGCGGCCACCTGGGCGTCGTTGCACTGCGCCGGCGTGGCCCGCGGGCTGTCCGGATAGACCTCGGTGGTGGTGACGTAAGCAGCGTCGGTCATGCCGGCGCACAAGCCCAGGCGCTTGCAGTCGTAGGCAATCACGCCCGGCAAAACCACCGGCGAACCGATCAGGGTGCCATCGGCATCCGCCGGGGCGATGTGCGTGACCTTGGCAACCGCGTCGATAATCGCCTGCTGGAACGCCGGCTGCGGCCTGCCGCTGTCATCAACCAGATAGAACCCGTCGGGAATGGTGCCCGGCTCGAACGGCTTGCCATCGCGCGCGGCCAGCGCGGGCCGGAATTCGTTCTCGTCCGAATCGGTGGTCTCGTGCAGGTCGATGTGCATGAGCAGCGGAACGTCCAGGCACTTGACGTACGCCATCAGCGCGGCGGCTTCCGGGGCCGGGCTGTCGGCGAGGAACGAGCGGTTGGGATCCACCGCCCACGGATTCCAGCGCTGGATGCGCTCGTAACCCCACGGACTGACGCATGGCACGACCAGCAGGTTGACGCGATCGGTCCAATCGAGGGCATTGCGCTCGAGGAACTGCAAAGCGCCGTGCACGCCACTGGTCTCGTAGCCATGCACGCCTCCGGTGACCAATGCGGTCGGCAGATCCTCGCGCCAATCGCGGCTGCGGACCGCCAGCAGCGGATAACGGCCATCCACGCCAGCATCCAGCGTGCCGTACTGATCGACGTCGAATCGCTCGCGCAATGCATCGATGCGCGCGACCACGTCCTCGGCATGGCTGCGGCTCGGCTGCTGTCGCGCCCGCCATGCGGCGCGCTCGGCATCGCCCCACGGCTGGCCGGCGGTTCCGATGGGGTAGAAGGCCTCGCTCGTCATCTGCTGTCTCCCTGGGCGGACCGGGGACTCTAGCATCGACGCGCGGCCGGCCTTTCGACTCAGCCGCAGGCCATGCTCCGGATCACGTCTGCATCGTCGATGTGGATGTTCAGGCGGCCGGGAACGTGGTCGGTGGTCCCCATGTTGCGCTCCGGCGTGAACACGCGGATGCGCGTGGCCCCGGTGTCGCGACGGATACGCTCCTCCCGAGCCGCGTCCAACCGCTTGCCGATGTGCACCTGTGCCGCCTGGGCATTGCAGTCGCTGCGTTCTGCCGGCCGCTCGGGCAGCGTGTCCGCCGGCGACGTGGCGCATGCCGCCACCAGCAGCGCCAGCGGCATGGCCCGGACAGACAACGTCTTCGGGAACATCGGAAACATCGACATGGCGGCTCCTTGGCCAAGGTTGCGCACAGGCTGCCGCCGGCGGGATGAAGCGGCCGTCAACACGTGGATGCAGGGATCGCGGCGGCGTCTACACATTGCCGGCACACCAACTGCGACACATTGGCCCGCATGCCTGCACAGACACAACCCGGCCGCTGGTGGACCAGTTCGTATGCCGACGACTGCGTCGTGGCCACCGCCATCCACGACGGCCACGAACTGCATCCTGATGTCGCCACGCGCATGGCGCTGGACGATGCCGGTCGCCTTCGCGAGGAAGATCCGTACACCGGCCAGGCCATCGCGGGCCTGCCGATCCATGTCATTCCGCACCGGTCCCGCTTCGAGATCGACCTCAATCGCGACATCGATGACGCCGTCTACCTGAGCCCGGAGCAAAGCTGGGGACTGAAGGTCTGGCGCGAACCGCCTCAGGGCGAACTGCTGGATTCGTTGCGCAGCTGGCACCGCGACTTCTACGCGATGATGGGCACGCTGCTGGACGCGGTGGCCCGTCGTCATCCGCGCTTCGTGCTGCTGGACGTGCACAGCTACAACCACCGCCGCGACGGCGCCGATGCCGCGCCGACGCCGCAGGACGATGCGCCCGACATCAACATCGGCACGTTTTCCATGCCCCGGGAGGATTGGGCCTGGTTGCTGGAGCCGCTGATGGAAGCCATGGCCGGCTTCGATTTCAACGGTCGTCGCCTGGACGTGCGTGAAAACGTCGCCTTCCAAGGGCGCGGCGAAATGACCCGGTTCGTGCACCGGCGCCATCCGGGCACCGGGTGCGCGATCGCACTGGAGTTCAAGAAGTTCTTCATGGACGAGTGGACCGGACAACCGGATGCCGATGAACTGGCCGCGATGCGTGGATTCATGCGGCATTGCGCCGATACCGCCCGCACCCTGCTGGAGCGCGGTCCGTGAGCCGACCGGCACCGGGACAGAAGCCACCGGCCCCCGACCTTGGCGGCGAACACGCCTATCGCCGCACCTTGCCGGACGGCGGGCGCGTGCACGTGGACCGGCCCTTGCCCTTCCTGCTGCTGGCGCACCACGGTGACGAGCCCTTCGGCCTTGCCCGGCGGATCGCGTCGATCAGCGCGGCCAGCATCATCTGGCCACAGGCCGGCGGCGAAGCGACCGATGCCGGGGCTTGCGACGAGGCATCGCGCCTGCTTGACGCATTGCAGGACGACTACCCCCGTTTCCTGCTGGTCCACCTCCACGACCTGCCGCGGGATGCCAGCATTGACGCCAAGAGTCCGCGGCTGGAGCCGTTCTGCTTCCGGCTGGGCTGCTCGGACGACGATCACGCCAAAGCCGCGGCACGCATG
This sequence comes from Pseudoxanthomonas suwonensis, assembly GCA_030535605.1. GTDB lineage: Bacteria > Pseudomonadota > Gammaproteobacteria > Xanthomonadales > Xanthomonadaceae > Pseudoxanthomonas_B > Pseudoxanthomonas_B suwonensis_B. The sequence continues at coordinate 9,490 of JAUNRQ010000047.1, forward strand.
CTGCGCGAGGCGTTATGCACGCTGGAGATGGACCTGCGCGAACCGGCACTGGAACACACGCCGGTGCAACGTTGCTCGCCACGCATCGAACAACTGCTGTCGCAGCACGAGGGCATCAGCGAGCTGTCGCTGGGCATTCCGCAGATCCATCGCGTGCCGGGCGAGGACAGCCGGCGGATCTATCCACAGATCTATCACGGCATGGAAAGCGCGGTGCTGGACGCGCTGATGCAGGCCATCGCCGTGTTCATCGAACGTGCCACGCCCGACGGCGATGGCGATGGGCGCCCGGGTGGCCGCCCGCACCACCGCACGCTGGGGCGCAGCCGCTGGATCGATGCCGCCGCCAAGGCCGACCAGGCACTGGTGGACGTGGCCGGCTCGTTCGACTTCCTGCTGGGCGTCTCGCCCATCAACACCGTCGACGCCTACCGCCAGTTCGAGGCACGCAAGCGTCGCGAGCCGCCCGAATTCCGTTATCGGCCGTTGCCGCTGAGCCCGGACGTGGCCAAGCGCCGGCTGTACCAGATCGACCTGCGCGCGGTCGAGGACCCGGTGCTGGAACAACTGTTTCGCGAGAAACAACTGGAAATCGACCAGCAACTGATGCTGCTGCAGCGGCGCAACACCCCGGCGTTCAAGCACGTGTCCATGCTGCAGTACGGCGGCGTCGATGGCGACCTGCTGGCGCAGGCTGAAGCGATCCTTGCGCAGATCAAGGGGCCGTGCCCGGTCAGTGGGGGTCGCCGCCTGGGCGCCGAAGGGCTGCGCGATGCAGCCGACGCCATGATCGCCCGCTACCGCCGGCAGACCGAAGCCTTCGCCGCCGCGCGGGTGCAACTGCGCGAAGACACCGGCCCGGGCCTCATGGTCAGCGGCCCGAAACTGCTGATTTCCACCGCCAGCGGCGTTCCGGAAGGTCGCGTCGATCCGCTGCTGCAACACGAGATCGGCGTGCACCTGCTGACCCACGTCAATGGCAGCCATCAGGGCCTGGGGATCTTCGGTTCCGGTCTGGCCAATTACGAAGGCATCCAGGAAGGGCTCGGCGTGTTCGCGGAATTCGTCGTCGGCGGGCTCACCATCCCGCGCCTGCGCCTGCTGGCGGCGCGGGTGCTCATCGTGCACGCCATGCTGGACGATGCCGACTTCATGCAATGCCACACGCTGCTGCACCAATCGCATGGCTTCTCCAGCCAGGCGGCCTTCAACATCGTCGCGCGCATCTTCCGCAGCGGTGGCCTGACCAAGGACGCGATCTATCTGCAGGGCTTCCAGCAGGTCATTGCCCGCGTCGCGGCCGGCAAGTCACTGGACCCGTTCTGGCTGGGCAAGATCGCCGAACGCCACGTGCCGGTCATCGAGGAACTGCGCGCGCGCGGCATGCTGCGCCCTCCCATGGTGACCCCGGAATTCCTCGACCGCCCGATCGCCCAGGCCAACTGCAAGGCGCTGCGTGAAGGCACCTCTTTCCTCGACCTGCAACGGAAGCCACTGCAATGAAGATCGCGTTTTTCGTCAACGACACCGAAACCGAGTACCCGCGCTACACCACCACGGTGCTGGCCCACGAGGCCGCCCGCCGCGGCCATGATGTGGCCTACATCACCCCGGGTGACTTCGTCGTCTCGCCGGACGACTCGCTGCAGGTGCACGCGCGCCACATCCCGCGCGGCAAGAAGAAGACGCTGACCAGCGAGGACTTCTTCAAGGCACTGAAGACGCACGGCCGCAAGTCCTCGCTGGTGGACATGGCCGAATTCGACGTGCTGATGTTGCGCAACGACCCGTCCACCGAAGCCGGGGAGCGCCCGTGGGCCGAAAACATCGGCATCCAGTTCGGCCAACGTGCGGCCGAAGCCGGCGTGCTGGTCCTCAACGATCCGGATTCGCTGTCACTGGCCAAGAACAAGCTGTACTTCCAGTCGTTCCCGCGAGAAGTGCGCGCCGAAACGCTGATCACCCGACACGTCGCCGACGTCAAGGCGTTCGCCAAGCAGCATGGCGGACAGATCGTGCTCAAGCCGCTGCAGGGCTCCGGCGGCCAGGGCGTGTTCATGGTCAACGCCAAGTCCACCGGCAACCTCAACCAGATGGTCGAGGCGATCTCGCGCGATGGCTACGTCATCGCCCAGGCAGTGGTGCCGGAAGCCGACAAGGGCGACATCCGCATGTTCCTGATGAACGGGCTGCCGCTGCAGGTCGACGGCAAGTACGCGGCGATGCGCCGGGTGGGTGCCGAGGACGACGTGCGCAGCAACATCCACGCCGGTGGCAAGGCCAAGCCGGTGAAGATCACGGAACGGCAACTGCGCTTGGCCGAACTGATCCGGCCCAAGTTGCAGGCCGACGGCATGTTCCTGGTGGGCATCGACATCATCGGTGACACCATCCTCGAGGTGAACGTGTTCAGCCCGGGCAATCTGGCCACCTGCTGCGACATGGCCGAGGTCAACTTCGCCGCGGAAATCCTTGCATCGATCGAGCGCAAGCTGGAGATCCGCGACGAATTCCCGGGCCAGTTCAGCAACGTCGGCCTGGCCGTGATGTAAGCAGGCGTCAGCCGCAGCGCAATTCGCGGATCACGCCGGTGTCGTCGGTCAGCACGTTCAGGCGGCTGCCGACGTAATCCATGGTCGCCATGTCGTCCGGCGCCAGCACGCGCACCCGGCTGGAACCGGTCGCCTCCACCGCTTCGGCCACCACCTCGTCGCTGGCCGTACGGCCGACGAACCGCGATTGCAGGTTGTCCACCGAGCAGCGGGCGACGCCTTGCACCGCGCCCGCACCGGTGCCACTGCCTGACGTGGATGTGCCGACGCAGGCAGCCAGCGCGACCGTGCACAACATGACGAGGCTGCCACGATGGAAGTGGCGCGAGGAGCATTGCAACATGAAAGCAACTCCGTGGGTCGGGATATCGGCCAACCATCACCCGGCTCGAATGAACCCCACGTTAGTGTGTCGGCGACGATGAATTGCCGTGCCTTGCCAACAGACAAGCGCACGCGCGGCCCACCCGCCGATACTCGATTCCTTCCAACACGCCCAGGAGACCCGCCACATGGCCCGCAACACGCAGAAGACCCTGACCCCGGCCAGCAAGCCAGCGAAGGCGGCGCATCCGAAGAAGAGCGGAGCGTTCGCCAACAAGAGCGCGGCCTTCCGCGGACGATTCAAGGGCAAGACCGTCATCGTCACCGGTGCCGCATCCGGCCTCGGGCACGCGACTGCGCTGCGCCTCGCACGCGAAGACGCCAACCTGGTCGTGGTCGACCTGAAACAGGAGGCACTGGACACATTGCTGGCCGAACTGGCCGCAACCGGCGGCAAGGGCGAGGCCGTCGCGGTGGCCGCCGACGTATCGAAGGAAAAGCAGGTCGATGCCTACGTCGATGCCGCGCTGGAGCGCTTCGGCCGCATCGATGCCTTCCTCAACAACGCCGGGGTCGAAGGCCGGCAGAACCTCACGGAAGATTTCGGTGCCAAGGAGTTCCGTCGGGTGCTGGGCGTGAACCTGGACGGTGCGTTCTACGGCATGGCTCGCGTGCTGGCGGTAATGCGCGAACAAGGCAGCGGCTCGGTGGTCAACGTCGCCTCGGTCGGCGGCATCCGTGGTGTCGGCAATCAATCCGGTTACGCCGCATCCAAGCACGGCGTGGTCGGGCTGACCCGCAACTCGGCGGTGGAATACGGCCAGTACGGGATCTCGATCAATGCCGTGGCCCCGGGCGCGATCATGACCGCGATGGTCGAGAACTCGCTGCGGCAGATGGGCGGCGACGATTGGGAGGCGGTCGGCGAACAGTTCGTCAGCGTCAACCCGATGCAGCGCTTCGGCCACGTCGACGAGTTCGCCGCGCTGGCCTGCTTCCTGCTATCGCAGGAAGCGGCCTTCATCAACGGTGCCACCATCACCCTGGACGGCGGCCAGTCCTACAAGTACTGATGGACAGTGACATGCCGGCCGCTTTGCTGGCGGCTGGCGCGTTGCCCGAGCACGTCAGGTGGTCAGAGCGTGCGGATCGTCTCGCCGCCGTTGCGTTCCAGCGCTTGTGCGGCCAGATCGCGCTGCTCGGCACTGAACGCATGCACGACAACCGCCGAACGCCCCTTGTCCAGTGCCTCGCGGACCTTGAACACCATCGGGTCCTGATCCGGCCGCAATGAAATCAGGCCACCGGCGAACAGCCCGAAGCTGACTCCGAAGAACACCGCGGCGAATGCAGCGAACGCCGGTGACCGCGTCACCGCGCCGACGTCCATGAAATACAACACCGCCACCACCAGCAATCCCAGCACGATGCCGGCGATGGCCAGCTTGTAGTGCGAGAGAATGATCGTGTGGAGGATGCCGCGACTTTCCGGCTGCAGCTTGCGCCCGGGGTGCTCGTCACGCGGGGTCACCACCAGCACCTGCTCGGGCTGCAGCCCGCCATCGGTGCGCAGACCCTCGGCGACGCTGCGTGCTGCTTCCTCGGTCGCGAACACGGCCGCCACCTTGTTGTCGGAACGCTCGCCGGTCAAAGCCGTGCCGCGTTCGCTGTCGATCGCGCTGCTCATCCTTCGCTGTCCTTGAAAAGTGAACCCGTTCGCAGTCTCCGCGGGCCGCGGTCAAGGCAACGTGACTGCCGCCGCCAGGCGGCGGCGGTGATGGGGGTTGGCCGAGGTGGCCGCAATCATGGCTGCGTCGCTGCTGGCGGCTGGGGCATGTGGATGGCGATGCCGGTCCCGTGGCGCTGGGACGGCGAGATCGTCACGCCGACGCCGGCACCGGAGTAACGCCAACCGCCGCTGCCGCGGCCGGCCCCGCCACCGACACTGACGCCGGTGCCGCCATGGCCGTCAGCCGTGCCCAGCAGGATCACGCCGTTGGCACCGAGGCTGGCCGCCTGCCGGCGCAGGCGGTCGATGATGGCGTTGGTCTTGGCCTGGTCGCCAAAGGAAAAGGCACCGCTGTTGACCTCCAGGCGCGCGACTTCCTCGTATGGCACCTGCGGGGCGGTGTAGTAGACCTGCACCAACGCAGGATCGATCGGGGCACGCTGCGTGCCGGTGACCAGCGGCCGCGAGGTAGCGCAGGCGGCTAGCAGGAGGACGGCCAGCAACAGCAGGCTCAGGCGGACGGCAGTGGACACTCGCATGGCGGGGCTCTCCGTGGACATGCCGCACATCTTCCCTTCCTGCGCATGAACCCGGGGTCACGGGACGCATCTGCCGTCAGCGAGGTGACGACGGCGGAGGGCTTGACAGCTCGCGCGCAGGCCCCGATGGCCCGCATGACGCCAATTGCGCGCCCGTCCCCGATGGTCCGCGCCGAGGCATCCGAGCAACAGCGCGCACACAAAAACAAAGGCTTGCGGACATTTCCTTGAATGCGCTTTGAATGCGTCCGTTAAGCGGCGATGAAACGTCCGCCGTGGTTTGTTTGCGCTTCAGTCTCGCCCCCCTGTAATGCGCTTGCCCAACGCAGGCCATGCGTGCCGCGGGCACCTCAAGCCTTCGTCCGGCACCCGTCGTTCGCGGGCCCAAGACCACACAAAAAGGATCTCCCCCATGAAGAAGTCCCTCCTTTCCACCGCCGCTGTTGCCGCCCTGATCGTCGCCCCGGCGGCCTTCGCCCAGAGCGGCGACAGCTACCGCCCCGACTTGCAGGTCGGCCAAGGCAACGGCTTCGTCGCCGGCACCGTGGGCCGCACCGACGGTGGCACGGCATCGCGCTTCGGCACCGGCGACTTCAACGTGTTCGAAAGCCGCGACGGTCGCAAGACCGGCTACAGCCTGACCGGCGGTTACCGCTGGAAGGTCTCGCCGAACGTCGGCATCGGTGTCGAAGGCGGTTACGCCGATCTCGGCAACATCGTGGTGCGCAACGCCTTCCGCGACGAGGACGTCGACCAGCGCGAAAGCACCAACGCCCTGCGCGGCTGGCTGGCCGGCGGCAACATCCGCGCCAACATCAACCCGCAGTGGTACGTGAGTGGTCGTGGCGGCTTCTTCCGCGCTTCCGACAACGACATCACCTACTACAACACCGTGGGCGAGACGATCGGCGTGGACGATGGTTCGCGTGACGGTCGCAACAGCTGGTACGCCGGCATCGGCACTGGCTGGAATGCCACCGAGAACCTGAGCATCGGCCTGCACTACGACTACTATCGCGCCAAGTCGGGCCGCGTCAGCATTCCCGACACCAACATCAGCTTCGAAGGTCCGAAGCGTTCCACTGCGGTGCTGGGCCTGAGCGCCGAATACGCGTTCTGATCCACTCCCGCGGCGGCGAACGTCGCTGCGGTTCCGGTTCCACCACGGGCACCTTCGGGTGCCCGTGTCGTTTGCGGTGAAAGCAGGGCACCCCAACCTCCGGCGCATTGTGCCCACGACGCGGGCACCCTACCCTTGGGCGCTTTGCCGTCAATCATCCGGGAGTCCCATGGGCACATCCGCATCTCGTTCCAACCGCATCGGCCTGGTTCCCCAGATCGTGATCGCACTGGTACTCGGCGTGCTGATCGGCTGGTTGTGGCCGGCCGCGGGTGCTGCGCTGTCGATGCTCGGCATGCTGTTCGTGGAGGCGCTGAAGGCCGTCGCGCCGCTGCTGGTGTTCGTGCTGGTGCTGGCGGCAATCTGCCGGTTTCGTTCCGGCGACAACCTGTACATCCGGCCGGTGCTGTTGATGTACGTCGCCGGCACGTTCCTCGCGGCCCTGACCGCGGTGGCCGCCAGTTTCCTGTTTCCGACCACGCTGACGCTGCTGGCGGCACCGGTCGAGCAAGCCGCGCCAGCCACCTTGCGCGAGGTGTTGACCGGACTGCTGCTGCGCACCGTGGCGAACCCGGTCAGCGCCATTGCCAACGCCAACTACATCGGCATCCTCGCATGGGCCGTTCTGCTGGGCATTGCCCTGCGCCGTGCCGGCGAACACACCAAATCGTTCATCGGTGACGCCGCCGACGCGGTGTCTCAAGTGGTCAAATGGGTCATTCGCACCGCGCCGCTGGGCATCCTCGGGCTGGTCGCGGGGACGGTGGCGGAAACCGGCTTCGGCGTACTGGCCGGTTACGCGCGACTGCTGGCGGTGCTGGTGGGCTCGATGGCGTTCATCGCGCTGGTGGTCAACCCGCTGATCGTGTTCGCGCGCACTCGCCGCAACCCCTACCCCCTGGTATTCACCTGCTTGCGTGAATCCGGCATCACCGCATTCTTCACCCGCAGCTCCGCGGCGAACATTCCGGTCAACATGAATCTGGCGCGCAAGCTCGGCCTGCACGAGGACACCTACTCGGTGACCATTCCCTTGGGCGCGGCGATCAACATGGCCGGCGCGGCCATCACCATCAACGTCATGACGCTGGCTGCAGCGCACACGCTGGGCATCCCCGTCGATTTCGGAACCGCGCTGCTGCTGAGCGTGGTCGCCACCCTGGGTGCCTGTGGTGCCTCCGGCGTGGCGGGCGGCTCGCTGCTGCTGATCCCGTTGGCGGCAAGCATGCTCAACATTCCCGACGAGGTGGCGATGCAGGTGGTCGCCATCGGCTTCATCATCGGCGTGGTCCAGGATTCGGTGGAAACGGCGTTGAATTCCTCGACCGACGTGCTGTTCACCGCCGCCGCCGACCCGAAATTCTCGCGCGCTGCCGGCGGCGGCCCGGTGGGCGCATCAGGAGGCTGACCCTCGGCACGCGCGTGGCGGCCGACGGCCAGCGCGCCATCACCCGGCAAACACCGGCTCCAGCAAACGGAAGCTGCCCGCATCCGCGTCCAGTTCCACCTGCCCGCCAACGGGGACGATGAATTGCCGGCGGATGTGGCCGATCATCGCGCCACGGTAGGCCGGAATCCCCAGAGGGCGGATGTAATCGTCGAGGATCTCGCCGAGCGTCAGCGAGCCGTAGCCATTGCCCGGACTGCAGTCGGTGCATTCGCCGAAGATGAAGCCGGCGATGGCATCCAGCGCCCCCATCAGCTTGAGCGTGCTCATCATCCGGTCAATGCGATACGGCGCTTCTGACACGTCCTCGAGGAACAGGATCTTGCCCTTGAAGTCCGGCAGGTACGGTGAGCCGGCCAACGCGCTCAACACCGCCAGATTGCCGCCGACCAGTTCGCCACGCACCTTGCCCGGCTGCATGGTCACCGTGCGGTTGCCGCGCTGCACCAGTTCGTCACCGGTTTCGACCACGTTGCGGTACCGGGGCAACTCGCGTTGCAGGAACAGGCTGCGGAACTGGTCGGCATTGAAACTGTTCCAGCTGCCGGAGCCGTTCGGGCCGTGGAAGGTCACCAGTCCCGTGCGGGCGTTGATCGCGCTGTGCAAGGCGGTGATGTCCGAATAGCCAAGCAACACCTTCGGGTTGCGGGCGATGGTGTCGTAGTCCAGCAGCGGCAACAGCCGCGCCGCACCGGAGCCGCCACGGGCACAGATCACCGCCTTGATCGAACGATCGGCGAACGCCTCGTTGATGTCCCCGGCACGCTGTGCATCGGTCCCCGCAAGGTGCCCGCGACGCGCGTCCAGGTACTTGCCCCGGCGCACCTTGAAGCCCAGCGCCTCCAGCACCTCCTGGGCGACGTCGAAGTTGTCCGGGTCCTCCATCGCCGCCGACGGGCTGACCAGTGCCACGGTATCGCCTGCATTCAGCGGCACCGGCAGCAGCCGGCGCGACGACGCTGCCCTGCCCTGTGCCAAGGCACCACCCATGCCCAACAGGGGAAGTGCGGCTGCGGCAAGCGCAGTCCCGGTGATGAAACGTCGACGTTGCATGTGCGGCAGCCTGTGCGGTGGGATCAACGACAGCCTAGCAACGGCTTCCGGCGCCGACAACGATCAGGCACCGCTGCGACATGATTGCCGCGGCGTGGACGGCTTCGCGGCCCTTCAACCACCGTGCCCTGCGCATCCGCCACCTGCCGCAGCCACCATGGCGGAAGCTCACCGGCCACACCGGACGCATCCACACCGGTGCCCCCCTCGCACGGAACGCGGACCTTGCCGATTGCCGTCAGCCGCCGAAACGCATCATCCTCCAGGCCCGGACCATGCGCGACCAGCGCGCCATCGACCTCGATGACGGCGGGCCGACAAGGGATACCGGAATCGCACGACATGGGCACCTCCGCTGGCGCTCCTTGCCAGCCTCCGGCGCACCGGGCACGAACGCATTGATCCGGATGCGCTGCCCTGCGTCCTTCACCGTCCGCCCACCTCGCGCTTACGCGGCCCGTGCGAGCGTGGCGCTTCCCACGAAACGCAGGACGGTACCGCCATGAGCCACCACAGCGCCGAACACCGCAGCGATGCGATGAACCACTGCATCGACAACTGCACCCGCTGCCACGCCATCTGCCTGGAAACCATCGCCCACTGTCTGGAAAAGGGCGGCAAGCACGCCGAGGCCGGTCACATCGCCCTGCTGTCCGCCTGCGCCGACATCTGCCGCACCAGCGCCGACACCATGTTGCGAGGCGCCGACGTCCACCACGCCACCTGTGGTGCCTGCGCGGAAATCTGCCGACGCTGCGCTGAAGAATGCGAACGCTTCGGTGACGACGAGGCCATGGCCCGCTGCGCAGACATGTGCCGCAAGTGCGCGGAAAGCTGCCGAGCGATGGCCGAAGGCCACCACTGAGACTTCACACAAGGCCTGCCGGCGCAAGCGACGCGACACAGCGGACCATTCGTTTAGACGCTATCCTCTTGCGCCCTGACAACGGACTGCCCCATGCGCCACATCGCCCTGACCGCCGCACTCGCCACCGGTCTGCTCGCCTCGCCGCTGGCCACGTCGGGCGAAGCCTTCGTCAACGGCCAACTCGGCCGCATCGCCCTGGACAGCAAGACGCTGGACAAGGACAGCAGCAACCTGCTGCAACTGGGCGGCGGTTACCGCTGGGGCATCGGCCCGGTCAAGGCCGGCGTGGAAGCCGGCTTCGGCCGCATCGGCGAGGTCAGCGGCGGCAACGACGCCGATGGCGACAGCCGCGCGTTCGATCTCGGCGCCAACCATTACAGCATCGGCGCCAACGCCCGCATCAAACCGCCACTGCTCCCGGTCCAGTTCATCGCCCGCGCCGGCTACATCGGCATGCGCAACACGCTGGAACAGACCGTCACCGCCCCGGCCACCGGCAACACCACCCGAGCCACCGACAAGCACACCAGCGGCGGCACTTACCTCGGCGCCGGCATCGGCACCACCTTGTTGCCGCTGCTGGACG
>JAUNRQ010000004.1:0-11346 GCA_030535605.1 Pseudoxanthomonas suwonensis
ACGGCATGATCGAGAAGCTGATCGCGGTCAACCGCGTCAGCAAGACCGTCAAGGGTGGTCGCCAGTTCACCTTCACCGCGCTGACCGTGGTCGGTGATGGCGAAGGCCGGGTCGGGTTCGGTTACGGCAAGGCGCGCGAAGTGCCGGTCGCGATCCAGAAGTCGATGGAATATGCCCGCAAGAACATGGTCAACGTCGACCTGGACAACGGCACGTTGTTCCACGAGGTGAAGGCCGGCCACGGTGCGGCGCGCGTGTTCATGCGCCCGGCGTCGGAAGGTACCGGCGTGATCGCCGGTGGCGCCATGCGCGCCGTGCTCGAGGCGGTCGGGGTCAAGGACGTGCTGGCCAAGGCGGTCGGTTCGCGCAACCCCATCAACCTGGTGCGCGCCACCGTCAAGGGCCTGGAAGCCATGCATTCGCCGGGCAAGATCGCGGCCAAGCGTGGCAAGAGCGTCGAGGAGATCCGTCATGTCGGCTGACAAGAACAACGGCACCGTCAAGGTACGCCTGGTCAAGGGCCTGTCCGGCTCGCAGGCCAAGCATCGCCTGTCCGTGCGCGCGTTGGGCCTGAACAAGCTGGGCGACGTGCGCGAACTGAAGGATTCCCCGCAGGTCCGCGGCCTGATCAACAAGGTCCACTACCTGGTGCGAGTCGAGGAGTAATCACATGAAGCTCAATACTCTCAAGCCCGCCGACGGCGCCCGCAAGGAGCGCACTCGCGTCGGTCGCGGCATCGGTTCCGGCCTCGGCAAGACCGCCGGGCGCGGCCACAAGGGTTCCTTCGCCCGTTCGGGCAAGGGCAAGATCAAGGCCGGCTTCGAAGGCGGCCAGCTGCCGCTGCAGCGTCGCCTGCCGAAGATCGGTTTCCGCTCGCGCATGGCCAAGGACACCGCCGAAGTGCTGCTGTACCAACTGGCCTTGGTCGAAGGTGACACCGTCGACTTCGCCGCGCTGCGCGCCGCCAAGCTGGTGCCGAGCACCGCGAAGAAGGCAAAGATCGTCAAGAAGGGCGACGTGTCAAAGGCGTTCGTCGTCAAGGGTGTGGCGCTGACCGCCGGTGCCCGTGCCGCGATCGAAGCGGCCGGCGGCAAGATCGAAGAAGCGCAGGCTTAAGGAGTGATCGCGCATGGCGCGTAGCGGCAACGCAATGGCCGGGATGGGTGCAGGTGCAGGGCTGGGGAAGTTCACCGAACTTCGCCAGCGCCTGCTGTTCGTCATCGGTGCGCTGATCGTCTACCGCATCGGTTGCTACATCCCGGTGCCCGGGGTCGACCCGGACGCGATGCTGCGGTTGATGGAAAGCCAGGAAGGCACCATCGTCGACATGTTCAACATGTTCTCCGGTGGTGCGCTTGAGCGCTTCAGCCTGTTCGCGCTGAACGTGATGCCGTACATCTCGGCCTCCATCATCGTGCAACTGATGGTGAACATCCTGCCGAGCCTGAAGGCCATCCAGAAGGAAGGCGAATCCGGGCGGCGCCGCATCACCCAGTGGTCGCGCATCGGCGCGATCCCGCTGGCGATCTTCCAGGCCGCCGGTATCGCCATGGCGCTGCAGAGCGCCGAGGGCATGAACGTCGCCTACAACCCGGGCGTCGGTTTCGTGCTGACGGCGGTCGTCTCGCTGACCGCGGGCACCATGTTCCTGATGTGGCTGGGCGAGCAGATCACCGAGCGCGGCATCGGCAACGGCGTGTCGCTGATCATCTTCGCCGGCATCGTCGCGGGCCTTCCCGGTGCCGTGGTCAGCACCTTCGAGTCGATCCGCAACGGCGACATCAGCCCGATCCAGGCGATCATGATCGCGGTGATCGTGCTGGGCTTCACCTACTTCGTGGTGTTCGTCGAGCGCGGCCAGCGCCGGATCACGGTCAACTACGCGCGCCGCCAGGGCGGTCGCAATGCGTACATGAACCAGACCTCGTTCCTGCCGCTGAAGCTCAACATGGCCGGCGTGATCCCGGCGATCTTCGCCAGCTCGATCATCATGTTCCCGGCCACCGCCTCGACCTGGTTCACCCAGGCCAGCTCGGCGACCTGGCTGCAGCGCGTGACCCAGATGCTCAATCCGGGCGAGCCGTTGCACATGGTCCTGTTCGGTGCGCTGATCGCGGGCTTCACCTTCTTCTATACCGCGCTGGTCTTCAACTCGCAGGAGACCGCCGACAACCTGAAGAAGTCCGGTGCGCTGATCCCCGGCATCCGCCCGGGCAAGGCCACCGCCGACTACGTCGACGGCGTGCTGACCCGCCTGACCGCGGCTGGCGCGACCTACCTGGTGGTGGTCTGCCTGCTGCCGGAATTCATGCGCGCCCAGCTCGGCACCTCGTTCTACTTCGGTGGCACGTCCTTGCTGATCGTGGTGGTCGTGGTGATGGACTTCATCTCGCAGCTGCAGGCCCATCTGATGAGCCACCAGTACGAGAGCCTGCTGAAGAAGGCCAACCTCAAGGGTGGCAACCGCCAGCGCTGACCGGCGCAGGCGATCGATCATGCCCGTCCAGGGATCCGGACGGGGTTTCGGCAGCAGTCCTGGTGGCTGCTGACGGGGGAGGGACCCCCGAACCCGCCGGCACGGGACATTCGCGCCCGCCGGCACAGATGGGCGATCCATGAGGCGGTCCCGCACATGGATGGCACCCGGCCCGTTTTCGCGCTTGAGCAGCGCGGGCGCGACCGCCGCGGGCAACCGCGGAGGCACGCAGGCCAGGTGTCGGCGCCGGAGCATGGGCACGCTCCCCATGCCGGGCCTTGGTCGGTACATCGGCCGGGCTTCCAATGCAGTCGGGACTTGTACTACAATTTCCAGTTCACTTCGCCGGATGTACCGTCCCGGCGACCAAACCGTTTGGAGAACCGCGTCATGGCGCGTATTGCTGGCGTCAACCTGCCTGCCCAGAAGCATGTCTGGGTCGGTCTGCAAAGCATCTACGGCATCGGCCGTACCCGTTCCCGTCAGGTCTGCGAAGCAGCCGGCGTGGATTCGTCGATCAAGATCCGTGACCTGTCGGAACCCCAGGTGGAGGCGCTGCGCGCCGAAGTCGGCAAGTACGTGGTCGAGGGCGACCTGCGCCGCGAAGTCGGCATGGCGATCAAGCGCCTGATGGACCTGAGCTGCTACCGCGGCCTGCGCCATCGTCGCGGCCTGCCGCTGCGTGGCCAGCGCACCAAGACCAATGCACGCACCCGCAAGGGTCCGCGCAAGGCCATCAAGAAGTAAGGAGAACATTCAATGGCCAAGCCGTCTGCAAAGCCGAAGAAGAAGATCAAGCGCGTCGTCACCGACGGCATCGCGCATGTCCACGCTTCGTTCAACAACACCATCGTGACCATCACCGACCGCCAGGGCAACGCCCTGAGCTGGGCCACCTCCGGTGGCGCGGGTTTCCGTGGTTCGCGCAAGTCCACCCCGTTCGCGGCCCAGGTCGCTGCGGAAAAGGCCGGCAAGGCCGCCCTGGACTACGGCGTGAAGTCGCTGGAAGTGCGGATCAAGGGCCCCGGCCCGGGTCGCGAATCGGCCGTGCGTTCGTTGAACAACGTCGGCTACAAGATCACCAACATCATCGACGTGACGCCGATCCCGCACAACGGGTGCCGTCCGCCGAAGAAGCGTCGCGTCTGACGCGCGCACGGGAGCACAGAACACCATGGCTCGTTATATCGGACCCACCTGCAAATTGGCACGCCGCGAAGGTGCCGATCTGTCCCTGAAGTCGCCGGCGCGTGCGCTGGATTCCAAGTGCAAGCTGGAGCAGAAGCCCGGCCAGCACGGTCCTGTCGCACGTCGCGGCAAGCTGTCGGATTACGCCACCCAGCTGCGTGAAAAGCAGAAGGTCAAGCGCATCTACGGTTTGCTGGAGCGTCAGTTCCGCAACTACTACAAGAAGGCTTCGACCAAGAAGGGCAACACCGGCGAGAACCTGCTGCAACTGCTGGAAACCCGCCTGGACAACGTCGTGTACCGCATGGGCTTCGCCGTCACCCGTCCGGCCGCCCGCCAGCTGGTCAGCCACCGCGGCGTGACCGTCAACGGCAAGCCCGTCAACCTGCCGTCCTACCAGGTCAAGGCCGGTGACGAGATCGCCCTGTCCGAGCGCGCGAAGAACCAGCTGCGCGTCAAGGAAGCCCTGACCGTCGCCCAGCAGATGGACCTGGCCCCGGGTTGGGTCGAGGTCGATGGCAACAAGTTCGCCGGCGTGTTCAAGGCCGTGCCGGACCGCAGCGATCTGCCGGCCGACATCAACGAGGCGCTGATCATCGAGCTGTACTCCAAGTAATCCCCCTCATCCGGCCGGCACGGACGCGTGCCGGCTTTTCCGGAGAATCCCCCAAATGACGGCTACCGCCAACCAACTGCTGCGCCCGAAGGGCCCGCAGATCGAGCGCCTGACCGACACCCGCGCCAAGGTCGTGATCGAGCCGCTGGAGCGTGGCTATGGCCACACCCTCGGCAATGCCCTGCGCCGCGTGCTGCTGTCCTCGATCCCCGGCTTCGCCATCACCGAAGTCGAGATCGACGGCGTGCTGCACGAGTACACCACGGTCGAGGGCCTGCAGGAGGACGTGCTCGAAGTCCTGCTGAACCTCAAGGACGTGGCGATCCGCATGGGCACCGGCGATTCCGCCACCCTGGAGCTGGCCAAGTCCGGCCCGGGCGTGGTCACCGCCGGCGACATCAAGACCGACCACAACGTCGAGATCCTCAACGTCGACCATGTCATCGCGCACCTGACCAAGGATGCCTCGCTTAACATGCGCCTGAAGATCGAGCGTGGCTTCGGTTACCAGCCGGCCGCCGCCCGCCGCAAGCCCGACGAAGAATCCCGCACCATCGGTCGCCTGATGCTGGATGCCAGCTTCTCGCCGGTGCGTCGCGTGGCCTATGAAGTCGAGGCCGCCCGCGTCGAGCAGCGCACCGACCTGGACAAGCTGGTGCTGGACATCGAGACCAACGGCACGATCGACGCCGAGGAAGCCGTGCGCACCGCCGCCGACATCCTCACCGACCAGCTGAGCGTGTTCGGTGATTTCACCCAGCGCGAGCGCGGTGCGGCCAAGGCCACGCCGACCGGCGTGGATCCGATCCTGCTGCGCCCGATCGACGATCTGGAACTCACCGTGCGTTCGGCCAACTGCCTGAAGGCCGAGAGCATCTACTACATCGGCGATCTGATCCAGAAGACCGAAATCGAGTTGCTGAAGACCCCGAACCTGGGCAAGAAGTCGCTCACCGAGATCAAGGAAGTGCTGGCCCAGAATGGTCTGGCGCTGGGCATGAAGCTGGAAAGCTGGCCGCCGGCCGGTGTCGCCCAGCACGGCATGCTGGGCTGATTTCACCCCGCCGACCCTCACCGGTCGGCGGTTGCCGCAGGAGCGAGTCCAGTTCGCGACTGACCTTGCCAAGGCCCGAGTCCTTCTCGCGACCGCCGGCCAAGGCAGAGGCAAACGCGAATGGAATTCGCTCCCACGGGGCAGCACGTTCCATCAAGGCGACGGGCCAAGCCCGCGCCACGCGGTCCACGGAAGGGGCCGCACGGACCATCCGCAGTCCAATGTTGCAACGCCAGTGACGGCGACAATGAAGTCCAAAGCCACAACATTCACATCATCAAGGAATCACCGTCATGCGCCACAAGAATGCCGGCCGTGCCTTCAGCCGCACCAGCGCCCACCGCGAAGCGATGTTCAAGAACATGGCTGCCTCGCTTTTCAAGCACGAACTGATCCGCACCACCTTGCCCAAGGCCAAGGAACTGCGCCGCATCGCCGAGCCGCTGATCACCCTGGGCAAGGTCGACTCCGTCGGCAACCGCCGCTTGGCGTTCGCTCGCCTGCGTGACAAGGAAGCCGTCGGCAACCTGTTCACCATCCTCGGCCCGCGCTACGCCAGCCGCCCGGGTGGCTACCTGCGCATCCTCAAGTGCGGATTCCGCGCCGGCGACAACGCGCCGATGGCGTACGTCGAGCTGGTCGACCGCCCGGAGGCTTCGGCCGAATAAGCCCTGGCATCCGCAGCATCCTCGAAACCCCCGGCCAAGTGCCGGGGTTTTCGTTTGCGCCTTGGCTCGCGCGCCCCTGCACCTTCCATGGCAGAACGCCTGCGCCGACACGGCCAGGGGGCTAAGCCTGTCGCACCGGCGCCACGGCCGGTGACGCTGGCGGCCATGTCCGGCACCATCCGCGCCAGCAGGTAGCCGCCAGCCGACAGGTAGTCGCCGGGGCGCACGCTTCGGATCGCATGCTCGATCTGCTCTTGCAATCTTCAACGAAGAAGGCCGCCCGAGGGCGGCCTTCGCGGGTCCGGCGGCGGAGTGCCGGGCCGAGTTGCATGCGGCGGCAATCAGAACTTCATCATGTAATGCACGCCGTACACCAGCGGGTCGATGCTGGCGGTGCCGACCTTGGTGCCATTGAGGCTGACGTCGGTGTCGATGTCGATGTGGCGGACGTTCAAGCGCAGCGCACCGTTGCCGATGGCGAAGTCGATGCCGGCCTGGGCGGCCAGGCCCCAAGAGTTCTTCAGGGACAGGTCCACGCCGTTGAGCACGCCTTCGGTCTTCTCGCTGAAGAACCACGTGTAGTTCACGCCGGCGCCGACATAGGGCTTGACCGTGGCGTCGGGGGCGCCGAAGTGGTAATTCAGGCTGACGGTGGGCGGCAGGTGCTTGGTGCTGCCGACGGTGCCCACGCCGACCACGTCGATGTCGTGCTGGAACGGCAGCGCCGCGATCACTTCCACGCCAAGATTGTCGGCGACGAAGTATTCGGCGGTGATGGTCGGGCGCACGTTGGCACCGACGTCCAGCTTGACCACGCCCAGCGCGGTGTCGAGGCTGCCGTTGTCGGACTTCGGATCGACGTTGTGAGCACCGAGGCCGACGGACCAGCTGCCGGCGGATTGGGCCAAGGCGGCCGGGGCGGCCAGAACGGCCACCAAGGCCAGGGCGAGGGGGGCGAGCTTGCGGGACATGACAACCTCCATGCGGTTGCGTTTGGACATGGCCCATTGTCCACGACCCCCATTCAGCAAACTTGAGAATGGTCAAAAAAATGTGAAACAACCGTTCATCCGACGTAATGGCGGCACCGGCTTTCCGCGGTGGAACTTGTTAAGATGAAGGTTTCACACGCCCACTCAGGAGCACGCAAACATGGCCATCAAGGTCGGCATCAACGGCTTCGGCCGCATCGGTCGCAACGTCTTCCGCGCCGCGTTCCAGAACTTCGGCGACGAGATCGAGATCGTCGGCATCAACGACCTGCTGGAGCCCGACTACCTGGCCTACATGCTCAAGTACGACAGCGTCCATGGTCGTTTCGACCGTGACGTGAAGGTCGAGGGCAACACCCTGATCGTCGACGGCAAGCGCATCCGCCTGAGCCAGGAGCGTGACCCGGCCAACCTGAAGTGGGACGAGGTCGGTGCCGAAGTGGTGATCGAGTCCACCGGGATCTTCCTGACCAAGGAAGGCGCGCAGAAGCACATCGATGCCGGCGCGAAGAAGGTGATCATGTCGGCCCCGTCCAAGGATGACACCCCGATGTTCGTGCACGGCGTGAACTGCGGCACCTATGCCGGCCAGCCGATCATCTCCAACGCCTCCTGCACCACCAACTGCCTGGCGCCGATCGCCAAGGTGCTGAACGACAAGTGGGGCATCAAGCGCGGCCTGATGACCACCGTGCACGCCGCCACCGCTACCCAGAAGACCGTCGATGGTCCTTCGGCCAAGGACTGGCGCGGTGGCCGCGGCATCCTCGAGAACATCATCCCCTCGAGCACCGGCGCAGCCAAGGCCGTGGGCGTGGTGCTGCCGGAGTTGAAGGGCAAGTTGACCGGCATGGCCTTCCGCGTGCCGACCTCCAACGTCTCGGTGGTGGACCTGACCGTGGAGCTGGACAAGCCGGCCACCTACGAGGAAATCAAGGCCGAGATGAAGGCCCAGAGCGAGGGCGCACTGAAGGGCATCCTCGGCTACACCGAAGACAGCGTGGTGGCCACCGATTTCCGCGGCGATGCGCGCACCTCGATCTTCGATGCCGGTGCCGGCATCCAGCTGGACGACACCTTCGTCAAGCTGGTGAGCTGGTACGACAACGAGTGGGGCTACTCCAACAAGTGCCTGGAAATGGCCAAGGTCGTCGCCGCCAAGTAAGCCTGCTTTTCACCGAGCAATAGCAGCAAGGGCACCTTCGGGTGCCCTTGTTGTTGCTGGCGTCCTGAAATGGCTCGCCGGGGCGGTTGACGTTCGCAGTGCGGAGCACGCTCCGCTCTGCATCGGGTGGTGCGTCAGAAGAACACGCGCACGCCAGCGTTGACGCCGCGGCCCGGCATGGGCGCGAGATCCTTGGTGAACGAGGTGTGCGGACGGGCTTCGGCGTCAAGCAGGTTGCTGCCGTCCACGAAGACTTCCACCGCGTTGCCGGTCGCCGTGTCGTGGTGCCAGGTCAGGCCAGCGTTGACCAGGGTGTAGCCGTCGCTGGCCGCTTCGCCCGTGGCCACGCGGTCCTGGCGGAAATAGCGTACCGCGCCGAGGTTGGCGCGCCAGTGGCCCCAGTCGCCGCGCAACTCCGCGCCCAGTCGCGGGGCGGCGATGCGCGGCAGGTTGCCGCTGCCACCCACGGCGATGTCGCGACGGTGGACGTGGTTACCGTGGAAAATCGCGATCTGGCGTTGTTCCGCATCGCTGCCGTCCAGCCGCCCACGCACCAGGTCACCGAACACGCGCAGGTCCAGATGGCGATCCGGCTGGTCGAGGAGGTGCAGTTCGACGTCGGCTTCGATGCCGTGCAGGCGGGCATCGCCCTGTGCCCAGACATTGACAGGCAGCCCGCCGTCATGGAGCACGGTGCCCGGGTTGCGCAGGTCCTCGACCGTGGTCAGGTAGATGAAGTCGCGATAGCGGGTGAGGTAGCCTGACACGCCCAGGCTGAGCAGGTCGTTGTGCCAGTGGGCACCGAGTTCGAGGCGGTTGGCGGTTTCCACGCCGAGGCGGTCATTGCCCAGCTCGATGGTGCCGGTGGCCACGTGCAGGCCGTTGGAATACAGCTCCTCGGCCGTGGGGCTGCGCTGCGCGCGATCCAGCCCCAGTGACACGTGAAATGCGTGGCTGGCGTTCCAGCGCACCGCGGCGGACAGGCTGTGGGTATCGAAATCGCGTTGCAGCCGGCGATCGGGCGCGTGGGCATGGGCGTCGGTGTCGATGCGGTTGCGGTCCATGCGCGCACCCAGCTCGGTGCTGAAGGCGCCAAGGCTGGCGTCGGCAACGTAGAACAGACCGATGTCGCGGGTGCGGTTGGCGGGCACGAAGGCTTCCGCACCGACCGCCGAGAAGTCGCGGTTCTGGCCTTGCACGCCCAGCGCGCCGCGCCATGCGCCCAAGGGCTGATGGACCAGCTCCAACCGTGCTTCCCGATTGTGGTTGTCGAATACGGTGCCGACGGCATGGCCCTCGAATTCGGTATGCGTGTAGCGGGTGTCGGCGATTTTCAGGCGCAGCGTTTCGAACACGCCCAGGCGATCCAGTCCCGCGCGCAGCTCGTTACGATGCTGGTCCAGCAACACGTGCACGCCGTCATCGGCATGGTCATGACCGTCCTCGTCGCCATGGTCATAGTGCCCGTGGTCATCGTGTCCGTGGCCATCGTGGCCGTCTTCGCCGTGCTGGTGGCCGGGGATGCCGTAACGGGTCGTATAGAAGCTGTGGCCGATGCCGATGAAGCCGCGCTCGCCCACCCACGACACGCCCAGTCCGGCGCTGCTGGTGCACACGGCACTGTTGGGCAAACGGCCAAACGCAGCGTCCCCGGATCCGTGGTCGTGGTCGTGGTCGTCATCGTGCTCGTCGTCGTGCAGCCCGGGCCGTTCGGCATGACCGGGGATGCGCACGTCTCCGGATTCGCGGTGCAGCGCGTCGAAATGGAACACCAGGCCGGATTCACTGGTTCCATCCAGGCGCAGCATGCCCGTGCGCTCGTCGTTGACCGAGCCGGCGCGCAGTTCGGCGCGACCTTCCAGCGGCTCCAGGGTGTGTGCTTCCGGGATCCGGCCGTCGATCACGTTGACCGCTCCGCCGATTGCGCCGCTGCCGTAGAACAGCGTGGCCGGCCCCTTGAGGACCTCGATCTGGTTGGCGAGGAACGGCTCGATGCTCACTGCATGGTCGACGCTGACCGTGGAAACGTCGCCGCTGCCCAGCCCGCTGTTGAGGACCTGCACGCGCGCACCGTCCAGCCCACGGATGATCGGGCGACCGACCCCGGGGCCGAAATACGAGCTCTGCACACCGGTCACGCGTGACAGGGTCTGGCCGAGGGTGCCGGCCTTGGCTTCGTCCAGGCGTTGGCCTGCGAGCACGTCCACCGGACGCACCAGGGCCTCGACCGTGCTGGGAAGGGCAGTGGCGGAGACGACCACCTCGTCCAGGTGCTGCGGCTCGTCATGGCGTTGGTCTTGCCGCGGCGATTCCTGGGCCAGCAGCGTGGGGGCGGTCAGCAGCGTCAGCAGGGCGCAGCACAGTGGCGAGGGTCCGAGCGGCACGTGGACGGCACGCGAGGGGGCAAGGGCAGGGCGCACGGTGGGACGGGTCATCGGCGGGTAATGTCAGTGACGGGAGGTTTGGGAATGTTATTCCATTACATCAAGAAATGTAATAGTATTGCTTTTGCACCGTTGACCCGATAACCCGCATGAGCCCCCGCCAGCTGCGTCGCCATCATTTGCTTGACCGGATCGGTTTCACCGGTTCGATGGTCTGTGCCGTGCATTGCGCGTTGCTGCCGCTGCTGTTGGCCGCGCTGCCGTCGCTCGGACTGGCCGTCTGGGTCGGCGAGGGCCTGGAGCAGATGTTCGTGGTGTTCGCCACGCTGCTTGGCCTGTTCACGGTGGTCTGGGGTTGGCGCCGCCATCGTGCGGTGCGCGCGCTGGGCCTGCTCGTGCCTGGGCTGGCGGCGCTGTGGTTCGGGCTTCTGTATGCGCCCATCCATCACTCGCAGGTGGCGCACGCGGTGGTCATGACCTTCGGTGGCACCTTGGTCGGGCTCGCGCATTTTGCCAATCTGCGGCTCAACCACGGTCATGTGCACGACGCCACCTGCTCGCATTGACTGTGGTGGCGTGGCGGGGATGGGTTAGAATACCCGGCTGACTTTTTCAATGCCGCGTCCCGGTGGGCGTGGCCGACATCCAGGAGCAACGACGATGGGCAAGGGCGACCGCAAGACCGCCAAGGGCAAGCGTTACATCAGCAGCTACGGCAAGTCGCGTCCAAAGGCCGTGACCAAGGCGGCCGGCACTGCCGCCGCGCCGGTGGCGAAGAAGGCCACCCGCCCGGCGACCAAGA
>JAUNRQ010000004.1:11356-55577 GCA_030535605.1 Pseudoxanthomonas suwonensis
CGTCGCCAAGGCCTGAGGCCCGGCGACCGCAGAAAGCCCCGCATTGCGGGGCTTTTTCGTGTCTGCTTCATGGGGCCGGGCGCCGGTTCTGGCGCGGGGGCATCGTCTCAGCGTCGGGCGCCGTCCTCGATGGCGGTCCAGGTACGCAGGAAATTGCCGCCCAGCAGCTTGCGCAGGTCGGACTCGCTCCAGCCCCGGGCCTGCAGGGCGGCAATGAGGTTGGGGAAGTCGGCGACCGTGCGCAGTCCATCGGCCAGTTCGCCGCCGACGCCATCGAAATCCGATCCCAGGCCGATGTGATCGATGCCGACCAGTTCGCGGCCGTATTCGATCTGCTCGATCACCGCCGACAGCGGCGTTTGCGGGGTCGGATTGGCGGCGTCGAAGGCGCGGTTGAATGCGGCGATGTCCTCCAGCGGCCGGCCTTCGGCCTCGGCGCGTTCGTTGCGCTGGCGGATGGCCTCGCGCTCGCGGAACTTGGTCTGCATGTTGGCCGCGGCAGCCGGGTTGACGAAGGCGGTGCCGAACGGGATCTGGATCACGCCGCCGCGCGCGGCCACGGCCTTGGCGACCTCGTCGCTGATGTTGCGTTCGAAGCCCGGCGTGAAGTGGCGGAAGGCCGAGTGCGAGACGATCACCGGCACCGTGCTGGCCTCGATGGCCTGCATCGCCGCCTGGTCGGACAGGTGCGAGACATCGACCATCATCCCCAGCCGGTTCATCTCGGCAATCACCTCGCGGCCGAACGGGCTCAATCCGTTCCACTTGCGTTCCACCCCGTAGGACGCATCCGACAGCCGGTTGGAGGCGCTGTGCGAGAAGGTGATGTAGCGGATGCCGCGTTCGAAGAAGAACGCCACGCGCGAGAGGTCGTCGCCCAGTGGTGCGCCGTTTTCCATGCCCATCGGCAACAGCACGCGTCCGCCTTCACGCGCCTGGACCTCGCGCGGGGACAGCATCAGGCCGAACTTGTCCGGGTGCTGGCTGGCCAGTGCGCGGACGGCGTCGATCTGCCGGTTGGCCACGTCCCAGGCCGCGCCGGAGGCGTCATCGCCAGCGGAGGTGTAGATCGACATCCACGCCACGTCCAGGCCGCCGGCGCGCGCTTTGGGCCAGTCGAACTCGCGGCCGGGGGCATCGTCCCCGAGGTCGAGCCAGCCATCCATGAGCATGCCCGGTGCGTCGATGTGGGTGTCGACGATGATGGCGTCCTGTGCCAAGGCGCGGGCGGCGTCGGTGGCCTGGGCCAGCAACGGGCCGCTGGCGATGCCCAGAGCAAGGGCGGTGAACAGCAGGGTCTTGCGCATCGAATCCTCCATCAGGTCAGGCGACGGCCACCGCTCCACACGCCGGCGACCAGATCACCCCCCAGCCAATAACACAGTTCCGCCGGTTGCCGCACGTGCCAATGGATGAAGTCGGCGCGTGCACCGGCCTGCAGGCGGCCGCGATCGGACAGCCCCAGCGCGGCGGCGGCGTGCGTGGTCGCCCCGCGCAGTGCTTCCTCCGGGGTCAGCCGGAAATGCGTGCAGGCCAGTTGCATCGCCTGGCGCAGGCTGCGCAGCGGCGAGGTGCCGGGGTTGAGATCGGTGGCCACCGCCATCGGCACGCCCTGGGCGCGCAACTCGTCGATCGGTGGAAGCCGGGTTTCGCGCAGCACGTGGAATGCACCCGGCAGCAACACCGCGACGGTGCCGGCCGCGCGCATCGCCGCGACGCCCTCGGCGCTGGTGTATTCGATGTGGTCCGCCGACAGCGCACCATGACCTGCAGCCAGCGCCACGCCGCCCAGGTCGCTGAGCTGGTCGGCATGCAGCTTTACCGGCAGGCCAAGGGCTCTGGCGGCGGCAAACAGCCGGTCGGTCTGGGCCGGGCTGAAACCGATGCCTTCGCAATAGGCATCCACCGCATCGATCAGGCCCTCGGCGTGCAGCCGTGGCATCCAGTCGATCACCGCGTGGATGTAGTCATCCGCGCGGCCGGCGTATTCCGGCGGCAGGGCATGCGCGGCCAGGTAGGTGGTGTGGACCGTGATGCCCAGCGTCTGGCCCAATTGCCGCGCGACACGCAGCATGCGCCGCTCGCTGTCGAAATCCAGCCCGTAACCGGACTTGATCTCCACCGTGGTGACGCCGTCGCGCAGCAGGTCGCGCACCCGCGGCAACGATTCGGCCAGCAGCCGCGCCTCGTCCGCGGCGCGGACCGCGCGCACGCTGGAGAGGATGCCGCCACCGTGGCGCGCGATCTCCTCGTAACTGGCACCTTGCAGACGCTGCTCGAACTCGCCGGCGCGATCGCCCGCGAACACGGCGTGGGTATGACAGTCGACCAGGCCGGGCGTGATCAATCCCGCCACCTCGTGGCCGTCGCGGTCCAGCTCCGCCGGCAGGCCGCTGCGTGGCCCGGCGTAGGCGACGACACCATCGCGCCACGCCAGTGCGCCGTCTTCGACAAGACCGTAGCCGGCAGCAGCGTCGAGGGTGGCGAGGCGCGCACCCAGCAGCAGGCCGTTGCCTTCAGTCATGGCGACGTCCCGCGGGTGGTCATCTCGGACTGCTCGTGCACTCGCGATCGTTTCACGATGCCGCCTCCATTGATGAGGGAATGGGGCAGTGTCCGCGACGGCGCTGGCGCGATGCAAGCCGCACGCCGGTCGCCACTGTCGGCCTTGACGCCGCCGTTGCCGCCCGGCGCGTCGTGCGGCCATGGACGCGGGTCCTTGCAGTCGGAGAATCAGCCGTCAGCGAACGCACGCGATGCCAGCCAAGGCGCGAGCACTCCGACGACCACGGCCATCCGCAATGCATGGGCCAACGCCTACAATCCGGGCATGACCAGCAACCACGGCCAGTCCCCCGCACGCGATGCTCATGGCTGGCGTCTGCCCGGCATCGCCAACCTGCATTCGCATGCCTTCCAGCGCGCCATGGCCGGCTTGGCCGAGCGCCAGGGCGATCCCAATGATTCGTTCTGGACCTGGCGCGAGACGATGTACGCGATGGCGGCGCGTTTAGATCCGGACGCGCTGCACGCCGTGGCCGCGCAGCTGTACGCGGAGATGCTGCAAGCCGGTTATACCCGCGTGTGCGAATTCCACTACCTGCACCATGCGCCGGACGGTCGCCCGTACGACGATGCGGCGGCGATGTCGCGGGCATTGATTGCTGCGGCTCGCGATACCGGCATCCGCCTGACCCTGTTGCCGGTGCTGTACATGCGAGGGGGTTTCGATGACCGTCCGCTGGCACCGCGGCAGCAACGCTTCGCCCATGACATCGACGGCTGGCTTCGCCTGTTCGAAACGCTGCGTGCAGAAGAAGGTCCGCACCTGCGCGTCGGTTGCGCCTTCCACAGCCTGCGGGCGGTGACCGCGCGGGCACTGCGCGATGTCTGCGAGGCACTGCCGGCGACGACGCCCGTCCACATCCACATTGCCGAGCAGACCGCCGAGGTCGACGACTGCATTGCCCGCCATGGCCAGCCGCCGGTGGCCTGGTTGCTCGACAACGCGCCGGTGGACGCGCGTTGGACGCTGGTACACGCCACCCACCTGACCGATGCGGAAGTGCACGGCATCGCTGCCAGCGGTGCCACCGTCGCGATCTGCCCGACCACCGAGGCCAACCTCGGTGACGGTCTGTTTCCGCTGCGCGACTATCTGGATGCCGGTGGCGCGTGGGGCATCGGCTCGGACTCCCATGTTTCGGTCGATCCGGTCGAGGAACTGCGCTGGCTGGAATACGGCCAGCGCCTGTTCACGCGTCGCCGCAACATCGCCGTGCGTCGTGACAGTCCCAGCGTCGGCAGCACCCTGTTTGCGGACGTCCAGGCCAGCGCAGCGCGCTCCACGGGCTTGGACGAGGCCGGCGAATTCCTGTGGCTGGACGCCGACGCCCCGCAACTGGCGGCGGCCACGGCGGATGACGTGCTGGATCGCTGGATCTTCAGCGGCAGCCGGCCGTTGGTGCGCGAGGTGGCGATTGACGGTGCCACGCTGGTAAGCGAAGGACGGCATCGCGATGCGGAGCGCCTGGCGCACCGCTTCACGCAGGCGATGCGCACATTGCTGGCGTAAGCACTTCGGATGCCGCAGCGGCTTGAGCGGTAGCGGGATGTATCAGGGGGGGCGAGTCGGCTTTCCCCGGCTTGCATTGCAGCAGCGTTGTCCCTGCATGGCGGAGCCAGGCGCTGCTCTACGCGTCGACGCCTTCCAGACGCAGCAGGAAGCGTTTGGTGTCGATGCCGCCTCCGAAGCCGGTGAGGGCGCCGCCACTGCCGATGACGCGGTGGCAGGGGATGATGATCGGGATCGGGTTGCGGCCGTTGGCGGCGCCGATGGCGCGGACGGCGCGGGGGCGGCCGATGGCGGCGGCTTGCTGGGCGTAGCTGCGGGTCTTGCCATAGGGGATCGTGCGCAGCGCGTCCCAGGCCATGCGTTGGAACGCGGTGCCGCGTGGAGCGAGCGGCAGGTCGAAGCCGTTACGGACGCCGGCGAAGTACTCGTCCAGCTGCGTGCGGGCGCGGTCCAGCAACAGATGGTGGCCTTCGCACCAGTCGCCGTCCCGTTTGGCGGGGTGGCGGTTTTCCGGAAATTCCACGGCACGGATGCCTTCATCATCCGCAGCGATGAGCAGGCGCCCGACCGGCCCGGGGTGCCAGGTGAACCAGGTGATGGGCGTGGTCGTCATGAGGATCGCTCCGTGTGCGTGTCGGCAGCGGCATGCCACAGTTGGACGACGGCGTGGCTGCGCCAGGGGCGCCAGTCTTCCGCACGTTCCCGCATCTGCCGTTCGGTGAGAGTGCGGCTGCCACCGGCACGGCGTCGCAGGATCAGGTCGCCGGCGGGAAAGGCGTCCGGATGGCGCAGCCCGCGCATCGCGATGTAGTGCGCGCTCCAGCCGCCGATGCCGGGCAGGGCAGTCCAGGCGGCGATGAAGTCATCGAGCGCCTGTTCCGGTGCGAAGTCCAGAAGGCCGTCGTCGAGCGCTGCGGCGATGGCGTGGATTGTCGCCGCGCGTTGCCGGGTCAGGCCAATGCCGTCCAGGTCGGCGTCGCGCAGCGCAGCCGGCGGCGGGAACAGGCTGTGCAATTGTTCCGTCGCGCCCACCGGCAGGCGCTGGCCGTGACGCTCCACCAGTCGACGCGCCAGGGTGGTGGCTGCGGCCACGCTGACCTGCTGGCCGAGCACGGCACGGACCGCGACCTCGAAGCCGTCCCAGCCACCGGCCAGACGCAGGCCCGGGCGGGTGGCGAGCAGTGGAGTCAGCAGCGGATCCGTGCCGAGATGGGCGTGGAGCGTGGCTGGATCGGCGTCGAGGTCGAACATGCGCCGCACTCGCTGGACAATGTCGGGCAGCAGGTCGGCGGGTACGTTGTGCAGGCGCAAACGCAGCGCCGGTTCGCCGTCATCCCCCGGGGACAGGTGCAGCCAGGCCGGTGCGGCGCCGGGTTGCGGGCCGGCCTGAAGCATGCGTGCGTAATGATGCGTACCGATGTCCTCGATGCCCGGCAGGCCACGCAACCGCAGGAAGTCCAGGCTGGCGGCGAAGTCGAAAGGCGGCCGGTAGCCCAGTCGCAGCGTCAGCGGTCCGTGGTCAGGGGCAGTGCCGCGTTGCCCGCGCAAGCGCGTCGGCGGTATCCCGTAGGCACTGGAAAAGGCCGCATTGAATCGGCGCAGGCTGCGGAATCCTGACGCAGCGGCGACATCGGTCATCGGCAGCCGGCTTTCGCTGAGCAACTGCTTGGCAAACAACAGGCGGCGGGTCGCCTGGACCTGCTGCGGACTCACGCCCAGCGTGTCGACGAACAGCCGTCGCAGATGGCGCTCACCCAAATGCAGGCGACGGGCGATGTCGGCCAACGGCGCGTCGTCCAGCGCGCCGGCTTCGATGAGGCGCAATGCGCGGGCCACCAAGGTGTCGCCACGGCGCCAGCCGCCTTGTGCCGGGGACAACTCGGGCCTGCAGCGCAGGCACGGGCGGAAGCCGGCGGCTTCGGCCTCGGCCGCGCTGCGGTAATAGTCCACGTTCGCCGGTTTCGGTGGCGGTGCCGGGCACAGCGGTCGGCAATAGATGCCCGTTGTTTTCACCGCGGTGAAGAACAAGCCGTCGAATCGCGGATCCCGGGCCAGCCGGGCACGCTCGCAGACGAGGGGATCCAGTGTGTGCATGGCCACAGACTACTGCGGCGGGCCGGTCGCGGCTCGCCGCATCCGGACATCGATGTCGACGCCGTCCGGTGGCCTGCCGCGTCAACGCAGCGCCGGCTCCAATGCCCGCGGATCGCCGTCGTTGTCCGCCGCTGGAATGCCCAGCAGCCTCGTCAGCAGCGGATAGACATCGACATTGTCGACTGCCGGCAGCACCGTGCCCTGGCGGAAGGCCGGGCCGCGGGCGATGAAGATCGCGCGCATCGACGGCAGTGCCGGGTCGTAGCCGTGCGAGCCGCGGGTGCGTTGCGGCACTTGCGCGAATCGCTGGATGACCTGGCGCGGATGGGCGTTCCAGCCCTCGTCCATCTGGCAGATGATCGCCGGTACCCGCGGGTGGCGGCCGTAATGCCAACGTGTCGGAAGCTCGTTCCTGCGCCAGCATTCATGGTGCTGGTGACGGCCGAGCAATTGCGCTTCGGCTTCGCGCGTGCGGCCGGGTCTTGGTGCAAATCCGACCGACTGGCCGGCGCTGACGGTCTCGGCGTTGGCCGGGTCGACCATGTCCTCCAGCGCGACGACGTTGCCCGCCGGCACCGCCGCCATGCCGTGGTCGGAGACCACGATCAGGTTGATCGACTCCAGTTGTCCGCGGTCACGCAGGCCGTTGACCAGGCGACCGATGGCCTCGTCGACTTCGCGTACCGCCGCGTGCACCTCGGCGGAATCCGGACCGTGGCCGTGGCCAATGGTGTCGACCTGCTCGAAGTACAAGGTCGCCAGCCGCGGACGGGTGGCTGCCGGCTCGTCGAGCCAGCCAAGCACGGTATCGACCCGCGTGCTGGCCGTCGCCTTGCCGTCGTAGGGCAACCAGCGGCCGGGGCGCACGCCCTGGATCGGTGCTTCGCTGCCGGGCCAGAACATGGTCGCGGTCCGAAGTCCGGCCTTTTCCGCCCCCACCCAGACCGGTTCACCCTGCCACCAGCGGCCATCGCCCACCGCATCGCGGTTGGCCAGGCTGAAGTCGCCCAACTCGGCGTCATGCATGGTGTTGTGGACGATGCCGTGGCGGTCCGGCCGCAGCCCGGTGACGATGCTGTAGTGGTTGGGGAAGGTCAGCGAGGGGTAGGAGGGCGTCATCCACTCGGCACGCACGCCTTCGGCCGCAAGCGCCCGCAGGTTGGGCGATTCGTCCAGATACCGAGGATGGAAGCCATCCAGCGACACCAGCAGCAGGCTAGGAGTGGCGTGCGCAGCGGCCTCCCGCGTCGGGGTGGACTGGCAGGCCGCGAGCAGCCCGGCGAGCAGCAGCGCGCCGGCGAGGCGGAAAGGCAAGATGGTCATGGTCGACATCCTAGCGGCTGTCGATGACAGTCGGGAAACCGGGCTGGTCGTGCGCGTCACCGACCAATGACAGCGATGGATTGTTTCGCTGCGTCTGCTCCTGCCGGGAGGGCTGCGGCGTGGTGCTATCGGTCCCGGGTGCCAAATAGCCCCGTGTCACGCCGGCGGCGCTCTTGAGCCCGGACGTGGGCCGCCGAACGCGTCGCTGGCCCGGCTGCCGTCACGTCGATCGCATTTGTTGATTACGCATGTAAACTAACAGCCGATTACATGTGTAAGCATAGACATGACGCCGACCATTTCCGACGCTGAATCCGTGGTCATGGAAATACTTTGGCAACGCCAGCCACTGGCTGCCGATGAGGTGGTGGCAGCGTTGGCCGGACGTCAGGACTGGGCCGAGCCGACCATCAAGACCCTGCTCAACCGCCTGCTCAAAAAGGGCGCAATCCGTGCCGAACGCGATGGTCGACGCTACCTTTACAGTCCGGTGCTGCGCCGCGAGGCGTGGGTGTCGGACGAAAGCGAATCGCTTCTGCAGCGACTGTTCGATGGTCGACTCGCGCCGCTGGTCGCGCACTTCGGCGAGCAACGAAAGCTCAGCCCGCAGGACATCGCCGAATTGCGCCGGCTGATCAAGGAATTCGACAAGTGAGCGCCGCCGACTTGCTGTCACAGCTGTGGCTGGCAAGCTGGACCGGGTCGCTGGCGATTGCTCTGGTGCTGGTGTCGCGCAAGCCGATGCGCGCACGTTTGGGCGCAGGCTTGGCCTATGCAGCCTGGGCCATCGTGCCGCTCGCCTGGCTTGGCCTGTTGCTGCCGGCGCCGGTCGTCGAGAGGGCGGCAGGTGGCGCGTATGCGCCCGCCATGTTGATGCCGGTGTTGGTCGTCGAGCACGCCGCACCGGCACCCTCGTGGCACGTGGCAGCGATCCTGCTGGGCCTCTGGTTGCTTGGCGGCCTCGCCCTGCTGGCGCGGCTGATGTGGCAGCAACGGCGGTTCGTGCTCGGGCTCGGCCGGCTGCGCGACGACGGTGACGAAGCCGGCGTGTGGCTTGCCGAAAGCGTCGCCGGGCTGCCGGCTCTGGTCGGCCTGTGGCATCCGAAAGTGGTCCTGCCGGCTGATGTCCATCTGCGCTACGACGCCGACGAACGACGATTGATGGTACTGCACGAGCGAGCCCATCAACATGCTGGCGATCATTGGGTGAATGCGTTGGTGCTGCTGCTGCGCTGCCTGTTCTGGTTCAACCCGCTGGTTCACTTTGCGGCAGGACGCTTGCGCCATGACCAGGAGCTTGCTTGCGATGCGCGCGTTCTGCGACACGCTCCCGGCACTGTCCGCCGTTATGCACAGGCCATGCTCAAGACCTCGCTGAGCACGCAACCCGTGCCGCTCGGCTGTCATTGGACCGCGATCCATCCTCTGAAGGAGAGACTGATGATGCTCAAGCAACCGTTACCGTCGCCTGCCAACCGCATTGCAGGTGCGCTGCTGCTGCTCGTGGGTGCGTGCAGTGCCGGTGCGGCGGCGTGGTCGACGCAGCCACCGCATGTCGTGACGGAGGACGGCCGAACGCGGGTTCGCGGCCAAGGCATGGATTACGTGGCAACCATCGCCGTGGTCGTGGACGGTCAGGCAAGCGGTCCGGCCACGGTGGTCGGCGGTTACGCGAACAAGGTCGAGTGGATCCACGAGAACGACGGTAGCCGGATGCGGCTGGAGTTGCTGGTCACGCCAGTCGTCCATGATGGCAACGAGGCCTATCGCCTCGATGTGGGAGTCCACCGGAATGGCCGGCTGGTCGCCAGTCCGGCGCTGGTCGCGCGCCCTGGTGAGGATGCGCTGATCCGCCTGGAGGGCAGCGGTGCCCACGAGTTGGAAGCATCGTTCACCGTGCGCGCCGTTTCCGCGGAGGACCTCGAACGCTTGCGCGGTGGCCAAAGTCCGGCAACCGTACGCCAAGAATCCGATGGAGAGCCATCGTCAATGCCTGTGTCCGGCGAGCCGCGCAAGCTGGACAGCATCGAGGCTGTCGTCGCGGAAGGCGCACGTGAGATCGAGGACGCGAGCGCGCGCAAGTTGGGACTGGATGCCGACTATCGATGGGCCGATGTCACCGGCTTGCTGAGTGGCGATGAGATTCGGAACATCATTCTCGAGGGCGATGTCGTCTCGGTACCGGAAGACGGTGACGGCCCGATGCGCATCGGGTTTCGTCGCTGATCATCAGGCGTGCGCCGGCAGGCTCAGTCGAGCGCCTCCGGCACTTCGACCTCGATGTTCAACGGCGTCGTCAGGTAGCGGCGGCCGTTGTCGTGCGGTCGTGGCAGGCGGCCGCCGCGGATGTTGACCTGCAACGCGGGGTAGAGCAGCCGAGGTGCTGCCAGTTTGGCGTCGCGTTCGCGGCGCTTGGTGGCGAAAGCGTCCAGCGCGGTCTCGCCGTCGAGCATGCGGTTGTAACGCTTGGACTCGCCGACACTGACCGAGGCGCGGCGCTCCCGCCCGGCAGGTGGGTAGTCGTGGCACAGCCACAGGCGGGTGTCGTCGGGCAGCGCGTACAGGCGCTGGATGGATGCGTACAGCGCTTCGATGCTGCCACCGGGGAAGTCGCAGCGGGCGGTGCCGACGTCGGGGGCGAACAGGGTATCGCCGACGAAGGCATTGTCCTCGATGACGTAGGTGAGGCTGTCCGAGGTGTGGCCCGGCGTCGCGCAGGCGGTGAACGTGAGCGCGCCAGCCGGGATCTGCTGGCCGTCCTGGAACAACTGTTCGAACGCACCCTGCAGTACCGGCGCATCGGCGGCGATGCCGAACAGCGCTGCGAAATGCGCCTGCACCTTGCGGATGCCGGCGCCGATCCCCACCGGCACCTCGCCACCATCGCGCAGCAGTTGCGCGCCGCTGAGGTGGTCGGCGTGGGCGTGGGTCTCGAGGATGCGCAGCAGGCGCAGGCCGTTGTCGACGATGTACGTGGTGACTGCGCGCACGCTGGCATCGTCGATGCGTCCCGAGGCCGGGTCGTAGTCCAGCACCGGATCGATCACCACGGCATCGCCGTCGCGGTGGACCACGTAGGTCCAGGTGCCGGTGTCCTCGTGGAAGAACGGTTCGATGTGCAGTTCGCTGGCCATCACGTGTGCTCGCACAGTGGACGGACATCGCAGTAGATGCCGTGCAGGGTCTCGAGGATACGCTGCGCCGGGCCGGCCGGCAGCGAATAGAAGATGCTCTGGCCGTCGCGGCGGGTGCTCACCAGTCGTTCCTCGCGGAGCACCGCCAGGTGCTGCGACAGCGCCGACTGGCTGAGGTCGAGGCGGGCGTTGAGCTCGCCCACGCTGCGCTCGCCTTCCACCAGCAGGCACAGGATCATCAGGCGCTTCTCGTTGCCCAGTGCCTTCAGCAACTGGCTGGCCTGGCCGGCGTTGGCACGCACGGCGTCCAGGTCGAGGCGGGCGCTTGCCGTGCTCATGGCGTCAGTCGTTGACCAGCGGCAGGCCGGCGTCGATCCACGCCGTGGTGCCGCCGGCGATCGAGCGCACGTCGGCGAAGCCCAGTTGCTGCAGGGCCACCGCCGCCAGCGCCGCGCGGCCGCCGGTGCGGCAGATCACGGTGACCGGCTGGTGCTTGTGCGACAGGGCCGGGTCGACCACCTTGGCGACGGCCGGATGGGCATCGACCTGGAATTCCAGGACGCCTCGCGGGATGTTGACCGCGCCACCCAGGTGACCGGTCGCGTACTCGACCGGTTCCCGCACGTCGATCAGAACGCCGCCGCGTCGGCCTTCCGACCACTCGGCGGCGGAAATCTCGCGGATGTTCCGACGTGCTTCGGCGACCAGGTCGGCAGCGGTCTTGCTCATGGTGGTTCCTCGACGGCAAAGCGGAACATGGTTGAACATATATCAATTAAATCTAATATAATTAATGGCTGATTTGCAAATCGCCACGGGCATCCTGCCCGCGAGCGACCTCTGACGTGGAGTGTGGTGATGGTCAGGATCGTCGTTGCTGGTGCCGGTCTGGGTGGCATGCGTGCAGCCTGCGCGCTGCGCGAGCTCCGGAGCGACTCGGCCGGCATCGCCTTGGTTGCGGGGAGGTGCCACCGCGATCATGGCCGGTGCCAGCCGCAAGGAAATCCTCGATACCCTGTCGAAGGCGATCTGCATGAACGCCGATCCGTCGATGATCCACGCATCCGAGGCGCTGCGCGCGTTCGACGAGCTGTCGCCGGCCGCTGCGACCGCCGATGCCGCGGCATGAGGCGCCTGGTGATGCTGCCACTGGCATTGGCGATGGTCGCCTGCACGCCCGCGCCGACAACGCCGGCACCCGTGGCGCCGGAGCCGGTCGGTTTCGATGTGCGCGAGGTCACGGACACCACGATGGCTACCCCATCGGGCATGGAATTGCTGAGCCCGCGTCCGGGCCTGTACTCGGCAGGACAACCGGCACCCGGGGACTGGAGCACCATCGCCGCCCGCGGCGTCGGCACGGTCATCAACATGCGCACGGCGGACGAAATGGATGGCCGCGACGAGGCTGCCGAGGTGCGTGCCGCCGGCATGGATTACCTCGAGTTGCCCATCGACGGCGCCGGAGCGGTCACCGCCGAGAACGCGCGCGTGCTGGCCAGGATGCTCGAAGGCATCGAGGGCCCGGTACTCGTGCACTGCGCCAGCGCCAATCGCTCCGGCGGCCTGCTGGC
This sequence comes from Pseudoxanthomonas suwonensis, assembly GCA_030535605.1. Taxonomy (GTDB): domain Bacteria; phylum Pseudomonadota; class Gammaproteobacteria; order Xanthomonadales; family Xanthomonadaceae; genus Pseudoxanthomonas_B; species Pseudoxanthomonas_B suwonensis_B. The sequence continues at coordinate 23,557 of JAUNRQ010000004.1, forward strand.
ACTGATGGCAGCACGGGAAGAGGGCATGGACGATGCGCAGGCACTGGCCTTCGGGCGCGATGCAGGCATGCGTGGAACCGAGGAGCGGGTACGCACGGTGCTGGCCTGTGATCGGATCGGCGAGGACGGGTTGGCGAGTTGCTGAATGCGTGCGCGTCAGGGGGTGGCCGAGGCGGCTCTCGCCCGGGTGCCAATGGCCTCCGGCAGGCAGGCGGGGCGCGGAAACGGACCGAACAGACGTTCGCTGCCGCCGAAACCGCCACGCTGCACCACCCAGACACGGTATCCGTCATCGTCGACGAGCATGCGATGTTCGTAACCGTCGGCCACCTGGCCGGCGTCCGCGATCAGCTCACCCAGCCTCTGCCGCAGTGCCTCCGGCATTTCCGGGGAGGATTGCCATGCGCGCGGCGCCCCCAAGGGTGACACCAAGTGTCCGAACGTGGCAGCGGCACAGGACGCCTCGGCGGCGGGCGTTGCCGGTGTGGTCGACAGCAGCAGGGCGATCAGCAATGACATCGTCAGGCTCCCGGTGCGCACCCGGCGTCCGGCATCAACGACCGAGGACGTCATTGAGGATCAGGGCCAGCCGGTGGCCGGCCTGGCGCAGGCGTCGTTCGACCAGCGGTTGCATGGTCTTCAGGAACGCGTCGTCGTGCTTGTGTTGCTGCGGGTACACGCCCCATGCATCCAGCAGTTGGCAGGACTCCTGCGACCACAGCACCGGATTGCCGGCAACGGTCGCCAGTGGCGGCCAGCTCGGCTGCATCAACGCTTCTGCGTAGTCCGCAACCTCCAGTCCGGCGACACCGGGAACGTAGTAATCCAGCACGGCGTGCAGGTTGGTGCCCATCACCCCGTCGCGGTAATGCTCGCGGGCATAGGCTTCAGGCGGCTGCGCCGTGGTCAGGCTGATCTGGAACCGGTTGCCGCCGGCATCGTCACGGTTGCCGGCGTGCATCGGCTGGTGGGCATCGCCGATGAAATGGACGACGAACTTCAGCGCGTCGCGACGTTCGGCCAGGGGCCGGCCGCGGTCGGCCAGCACTGCTAGCTGCTGCTCGGTGGCAGCGACGATGCAGTGCCCGTCCTTGCAGTCGCGCTCGGCGTCGAAGCTGCAGCTGCCTTCCGGATAATTGACGTAATGCCAGCGCGAGGTCGCGCGGAAACGCTGCGGATCGGACTGGCGCAGGGTGTCGGCCCAGTTGGCGATGCCGGCGAGGGTCGGCTCGGCTTCGCCGTGCAACAAGCGTTGCACCTCGGTGGCGGCCTCCGGGGTGAGCTGCCGTTCGGCCAACTCGCCGATCACGCTGTGGCCGAGGGGTGCCCACGCATGGGCGACGGGGGCCGCCAGCAGGCAGGCGGCGAGGGCAAGGACTTTCTTGATCATGGCCGCATTCTATCGGCAGCCGGGTGCGGGATTGTTACCCTTGCCGCTCCCGTTCCGCCACCGTTTTCCATGTCCGATTGCCTGTTCGCCGCCGCGCGGAGCTGCCTGGATGCGGCCACCGTCGATGCCAAGCTGGCGCTGACCGAAACCGTCGCCGCGCAGTTTGCCGAAGGCCGACTGGCACCGCGCAATGACGCACCCATGCCGCGACCCATCGGCATGCCCGGCCGGCCACCGCGGCCGCGGCTGGTGCACCCGCGCGAGCTGCCACGGCGCGGCTTCGGCAGCGCGGCTGGCCGTGCCGCCTTCCTGCACGCCGTTGCCCACATCGAGTTCAATGCCATCGACCTGGGCTGGGATGCGGTCTACCGCTTCCGCGGCATGCCCGATGCCTTCTATGCCGACTGGGTCGGGGTGGCGGCCGACGAGGCCAGGCACTTTCGCATGCTGCAGGCGCGGCTGGCCGAGCACGGTCACGCCTATGGCGATTTCGACGCCCACAACGGCCTCTGGGAAATGGCCGAAAAGACCGCGCACGACGTGCTCGAGCGCATGGCGCTGGTGCCGCGCGTGCTGGAAGCGCGCGGGCTGGACGTGACGCCGGGGATGATCGACAAACTCCGTGCGCTGGGTGACGACGCCACCGTCGCGATCCTCGAGGTGATCCTGCGCGAAGAGGTCGCCCACGTGGCCGCGGGTTCGCGCTGGTACCAGTGGTGCTGCACGCAACGCGGCATCGATGATCCGCAGGCCATGTTCCGCCAGTTGCTGGGGCGACATGCCCGCGACGTGCTGCATGGGCCGTTCAACCTCGATGCGCGCCGCAGGGCCGGTTTCAGCGACACCGAACTGGACAGCCTGATGCAGCTGGATGCGCGCCCGCGCTGAACGTCCTGCACGGGCGTCGCTTGCGGCCACCGGGCAGTCATCCCGCAGCGTTTACCATCCCGGATGGATCCCCCGACGCGAAATGGAGCCTTGCATGATGAAGACCTACCTTCCTGCTGCTGCGGTGCTGACCTTGGCGCTGTGCGCTTGTGCGCCGGCCCCCGATGAAGCCGCAATCCCCGCCCCGGCCGCCGATGTCATGGCCACCGACCCGGCCGCGCCACCGGCGATGCCTGCCGACAGTGTGGTCACCCGCTTCCGCGCGCACGGCAACGAGCCGTTCTGGAGCGTCGAGGTCGACGGCACCACGCTGCGCTATTCGCGCATGGGCGAAGAGGAGAACGTCGCGCTGCAGGCCGAGCGTTCGGCCTACGCCAGGGGCGTGGAGTTCAGCGGCGAAGCCGACGGCCAGCCGTTCACCCTGGACATCCGTGGCGAAGACTGCGCCAACACCATGTCCGACGAGACCCACGAGTTCACCGCCACGTTCGAGTACCGCGGTGAAACCCTGACCGGCTGCGCCGACCGCGCCGAATGACCCGGTCGCGCCTCCCTGGGCAGCTCCGGCTGCTCCGAAGCTTGAAACTCGCTGCGCTTGGCCGCTGCCGGCGCAATGGATGGCAATCAACAGGGGGAGCAGGGGAGCAAGCTCCCCTCCGCCGGTGCGTCGTGACCTGCCAAGTGGTCAGGACGGATCGCTGGCGTCACGCGGCAGCGCTGCATCCTCGTGGGTGGCGTCGAGCGGGGCGTCGACCGGCGCGGCGGTGACCGGCGCGTCCAGCACTTCGCAACGCAGTTCCGGGCCGTTGTCCTGCGCCAGAACGATCTGCGGGGTGCTGCCGCGCTCGTCGAGAGTGAAGGTCAGGCCGACGTCACGCCAGGTGGCGGGCACGCTGCCGCGCATGCCGCCAAGGCTGACCACGCGGCCATCACTCATGGCGATGCGAGCGGTGCCGCGCTGGTTGATCAGGTCCACGCGGTTGCCTTCGCAGGCATAGCTGGCGTCGATCGGCGTGGCATCCGGCGGTTCCGGCAGCGCCGGTGGCGCGGCTTCGGTGGCCGGTTCCGAGGCGACGGGTGCCGTCGTGGCCGGTTCCGATGGCTGGCACGCGGCCAGTGCGAGGGCGGCAAGGGGCAACAACATCCTGCGCATGGGAGATCCCCGTTGATGGTGGTGGCCTCATCCTGCCACGCCGATGGTTGCCACCGCGCGAAGCACGGCTGCCGGCAGTGAACGCTTCGGCACCCATGGCTCAGGCGGCGTGACCGGTCACCTGCGCCAGCACGGCAACGTAGTGGCAGGCACCACCGGCGATCACGAACAGGTGCCACAAGGCATGCGAATAACGCATCGACTTGGCCATGTAGAACACCGTCCCGAGCGTGTAGGCGATGCCGCCGGCGAGCAGCCAGCCGAAAGTCCAGGCGTCCAGTGCCGCCAGCACCGGCTTGATCGCCAGCATCACCAGCCAGCCCATGGCCACGTAGACCAGGGTCGAGGCCAGCTTGAAACGCCCGGTGAAGAACAGCTTGAAGATCGTGCCAAGCGCGGCCAGCGACCAGATCGCCGCGAACAGGGTCCATCCCAGCGTGCCGTGCAGGCCGATCAGGGTGAAGGGCGTGTAGGTGCCGGCGATCAGCAGGTAGATCGCGCAATGGTCGAACACCTTCAGGCGGATCCGACGCAACGGCTCGCGTTCGCGGTGATAGAGGGTGGACGCCAGGTGCATCACCAGCAGCGAGGCGCTGAAGACGATGGCCGAGGCCAGTTGCCAACCGTCCGCTTGCGCCAGCAGCACCAGCAGCAGCATGGCGATCCCGCCGCCGGCCGCCAGCACCAGGCCAGCCGTGGCCGTGGCGGTGTCGGCCCGCTGTTCGCGTGGATCGAGCAGCACCGGGGATGCGGTGGAGGTCATGGCGTCAGGGATGCGTGGGGACGGCTTCATCATCCACCATGCGCCACGGCATGGAAAGGCGCCCGGTCAGGCGTTCAGCCACCGCAGTATTGCGAATCCTTGCCTTTGCCCAGTTCCGTCGTCGCCACCAGTGCGGCCGGCGCAGCCGCCTGACCCAATGCGGCCGCGGCAACCGCGCGCAACCCCATGCGTGCATAGTCCGGACGCAGCTCGGGGTTGACGAAGCTGCCCTCCAGATACAGCGGGGTGCGCAGCGACAGCGGGCTGAAGCGCTTGGGTCGAGGCTTGATCACGAGGTCCAGGCGTTCGTTGCGCAGGTCGATGGTGCCGCCGCCGTCCAGGCGCACGTCAGTGGTGTCGAAGACCAGCGCGGACGGGGTCATCACGCCGTCCTTGACCGTGAAGTCGCCCCAGGCGCAGCGAATCGGGATCTGCTCGTCCTCGGTCAGCTTGATCCGGAGGATACGTACCAGGTCGACGGCGGCCATCTGCATCAGCAGCTTGCTCACCCGGCCGCCACCCATCCCTGCTTCGGCCTCGCCATTGGCATTGGCGGCGATCTTCGCCACGGAGTTGCCGGTGCTGCTGAAGCGCACGTGGCCGCGGACACGGCCGACCGCGGTCTTGCCCAGTTGCACCGAGTCGGGCATCAGCCGCGCCAGGTCCAGGCCGGTGGCGCGGATGTCGGCACGGCTGCGCAGGATGTCTTCGCGCGCGTCCAGTTCGATGGTGGAGCGGATGCTGCCGCGGGCCACGCCGAAGTCCAGCGGTGCCAGCCGCAGGCGACCCCCGGCGAGCGCCAGCGTGGCGTCCATGCTGTCCACCGGCAGGCGCCGTGTCTCGATGCGGGCAGCACGCAGACGTACGTCGGCATCCATCGCCCGCAGTTTTTCCAGATTCCATGCGGCGTCCGGAAGCAGGCGCCCACTTCCGCTTTGCAGGCGGGCCGCGCCCTCGCCCGGCCGATAGCCGATGAAACCGCCCAGATCGTCCAGGCGCATGTGCCTGGAGCGCAGGTCGGCGCGCAGGTGTGGCACGGCCTGGCCACCGGCGCTGACGTGGGCGAAGCCCGCCAGATCGCTTTGCCCCACCTTGCCGCTGACGTCGTCGTACTTCCAGGTGCTGCGCGATGGCGTGTCGATGTCGCGGGTCAGGCGACCGTGCAGCCGATACTCCGGTGTCGGCGGCAGGGCCACGCCGATCAGCGGATACAGGTCGGCCATGTCGGCGCCGCTGATCGCCAGGTCCAGGTCGAAATCCCGCATCCGCACCGGATCCAGCAGCGTGCCCCGGGCAGTGGCATGGGTCGGGCCGGCGCTGCCTTTCAGGTCGATGCGGTAGGGACGCTCGCGGTTGCGCAGTTCCAGTGGTGATTCGGCGATGCCGCGCAGCTTGAAGGGGTTGCCTTTCCATTTGCCACTGCCGCCGATGGCGACCGGTGGTTCGGCATCGCCCGGCCGTCGTGCCTGGCTGTTCATGGCGATGGTGAGGTCGGTGGCCTGTTCCGGATCGAAGAAGGTGAGCAGGCCCTCGTTGATGCGGACGTCACGGAAGGCGGGAAGGGTGCCGTCGCCGCCCTTGCGGAAGACCCAGTTGCGCAGGTTGTCGGCGTCGCGCTCCAGGTTCAGCACCGGGCGCTCCAGGTCGACGCGCGGAATGCGGACCTGCCCACGCAGCAGCGGCCAGGCCTCCAGGTCCAGTTCGACCGGACCACTGCGTGCCATCTCCGGTGCCCGTGCCCACGGCGCGTTGCCCAGGCGCAGGCCGTCGGCACGCACGGTGATGCGCCTGCCCAGGTCGACGCCCAGATTGCCGTCGATCTGGAAGCTGCGACCGGTCTGCGCGGTAACCCGGCGTTCGATCGGTCCCTTGAACCAGTTCCAGTCCCACAGCAGCAGCAGGAGCAGGATGCCGAGCAGCACCAGCGCACCGGCGAGCCGCCACGGATGGCGGCGTGCCGCTGCGAGCCATGCCTTGGCACGGTCGTTCGGTGTCGATGCGGGTCGCTGCGGGCCTGGTCCAGGCTGGTTTGCCGGTTCGGATGCGTCCATGCCTCGACGCTCGCGCCGAACCGGTAAAGAGCAGGTGAATCGCGCCTGCCTCGGTTCAGCGGCCGCTTATGGCGGGGGCAGTGGATGCCTTCAGTGGGTGCCTTCGGTGTGCGCCTGTTCGCGCGTGGCGAGGAACTCGACATCCGGCGCGCGCTCCTGCGCCAGCTGTAGGTTGACGCGCGTCGGTGCCAAGTACACCAGTTCGCCGGCGGCATCCAGTGCCAGGTTCATCGCATTCTTGTCGCGGAAGGCTTCCAGCGTCGCCTGGTTGGCACAGCGGATCCAGCGTGCGGTGGCGATGGTGACCGGTTCGAAGATGGCATCGACGCCGTATTCGTCCTTCAGCCGATAGGCGGCGACATCGAACTGCAGCACGCCGACCGCGCCAAGGATCAGGTCGTTGCTCATCAGTGGCCGGAAGAACTGGGTCGCCCCTTCCTCGGACAGCTGGGCCAGCCCCTTCTGCAGCTGCTTGAGCTTGAGCGGATCACGCAGCCGCGCGCGGCGGAACAGTTCCGGGGCAAAGTTGGGGATGCCGGTGAACGCCAGCTTCTCGCCCTCGGTGAAGGTGTCGCCGATGGCGATGGTGCCGTGGTTGTGGATGCCGATCACGTCGCCCGGATACGCGTCCTGGGCGATTTCGCGGTCCGAAGCCATGAACGTCAGCGCGTTCGCCAGCTTCACGTCCTTGCCGGTGCGCGGCTGGTGCGCCTTCATCCCGGCGGTGAAGCGGCCGGAGCACACGCGCATGAAGGCAACCCGATCGCGATGCTGCGGGTCCATGTTGGCCTGGATCTTGAACACGAAGCCGGTCAGCTTGTCTTCCGCCGGATCGACCTCGCGCGTGGTGGTGGTGCGCGGCTGCGGTGAAGGTGCGTGTTCGACGAAGAAGTCCAGCAGCGGCTGCACGCCGAAGTTGTTGACCGCCGAGCCGAAGAACACCGGCGCCTGTTCGCCACGCAGGTAGGCGGCCTTGTCGAACGGATGGCTTGCGCCCTGCACCAGCTCCAGCTCGTCGCGCAGTTCGGCCAACATCTGTGCGCCGATGGCGGCCTCCACGCCGGGGTCGTCCAGCGAGGGGAAGATGGTCGAGTCCTGCCGGGTGTGGTTCTTGCCGGCTTCGTACAGATGCACTTCGCCGCTCAGCAGATGCACCACGCCCTTCAGGCGCTTGCCCATGCCGATCGGCCAGGTCACCGGCGCACACTGGATTTGCAGCACCGATTCGATTTCGTCCAGCAGGTCGATCGGCTCCTTGCCCTCGCGGTCGAGCTTGTTGATGAAGCTCATGATCGGCGTGGTGCGCAGGCGGCAGACCTCCATCAGCTTGATGGTGCGTTCTTCCACGCCCTTGGCGACGTCGATGACCATCAGTGCGCTGTCCACCGCGGTCAGCACCCGGTACGTGTCCTCGCCGAAGTCGGCGTGGCCCGGCGTGTCCAGCAGGTTGACGATCTTGCCGGCGTAGGGGAACTGCATCACCGAGGATGTCACCGAGATGCCGCGTTCCTTCTCCAGCGCCATCCAGTCCGAGGTGGCGTGGCGCGCGGCCTTGCGACCCTTGACCGAGCCGGCCATCTGGATCGCGCCGCCGAACAGCAACAGCTTTTCCGTCAGCGTGGTCTTGCCCGCGTCGGGGTGGGAAATGATGGCGAAGGTGCGGCGACGGCCGGCTTCGGTGGCGACTGCGGGCATGGGCACGGGCGCCACGGGCGCCGGGAACGGGACAAAGGCCGGAGATTATAGAGCCTGCCCGGATTGCGCCGGCGCCGGTTCAGCGCGTGAGCGAGAAGCGCAGGATGCCCTGCGGGCCGAACATGCGGAACGGCACCGATTCCACGCGCATCCCGCGGTTGGCCTGGACCACGAAGTGCAGGTGCGGACCGCTGCTGAAACCGGTGTTGCCCGAGCGCCCGATCGTCTGACCGGCGCGCACGTGCTGGCCCTGGCGCACCAGCACGCCGCCTTCCTCCAGGTGCGCGTACAGGGCCATGCTGCCGTCGTCATGCAGGATGCGGATGAAGTTGGCCCGGTGCAGGTCACGGTCCGGATCGGTGCCGCCGCGATGGAAATCCCGTTCCAGGTGCATCACCACGCCATCGCGCGCCGCCAGTACCGGCGTCCCCACCGGTGCGGGGAAATCCACGGCATGACGGTTCTCGTTGTCGGCGTGGCTGAAACTGCCGCCGTGTCCCTGGGCCACGCGCGGCGTGGCCATGCGCAACGGGAAGCGGTATTCGACATCGCGTACCCGGCCACCGGGCGAACCCGGCACGGCGATCATGCGCAGCGGCATCGCCGCGTCGGTGGCGTGCAGCCGTGTGACCAGGCCACGACCGGCGGTGGCGACCGTGGCCCGCGCCGGCAGTGGAGGCGTTGCGTTGAATTGCCGGCTGCCACCGGACACCATGACCTCGATCGGTCCGGCGAGATGGTTCTCGGCCCACACTTCGTGGCCGCCGTCGACGGCCAGCACATGCAGCGAGGCCATCGACCGTGGCTCGACGGCGAGCGGCTGCTGGCGCACCGGCCCGATGCCCTCGCTCGCCTGTTCGGTATCCGGTGGACGGTCGCCGTAGTGCGTGACCCCGGCGCGATCCACCCAGCGATACAGCTGCGACTGCGCTGGGGCAGATGCCGGCAACAGGCTGGCGGCGGCCAGAAACAGGCAGAACGCGGATGGCGTGAGGCGCATGGGCGAAGTATGGGTCAGCCCTGCCACGAAGTGCATCCTCGGGATTGAATCCTTTTATCCGAATGAAGCGATTGACAGTGCCGCCAGCCGGTGGCAAGCTGCGCCGCATCCATCAAGACCGGCTGAGGGGCAGGCCCGACGACGCCGGGGCAACCAGAGGGGCAATCCCTCAAGGTGCCAACTCCTGCGGGGACCTGCGTGTCCACCGGCAGATGGAGGTGCTCCGCACGGCGTGGGCGCGTGATTTGCCGGTGACTCCCCTGCAGCTTGGTGGCCGACTCCCGAGGACGACGCCATGTTGCATGCCACCACCGACGCTGCCCCTGCCCGAGCCGGCGTTCCGCCCGGCACCGCCGATGCCGATGCGCTGCCTGACGCCCAACGCGGCGAGGTGTGCCTGCGCCTGTCGATGGCGCATGCCGGCGAACGTGATGTGCTGCTGCGCTGGCAGCGGGTTGGGGCGGTCGACGCGCCCCAGTTGCTGTTGGCTGGTGGCATTTCCGCGGGGCGGCATGCGCTGGCCAACCGCATCGATCCGGCGCCGGGCTGGTGGCAGGGACAGGCTTCCAGCTTCGACACGGATCGCTTCGGGCTGTTGTCCTTCGACTGGATCGGTGCCGATGGCGAGCTGGACGTGCCGATCGACAGCGCCGACCAGGCCGATGCGCTGGCCGCACTGCTGGATGCCCTGCAAGTGCCGTGCCTGCATGCCTTCGTCGGCAGCTCCTATGGTGCCATGGCGGGATTGCAGCTTGCCGCGCGTCACCCCGCGCGCGTGAGCCGGCTGGTCGCCATCAGCGGCGCGCATCGTGCACATCCCTTCGCCAGTGCCTGGCGCGCGCTGCAGCGCCGCGCGGTGGCGCTGGGCGCCGTGCAATGCGACACCGCCGACGGCCTGGCGCTGGCGCGGGCGATGGCCATGCTCAGCTATCGGACGCCCGAGGAATTCGCGCAACGCTTCGATGCCGAACCGGTGCTTGCCGGTGGCCGCGTCCGCTGTGCCGCGGAGGATTACCTGGATGCGGTTTCATCGCGTTGGGTCGCACGCACGCCCGCCGTCGCCTTCCTGCGCCTGTCGGAGTCCATCGACCTGCATCGGGTCGACCCGGCAAGGGTCCGGGTGCCGACCACGGTGGTCGCGGTGGACAGTGACCGGCTGGTGCCGGCCGAGGATTCGCGCGCGCTGTTCGATGCATTGCCGTGCGCGGCCGGCTGGCATGCGCTGTCCTCGCACTATGGCCATGACGCCTTTCTCAAGGAGCCGGCGGCGATCGATGCCGTCCTCCGCGACGTTCTTCATTCGACCTGCTGATCCACGACTTCCTCAGGAGCCCGCCATGTCTGCCGCCATCACCGGCCCCCTTCCCGTCGAACACGACGCCGTCCCCCTGTCCGCTGCAAGCCGCTGCGTACGCGCCGGCATCGACCGTGACACTGCCTTCGGCGCGGTCACCCCGCCGCTGGTGCTGTCGTCGAATTTCAGTTTCGCCGGGTTCAATGACAAGCGTCGCTACGACTACACGCGCAGCGGCAATCCCACGCGCGACCTGCTGGGCGAGGCGCTGGCGGAACTGGAGGGCGGTGCCGGCGGCGTGGTCACGGCCACCGGAATGGCCGCCATTACCCTGGTGCTGCAGGCCTGCTTGTCGCCGGGTGATCGCGTCGTGGTGCCGCACGACTGCTATGGCGGCAGCTGGCGGCTGTTCAATGCGCTGGCCGCCAAGGGCGCGTTCGAACTGATCACTTGCGACCTGACCGACGCACGCGCCCTGGCCACGGCGCTGGCGGCGGCACCGGCCCTGGTGTGGATCGAAACGCCGTCCAACCCGCTGCTGCGGATCACCGATCTGCGCTTCGTCATCGACGCCGCGCACCGCGCCGGCGCCCTGGCGGTGGTCGACAACACCTTCCTGTCGCCGGCCTTGCAATGCCCGATCATCGACTTCGCTGCCGACATCGTGGTGCATTCCACCACCAAGTACATCAATGGCCACAGCGATGTGGTCGGCGGCGCCGCCATCGCGCGCACGCCGGAATTGCACGAGCGCTTGGCGTGGTGGGCCAATGCGCTGGGCATCACCGGTGCGCCGTTCGATGCGTTCCTGACCTTGCGCGGCTTGCGCACGTTGAACGCGCGCATGCGCGTGCACCAGGAAAACACGCAGGCGCTGATCGACGTGCTGGCGGAGCATCCGCAGGTGCGCGACCTGCATTGGCCGGGTCTGCCGGAACATCCGGGCCACGCCGTTGCCGCACGCCAGCAGAAGGGATTCGGTGCGATGCTGTCGCTGGAACTGGAAGGCGGGGAGGCAGCGGTGCGAGCCTTCCTCGACGGTTTGCGCTGTTTCACACTGGCCGAATCGCTGGGCGGCGTGGAAAGCCTGATCGCGCATCCGGCGAGCATGACCCATGCGGCGATGTCCGTGCAGGCGAGAGCCGATGCCGGGATTTCCGACGGGCTGTTGCGGCTGTCCGTGGGCATCGAGGATGCGTCCGATCTGGTGGCCGACATCCGCGCCGCGCTGGAACGCGCGCGCTTGGCCACCAGCGGGGCCCGGGTCGGCACGGCATGAGCACGCCCGGCGCCGTGTCGGTCCTGCCGCAACCGGCCATCGATCCGGACAAAGCGCCCGCTCCGGAACCTGCGCGGATCGCGCTGCTTGGGCTGGGCAACGTCGGCAGCGCGGCGCTGTCGCGCCTGCAGCAGTGGCGTGACGGACCGTTCGGCGGGCGGCTGCGACTGGTCTACGCAGCCAACTCCCGCCAGGTGTTCCAGTCGGGGCCGGGCCTGTGCGCACCCGTGGATGACGGCTTGTCACCGGAGACCAGCGCAATGCTTCGGTCCCTGCAGCGCGGACGCGTACCTGTGGACCGACCGCTGCAGCCGGTGGCCGCCGCGCTGGGCCTTGCCGGCTGTCGCATCGTGATCGACGCGACCGCCAGCCAGGCGGTTGCCGACCAGCATCCGCACTGGTTGCGGCAGGGCATCCACGTGGTCACCGCCTGCAAGCTGGGACAAGGCACGTCGCTGCAGGCGTTCGACGCCATTCGCGAGGCTTGTGTGCTTGCCGGCAGCCACTACGGCGACAGTGCCGCCGTCGGCGCCGGCTTGCCGCTGCTGCGTTCGCTCCGCGAACTGCGTGCCGGTGGCGATGCCATCCATGCCATCGCCGGGGTGCTGTCCGGTTCGCTGGCGTGGCTGTTCAACCAGTACGACGGCATGCGCCCGTTCTCGGGGTTCGTGCGGCAGGCACGCGAAGCCGGTTACACCGAGCCGGATCCACGCGACGACCTGTCCGGCGAGGACGTGCGCCGCAAGATCCTGATCCTGGCCCGCAGCGCGGGCTTCCCGTTGCAGTCGGAGGATGTCGAAGTCGATTCGCTGGTGCCCCCGGCATTGGCGGCGCTCACCGGCGCCGGGGTCGATGCGGCACTGCCTCTGCTGGACGAGCCGCTGCGCCTGCGTTTTGCACAGGCCCATCGCAACGGCGAGGTGCTGCGCTTCATCGCCCGTTTTGCCGACGGGCGTGCCAGCGTAGGGCTGCAGGCAGTGGCGGCGGACCATCCGTTGGCGGGGGGCAGCGGCACCGACAATCGCGTCGCCATCTGGTCGGACCGTTACCGACGCCAACCTTTGGTCATCCAGGGGCCGGGAGCCGGTGCCGAGGTGACCGCAGCGGGACTTCTGGACGATGCCTTGGCCATTCAGCGTGCAGCGTCGTCGGCAACCGGCGACGGCCTGCACTGAGCCGCGGTCCGGCGGTCACGGCGGGTTGCCGTCTGCCGGTGTTCGCCTGGCCATGTCGTCCGCGCGACCGTCATCGTCACCGGCCAGCGATGGCCGAGTGCCGGTGATCGCGAGCACCCTGCCTTCGGCGAGTTCTGCCTGAAGGTCGCCCGGCATCGCGTCCAGCGACAGGCTGGCCGCGTCCGCTGGCCGCAGCAGCAGCCAGTTGTCGCGCGTGCCGTTCTTGATCTGGTACATGGCGTAGTCTGCCAACGCCAGCAGCACGTGCCACGGGGCGCGGAAGCGGGGGAACTCGACCGCGCCGATCGAGGCGGTCACGCGCACGGCGTGACCGTTGCCCAAGGCATGCTGCCCCGTGCGGATCGAGGTGCTGATGCGATCGAGCAGCGCCGGTACCTGCACGCGAGGCGTCGGACGCGTGACGATCACGAATTCCTCGCCGCCCCAACGCGCCAGTTGGTCACCCTCGCGCAGCGCTGAACGCAGCCTGTTGGCGACCGAGCGCAGGACCTTGTCACCGGCACGATGCCCCCACGTGTCGTTGATCGACTTGAACAGGTCCAGGTCAATGGTGCAGACCAATACGCTTTCGTCGGCGTGTCGGCCGGCATCGAAACAGCGGGCGTAGCAGGCCATGTCATCGGCCAGCAGTTCGCCCAGATGGCGCCGGTTGTGCAGACCGGTCAACGCATCGGTACTGCTGAGCCGCTCCAGTTCGGCGTTGGCCTCGCGCAGTTCCCGCGTGCGCGTCTGGATCTTTTCTTCGAGCTGCGCTTCGCGCCGACGGTGCAGGCCCTGCATCGCGCGCAGCACCAGCAGCATCAGCAGGCCGCTGCCGCCGCCCAGGAGCACCCAGCGCCACGGGGTCTCGGAAAAAAGCGGCGGGATGCTCAGGCTCAGCACGGCCGGCGCTTCGGCGGCGACGCCGCTGCCGTTGCTGCCGGTGACCTCGAAGCGGTACTGGCCGGGCGGCAGGTTGGTGTAATGGACACGGTACTGGTTGATCTCGGCCTCGCGCCAGTCCGGGTCGAAGCCGACCAATCGGTAGCGGAGATCGCGAACGCCGGGATTGCGCAGGGTCAGCAAGGTGAAGTCGAACGCCGCATCGCGCACGCCGCGTGGCAGCTGGATCAGGTGCTCACCGGGTTCGTCGACGGTACCGGCCGAGGTGGTCAGGCGCTCGATCCTCGGCTTCGGCGGATACCGGTCCACTGTCAGGGCCGCCGGATCGACGCTGAACACCCCGCCACGCCCCGGGAGGTGCAGCATGCCACCGGACAGCAGGCCCTTGGAGGTGCCTGCGCCGTTGCAGCAGCTGCCTTGCGGAAGGGTGTACGGGTTCTGCGGGGCGGCCATCACGATCTGGTTCGTGGGCGCCGGGATTTCACCGCTGGCGAAACGCTCGAGTTCGGCCAGTGCGAACTTCGAAATGCCACCGGGACCGCTCATCCACAGCGCGTCATCCAGCACGCTCATGTGGAACACGGCGCTGTCGTGCAACGTGCCGGCCTGGTGGGCCTGCAGCACGCGCGCGCCTCGCTGCAGCATCAGGCGACCGTCGAACATCGCGTGGACGATGTCCCCGGAGGGCAGTTGCACGATCGCGTCGACCCGTGGCTCGCCGCGATCGTCGGGCAATGGCACGCGTTCGGCCCGGTCGTCCTCGAAGCGGAAACTGCCTGCGGTGGAGCCGGCGAGGATCGCGCCGTCGTCGATCTGCAGCAGGAACAGCACGCCGACGTTGGCCGGCAATCCGCTGCCGCCTTGCATGTTGCGCAGGCCGTCATCGTCCAGCCGCCACAGCCCGTTCATGGTGCCGATCCACAGCGCGCCGTCGCGGGCACGAAGCAGGGCGTGGATCTGCGCGTCGGCCAGCGGCGCAAGCCGTGGGTCGGAGCGGACCACTGCCGGCCGGCCTTCCCGGGGATTCTCGACATACACCAGGCCGGCGCGGGTACCGATCCAGAGACGGTCGTGCTCCGCCAGCATGTTGTAGGCGTGCGGATGGGGCAGCCGGGCCGCGGGAACCACCGACTGGAAACGGCCGTTCCCGTAGGCGAACACGCCGTTGCCGGTCCCGACCCAGAACATGCCGTCCGCCTCGGTCTGCGCATTGCCGGCCATCGACCAAACGACGGCGTTGGCATGCGCCGGGGGTAGCGGATTCACCTGGACGGCCCGCCTGACCAGCCGGTGCAGGCCGGTGACCTGGGAACCGAGCCACAGGTTCCCCTCCCGATCCATCAGCATCGCGGTGATCGAACTCAGGCTGTTGTCGACCGTGACCGGAAGTGAATCCACCAGCGTGCGGCCGCGCAGGCGCGCCACGCCGTGTTCGCCGCCGACCAGCAATTGCCCGCTGTCGTCCGCGTGCAGGCTGTTGATCGCGCTGCCGGCACCGAGGACGCCTTCGGCCACCGGACGCCAATGCTTCCCGGCATGCAGAAGCAATCCGCGCGACGTTCCCACCCACAGGCCGTCAGGCGTGGTTCGCAACACGTTGACCACCGCGTTGTGGTGCGTCGACGGCAGTTCCATGGGCATCCAGCGCGTGTCCTCACGGACCAGCACCGTGCCCTGGGGCGTGCCGACACGCAGTACCCCGCCGCTGCAGTCCACTGCACTGAAGTGTTGCCGTGATACGCCGTCGGCGACCTGCATGCGCTGGTGGTTGCCGCGGAACAGGCCATTCGAGGTCGCGGCCCAGATGGTGCCATCAGGGCATTGGCTGAGGCCATGAACCTGCGGCGGTTCGCTGCCGTCGGCAGGCAGCGGCACCACCGCCAAGCGCCCGTCGCGGCGGATCGCGAGGCCACGCAGCGTGCCGATGTAAAGCGTGTCCCGTGCCTGCAGCAAGGTGTTGATCATCTTGCTCGGTAGCTGCCCGTCATCGTCCGGAACATGGTTCTGGAAACGCACGCCGTCGAAGCGCACCAACCCGCCCTGGGTGGCCAGCCACAGGTAGCCGTCCGGGTCCTGGACCATGCTCTGCACGGTGATCTGCGGCAGCCCGTCCCGACCTTCCCAACTGGTCAGGATGGCGCTTTGCAACGGTGTGTCACGCCACTCGGCGGCTTCCAGCTCGCCCGGCAGGCCAGCGACCGCCAGAAACGCCGCGACGGCCAGCGCACGCCGCCGGTACCGTGCCCGCCCGGGCCCACCCGACCGCACCGCCGGCAGGGCGCGGCCCGTGGTCAGCATTCGATGACGTTCACCGCCAGCCCGCCGCGGCTGGTTTCCTTGTACTTGTCCTGCATGTCGCGGCCGGTATCGCGCATGGTCTTGATGACCTTGTCCAGCGAGACCTTGTGCTTGCCGTCGCCACGGAAGGCCATGCGGGCGGCGTTGATGGCCTTGACCGCACCCATCGCGTTGCGCTCGATGCAGGGGATCTGCACCAGGCCGCCAATCGGGTCGCAGGTCAGGCCGAGGTTGTGCTCCATGCCGATCTCAGCCGCGTTCTCGACCTGCGAGCTGGTCCCGCCCTGGGCGGCCACCAGTCCGCCGGCTGCCATCGAGCAGGCCACCCCGACTTCACCCTGACAGCCGACTTCCGCGCCGGAGATGCTGGCGTTTTCCTTGTAGAGGATGCCGATGGCGGCAGCGGTCAGCAGGAAGTCACGCACGCCTTGCAGATTGGAGCCGGGAACGAAGCGGTCGTAGTAGTGCAGCACCGCCGGCAGGATGCCGGCTGCGCCATTGGTCGGCGCGGTGACCACGCGACCACCGGCGGCGTTCTCTTCATTCACCGCCAGCGCATACAGATTGACCCAGTCGAGGATGGTCAGCGGATCGCGCAGCGCGGCTTCCGGGCGGCTGCCCAGTTCGGCGAACAGCGTGGGTGCGCGGCGGCTGACATGCAGGCCGCCGGGCAGTGTTCCCGGACTGCGCAGCCCCCGGGAAACACAGTCCTGCATGGCCTGCCAGATGGCATCCAGCTCGGCATTGATTTCCTCGGCACTGCGCCAGACCTGTTCGTTGGCGAACATCATCCGGGCGATGCTCAGGCCGGTCTCCGCGCTGCGCCGCAACAGTTCGTCGCCGCTGGAGAACGGGTAGGGCACCTCGGTGGTATCGGCAACGATGCGGTCCTCCGCCGCCTCGTCCTGGTTGACGACGAAACCGCCACCGACCGAGTAGTAGTCACGACTGGCCAATTCGTTGCCGTCGGCGTCGAAGGCGGTGAAGCGCATGCCGTTGGTGTGATAAGGCAGCTTCTGGCGCTTGTTCATCACCAGGTCGGTCTTTTCGTCGAAGCCGATCGCATGTTGTCCGTGCAGGCGAATGGCCTTCTCGCCGCGGATGCGGTCCAGCGCGTCGGGAATGATGTCCGGATCGATCCGGTTTGGCCAATGGCCTTCCAGTCCCATCATCACCGCCTTGTCGGTGCCGTGGCCGCGCCCGGTGAGCGCCAGAGAGCCGAAGACCTCCGCGCGCACCCGCGCAACGTCGGCCAGCCGACCGGCGTCGACCAGGTGGTGTTCGACGAAGCGTGCCGCTGCGCGCATCGGCCCGACCGTGTGCGAGGAACTGGGGCCGATGCCGATCTTGTACAGATCGAAGGTGCTGACTGCCATGTACGGAAATCCTTGAAAGACAGGGCTATTCTAGGCTCGATCCCACCGCCTTGCCGGGCTTGAACCGATGTCCCCAGACCCTTTCCTGGTCCTCTACCAGCGCGACGATTGCCACCTTTGCGACATGGCGTTGGCGGAACTGGCGCAGGCGCGGGTGCCGGAGTTCGACAGCGTGTTCATCGATGACGAACCGGCGCTGGAGCCCCGCTACGGCCAGCGCGTGCCTGTGTTGCGTGATCTGGCCGCTGATCGTGAACTGGACTGGCCGTTCGATGCCGCGGCCGTGGTTCGCTGGCTGGCTGGTTGATCCGCAGCGCACGGCGTCTGACGGCGCGTTGCCGATCAGCACGCTGTCGGTCAGGGCATTGTCGATCAGCGCACTGCCGGCACCAGTCGCACGCGCGTGGACACCGCGATCTCGTCGGGGATCATCCGGGTGTCGGCCCATGGTCCGCTGCCCACGCCGAATTCCAGGCGCCTGAGCGTCGCACGACCGAACAGCACGGCCTGTTCGCCGCCGGTCCATTCGAAAGTGAGGGTCACCGGCTTGCTGATGCCGCGCAGGCGCAAGGTGCCATCCATCGCGTAACGGCCGTCCGCCAGCGGCCGCGCACCGATGGCCTGGAAACGGGCCTGCGGGAACGCGGCGCTGTCGAAGAACGCCGCTGCCCGCATTTCGCCGTCGTACTCCGGGTTGCCGGTGGTGACGCCGGCCATCGGGATGTCGACCTCCAGCCGTGCCTGCTCCGGTTGCGTCGGGTCGAAGTGCAGTCGCGTGCGAAAGCCCGGAAACATGCCGGTGAAGACTTCGCCCTGGTACTTGCCGGCAAATGCCAGTCGCGAGCCGTCAACCTGCACCCAATCACTGGCGTTGGCCAGCAGGGGTGCCGCCGCCACCAGTACGCCCGCCAGCCACGCGCCGGCACGAGTCACCGGCGGCCTCCCGGCAGCATCCGGCGCAAGGTGGCATCGCCCTGGAACAGATGATGGTAGAAGGCCGCCGCCGCGTGCATGGCGGCGACGAACACCAGGATCCAGAACAACGTCTCATGCGCCTGGCCGGCGCCTTCGCGCCTGGCCTGGTCCTGGGCGACCAGCGACGGCACGTCGAACAGGCCGAAGAAGCTCTGATTGAAACCGCCGGCGGCCGAGCTCATGACCCAGCCGCTGATCGGAATCAGCAACAGCAGCAGGTACAGCAGTCCGTGACTGGCACCGGCGGCCACCCGCTGCCAGCGCGGCGTCTCCGGCACCGGCTGCGGGGCACCCGCATACAGGCGCCACAACAGCCGCAGAACGGCCAGTGAAAGAATCAGGAAGCCGATCGACTTGTGCAGCCCGACCAACTGCATGCGCTGGGTGTTGTCGGCCGCCAGCTCGCCCATCAGCAGCCCGAAGGTGCCCTGGCCCAGGATCAGCAGCACGATCAGCCAGTGGAAGAACTTGCTGACACTGCTCCAGTTGTCATCGGTGCTCTTGAGGGTCATCGCTCGGTGTCTCCGGTGGTGGATCAAGCAGGGCGTCGGCGGCGCGCTGCAGCGCATCGCCATCGTCCGATGATGCCGCGTCGCGCGTCGCTTCGCTGTCAGCGCCCGTGGCGTTGTCGCGCACCGCTTCGACTTCGATGCGCAACGCCACCGTATCGCCCACCAGCCCGGGCCAGGCACGGATTCCGAAGGCACTGCGGCTGAGTTCGCCGCGCGCGGAAAAACCGATGGTGTGCCGGAACGGCGGCAACGGATGGCGGCGCAACTGGTTGAAGGTCACGTCCATGCAGAACGGGCCGGTGTGTCCGCGCAGCGTGAGATCACCGCACACGCGCGCACGTTCGCGGCCGCGCGCTTGGCTGTGGCGGGCAACGAAGCGGGCGTTGGCATGGCGCTGCGCATCCAGCAGGTTGCGTGCCAGCGTGGCCTTGTTCCAGGCCTCGTCACCGAAATCCAGACGTGCCAGCGGCACCTCGACGTCCAGCCGCGCATCGCTCCAGTCGTCGGGGTTGAACCACAGCACGCCGGTGCTTCCGGACACGGTGCCAAGGGCCATCGAATAGCCGGCGTGTTCCACCGCCAGCAACACCCGTGTATGCACCGGATCCAGCCGGTAGGCATGGGCCTGGGCGCGCACGAACATCGGCGCCAGTCCCGTGCAGACGAGCAGCGTGGCGATGCAGGCGTGGTGGAAGCGCTGGCCCATCGTCGTCGATTCTAGGCGCATCCGGCCACGGCGTGGTTGCAGCGGCCGACGAGCCTTGCCACGATGGCGCGCGATGCGCACGGTGCAAGGAGGGCTCCGCGTTGAGGGGATGGTGGCTGTGGTGGTGTCTGTGGCTGGCGTCGTCCGCGGCGACGGCGTGGGCCGCCGTGCCCGAGACCCCGCGCCTGAGGCTGATCGGCGTCGGCCAGGGCTTGCCTTCCAGCGACATCAAGTCGCTGGCGCGTGACCGTGCCGGCTACATCTGGATCGGCACGGCCGATGGCCTGGCGCGACATGACGGCGTGGGCATGCAGGTCTGGCGGCATGATCCCTTGCTGTCGGACTCGCTTCCGGACAACACCGTGCACGAGTTGCTGGTGGACGGTGCCGACCGGGTCTGGGTGGCGGTGGAGGATGCGGGTCTGTCGTGGCTGGACGCGACGCGGACGACGCTGCGCCATGTGCGTGCCGCCGACCACCCGGCGATGCGCAGGGAGGATGTCTGGGCGCTGGCCGAGCGCGACGGGGTGCTGTGGTTCGGTACCTTCGGTGGCGGCCTGCACCGGCTGCGGGTCGAGGGCGATGAGCGCGTGGTGGTCGAACACGTCGCGTCGGAGGATGACGGCGGTTTGCCGTCGGACAACGTCATCGACTTGGAATTCGATGACGAAGGCGTGCTGTGGATTGCCACCGACAAGGGACTGGCGCGCCTGCCGCCCGGCGGCGGCGTCGAGCCTTGGGCATTGCCCGAAGGGCCGCCCTCGGCAATGGTCTATTCGGTCACCCGCCTGCAGGACGGGCTGTGGGTGGGCGCGGCAAGCGGCGTGTTCCATCGCCGTGTGGACGGGCAGTGGCGGCAGCCCGCGTGGACCGGGATGTTCGAACGCCCCAATGCCATGACCGGCATCGCCCGCGGACACGACGGCGGCCACTGGCTGATCAGCCAGCGCGGCCTGTGGCGTGCCCATGGCGAGTCCGCGCCGGTGCCGGTCCCGCTCGGTGGGCCGGGCATCCCGCGGGTGATCAGCGCGCTGCTGCTGGAGGACACCGGCGCGCTGTGGGTTCCGGTCTATGGCGCCGGGCTGGGTTACTTGCGTTCGGACTGGCAGCGGGTGGCGCAGTTCACGCAGCAGCCGCTGGGCCTGCGCGGGGAAATGTATCCGGGCGTTGCTGCCGCCAGCGCCGGCGGCGTGTGGCTGGCCGGCTACAACGGCGAACTGGAGCGGCTGGATCGTGATGGAAGCCTGCACCTGCCGGGCCCGCATCTCCGCGAGCGCCTGGCGGGCATCCGCTTCTATGCCGTGCTGGAGGATGTCGGCGGGCGACTGTGGCTGGGTCATCGCTACGGATTGCTGCGCGTGGGCAAGGATGGCGCGGTGTCGGAGTGGGGCTGGAGTACACCCGTCGACCCGACCCCCCGCGGGATGATGAGCCACCTGCTCGACGATGGTCGCGGCGGAGTGTGGCTGGTGGTGGCAGGCGGCGGGGTGCAGCGGCGTGACAGCGAAGGCCGGGTGCTGCTGGACCTGCCAGCCCGCACCGACAACGGCCTGGGCGTCGCCGACATCGAAACGGCCGTGGTCGATGCCGACAGGACGCTGTGGCTGGGAACCAGCGATGGCGTGCTGCGGCTTCCGTTCGGTGCGAACCGCTTCATCCATGTCGCGGAAATGGGTGCCGACCGCGTGTTCGCAATGGATTTCGATGCCGGCGGCGACCTGTGGCTGCAGGGGCTGTCGGGGCTGCGCCGTTACCGGCGGGACGGCGATGGCTGGCGGCAACTGGACCACGTGGGCATCGCCCAGGGCTTGCCGGCGGTCGGTGCGGCCGCGCTGGTGGTGGCCCGCGATGGCAAGGTCTGGCTGTCGACCTCGCGAGGCCTGTTCGGCTGGGAGCCGGGACCGCGGTTGTTGCAGCGTTATGGCGTGGAAGACGGCCTGTCGAGCCAGGAATTTCTCGACCGTGCCTTGGCGATGGCCGCCGACGGCATGCTGGTGGCCAGCACCAGCGATGGGTCGGTCCTGCTTGTGGACACCAGCATGCCGCGACCGCCCGCGCGCAAGCCGACCTTGCGCATC
Source organism: Pseudoxanthomonas suwonensis (assembly GCA_030535605.1). GTDB lineage: Bacteria > Pseudomonadota > Gammaproteobacteria > Xanthomonadales > Xanthomonadaceae > Pseudoxanthomonas_B > Pseudoxanthomonas_B suwonensis_B. The sequence continues at coordinate 45,093 of JAUNRQ010000004.1, forward strand.
GACGCGGCCTGGGTGCGACGCCACGGTCAATGGGATCGCCTGCCCGAGCAATCCGGCATCGAACTGCAGCCAGGTGACCATGAGTTGCGCGTGCAGGCGCGGTTGCTGGCGTTCGATGATCCGTCCTCGAACCGCTACTGGAGCCTGCTGGAAGGGCATGACAACCAGTGGATGCCGCATTTCGGTGACGCACAACGCGTGTACGCCGGCCTGGCGCCCGGCAGCTATCAATTGCGGCTGCGCGCAGTGGATGCCGCCGGCAACGTCGCCGACGAGCAGCAGTTGCCGGTGCTGGTCCGGCCGCCCTGGTGGGGCGCGTGGTGGGCGCGCGCTGTGTTCGGCGGGTTGCTGGTGCTGGCTGCGTGGCAATTGGCAGCGGCCTATCGCCGACGCCTGCGGCGACGCCACGAATTGCAACTGGCCGAACAGCAACGGCGGATGGCCGAGCAGGCGTCATTGGCCAAGACCCGCTTCCTGGCCACCCTCGGCCACGAGGTGCGCACGCCGATGACCGGGGTGTTGGGAATGAGCGAATTGCTTCTGGACAGCGAACTGGACGGACGCCAGCGCAGCCACGTGCAGTCCATTCGCCGGGCGGGCGAGCACCTGCTGCGACTGGTCGACGACGCGCTGGACCTCGCCAAGGTCGAAGCCGGCAAGCTGGAACTGCACGTCACCGACTTCGACCTGCATGCGCTGCTCGATGACGTCGTCGACTTCAGCGCGCCGTTGGCCGATCGGCGCGGCTTGCGCTTCGCCGAACAGGTCGATCCGGCGACCCCGCGCAGCGTCCGCGGTGACCGCACGCGGCTGGAGCAGATCCTGCTGAACCTGCTGGGCAACGCGATCAAGTTCACCGAAGCGGGCCACGTGATCCTGGAGGTGGCACCATTGCCCGCCGGTGGTGTGCGGTTCTCGGTCAGCGATACCGGTCCCGGCATCAACGAGGAGCAGGCCCGCCGCCTGTTCCGGCGCTTCGAGCAGGCCGAGGGCGCGCAGACCGCCGCGCGTTATGGTGGCAGCGGCCTGGGGCTGGCGATCAGCCAGGAACTGGCCGCGGCGATGGGTGGGCGCATCCTGCTCGACAGCCGTCCGGGGCAGGGCGCGACGTTCCACCTGGAACTGCCGCTGCAGGCGATGACCACGTCGAATAATGCGGTCCCCGTGGACAGCGCCGAGGCCGTCGCCGAGGGCGATGGCCTGAATCTGCTGCTGGTCGAAGACGATGCCACCGTGGCCGAGGTGCTGCTCGGCCTGTTGCGCGCGCAGGGGCATCACGTGGTTCACGCCGCACATGGCCTGGCGGCGCTGGGTGAAGCGGCGACGCGGCCGTTCGACGCCGCGTTGCTTGATCTGGACCTGCCGGGGATGGACGGCTTCTCGCTGGCGCGGCAATTGCGCGCCCGTACGCCGTCGATGCCGCTGCTGGCGATCACCGCACGCGCCGATGCCCAGGCCGAGCCGCTGTCCCGCGCCGCCGGATTCGACGGTTTCGTGCGCAAACCGCTGACCGGGGCGATGCTGGCCAGCGCGCTGGCAGGGTTGCTCCGGGCACGTCCGCGCAGCGCGCGTTGAAGACGGCGAGTCCTGTCAGTTGCTGCCCGGCAGCAGCAGCGAACGTTGCGCGTCTACCAGCCCGCGCGCCTGCAACCAGTGCCACGCATCGGTGGCGTCGTGCTCGACATAGGCACGGGCGCTGCCGAGGCGGAAGGTGTAGCCCCAAACGTCCATGTCGCTGAGGATGCGCGCGCCGCCGACGCCGGGCAGGGCATCGCCCAGCAGTACCTGCAGCACGCACACCGCGTTTTCCTCGTCGATGCTGTCGGTGGCGTCGGTGTGGACCGCCGCGCGCCGTGGCTCGGGCAGCACGATCAGGTGGCCGGCCTCGTGCAGCAGCGAATGCACCGGTGTATCGGCACGGACGAAGACGTCGTGGCCGATGATGCCGGCTTCGCAATCGCCCCAGTAGCTGCCGGGGATCTCGGCATCGTCGGCCACCACGTGCATTGTCAGCCCGAAGCGCGCAAGCAGCGCGGCGGCGTCCGCGCAGGCGATATCGCGGACGCGGATGACATCGGCGCTCAATTGGAAGCGTTCTGGTCCGGCAACTCGATGGAGATGTCCAGCAGGTCGTAATCGCCGTGCTTTTCCTTGGTCACCGAGATCGCGCTGTCCGGAATGTGGAAGTGTTTCTGGATCAACGCCATCAGTTCTTCCTTGAACTCCGGCGGAATCGGGATGTCGTGCGGATCGCGGGCATCGCGCTGCTGCGCGATGATGAACTGCAGGCGGCTCTTGGCTTCGGAAGCCGAGTCGCGACGTGGCTTCAGGAAATCGAAAAGACCCATCATCAACCCCCGAAGATCTTGCTGAAGAAGCCCTTCTTCTCAGCCGAGACGAAGCGCATCGGGCGCTGCTCGCCAAGCAGCCGTGCAACAGCGTCTTCATAGGCCGCTGCCGCCGTCGACTCGTTGTCCAGGATCACCGGCTCGCCCTTGTTCGAGGCATTGAGCACGTCGGTGGATTCGGGGATCACCCCGATGGCGGTCAGGCCAAGCACTTCTTCGACGTCCTTGACGCTGAGCATCTCGCCCTTTTCCACGCGCGCCGGGCTGTAGCGGGTCAGCAGCAGGTACTCCTCGACGCGCTCGCCGGCTTCGGCCTTGCGGGTCTTGGAGGACAGCAGCCCGAGGATGCGGTCGGAGTCGCGCACCGAGGATACTTCCGGGTTGACCACGACAATGGCCTTGTCGGCGAAGTACATCGCCAGGAAGGCGCCTTTCTCGATGCCGGCCGGCGAGTCGCAGACGATCCAGTCGAAGCCGTCGGCGGCCAGGTCCTTGAGCACCTTTTCCACGCCTTCCAGGGTCAGCGCATCCTTGTCGCGCGTCTGCGAGGCCGCGAGCACGAACAGGTTGTCGAAACGCTTGTCCTTGATCATCGCCTGGCGCAGGCTGGCTTCGCCGTTGACCACGTTGACGAAGTCGTACACCACGCGCCGTTCGCAGCCCATGATCAGGTCGAGGTTGCGCAGGCCGACGTCGAAGTCGATGACCACGACCTTGTGCCCGCGGCGCGCCAGTCCGGTGGCGATGCTGGCGCTGGAGGTGGTCTTGCCGACGCCGCCCTTGCCCGAGGTGACTACGAGGATCTCAGTCAATGTCGTTCTCCGCTGTGGCCGCCGGGCGACCGTTGTTTTTGGGGGGTACCACGGGATTCTAAGCGCGTCGGGACCGACGCGGCCGTTCAGTCCGTGGCCTGGAGCTTGAGTTCGCCATCCTGCAGCCAGACATGCACCGGCTTGCCGTTCAGTTCCGGCGGCATGTCATCCATGACTTTGTAGTGGCCGGCGATGGCGACCAGTTCGGCGTGGAACTCGCGGCAGAAGATGTGGGCCTTGCCGAAGCCCTGGGCGCCGGCCAGGGCGCGGCCGCGAAGGGCGCCGTGGATGTGGATGCTGCCATCGGCGATCACCTCCGCGCCGGCACCGACCTGCCCGAGCACGGTCAGGTCGCGGCCTTCGGCATAAACCTGCTGGCCGGACCGGACCGGGCTGGCCTGCACCTGGCCCGGCTCACCGTGGTCGGGCGGGCGCGCCGCCGGTGCCGGGGCGGGTGCCGGTTCGGGCTCGTGGCGCCGCGGCGGTGCCTCCTGCGCGGGGGTTGCTGCCGCCACCGGCTCGTACTGTGCGCGGAACTTGGCCAGCAGCGGCAGGTCCAGCGCCCGCGCCAGGGCCTCGTTCTCGCTGCTGCCATAACTCAATGCAACCGGGTGCACGCCGGCCTCGCGCAGTGCCTGGACCAGGGCGCGTGCAGCGGCCGTGTCCGGCAGGCGGGCCAGGCCGCCGAAATCGACCACCACCGCGGCATGCTCGAACAGCTTGGGCGCACGCTGCACCCGTTCACGCATCTCCGCCGCCAGCCGTTCGACGTCCAGCGTGCGGATGCGCAGGTTGGCGATGCCGACCTGGCCGATCTTCAGTTCGCCGGCCTGCTCGTAATCCAGGCCCCGGGAATCCACCGCCATGTTCAGTAGGTCCCCGTCGAACGCTGCGGCAGGCGCAGATTGTGCGGCTGGGTCACCCAGGGTTGGTCGGGCAGGTCCATGCCGTAGGTTTCGCGGATCCAGGCATGGCTGCACAGCGGCTTCATCAACATCGCCGCACGGATGCCGGTATCGTCCATTACCCGCTGGCCGACCTCGCGGAAGCCGAAGCTGCCGTGGAACAGCAGCACGGTGTCGCTGCCGCCTTCCAGGAACACCTCGCAAGCCAGCTGCGGATGGCGCAGCTCGGCATAGCTTTGCACGTCGGCGTAGAACGCCCGTCCCAGGCCGCCGCCGCGGCGGCGGCTGGCCACCACGATCCGGTCGATGTACAGGAAGTCCTCGTGGCGCTCGCCGAACCAGCGGAAGTTGCCGCTGTCGTGGTCGGCATCGGCGCCGAAGGCCACCAGGAATCCGGCCATCGCACCATCGCGCTCGGCGATGCGGAAGTACTCCGCGGTGGCGTGGAAGCGCCTCAGCCGGGCGGCGTCCAGCGGCAGGATGTTGGGACCGGCGGCGTTGTTCAGGGCAAGGACGGAATCCAGCTCGTGCTCGCGCACGTCGCGGATGACGATGGACATTCAAGCACTCCGTGGCTGCCTGGCACTGCGGTGCCGGACGGGCTTCTGCTGAGGCGTGCATTATCGCACGGGTTGCCGGCGGCATGGCCTTCGGCAGCGGCACGCGGTGCCGGCGCGCACTACCATGAGCGCCATGTTCACGCGTCTGGACCCGAGTCGCCTGCTCCACTACGCCGGCCTGTTCACCTGGGCGGTGGTGGCCTTGCCGCTGCTGCTGCTGGAGCCGGCTGCGGCGGCGCTGGGCTGGGAAGCATGGCTGGCGTGGCTGGTGTTCGGCCTGTCCTACACGTGGTTGACCCGTGGCCTGGGCCAGCGCCGGGTACGCATGGCCGATTACCTGCTGCTGTTGCCGCTCAATGCCAGCGCCATCGCATTCAGCTTTCTGACCGGTACCGGACTGGCGGCGATCCTGCTGATGGTTGCTGCGTCCGTGCTGCCGTGGATGCTCTCGTTGCGAGCGGGCCTGGCGGTATTGCTGCTGAGCGAGTCGGCGCTGGTACTGGTGTTCACCTACGGCCTGCATTTCCCGCCGGTGGAGTCGATGATCCAGACCGCGGTGTATCTTGGCGTGACCGGCTTCGTCTTCGCCACCTCGCTGGTCGGGCGCCAGCAGGCGCAGGCGCGCGACGAGCAGCACCGCCTGAACGCGGAACTGCGGGCGACCCGGGCGCTGCTGGCCGAATCCGTCCGCGTCAACGAGCGCACCCGCATCGCCCGCGAACTGCACGACCTGCTGGGCCATCACTTGACCGCCCTGAGCCTGAACCTGGAAGTCGCCGGCCATCTGGTCGACGGCAAGGCGCTGGAGCATGTCGGCCAAGCGCACACGCTGGCCAAGCTGCTGCTGAGTGACGTACGCGAAGCGGTCAGCCAGATCCGCGAGGCCGATCGCATCGACATGGCCGCCACGCTGGCGCCGCTGGCGCGCAATGTCCCGGGCTTGCGCATCGACTTGGACACGCCGGAACCGTTCTGGATGGATGATCCCGAGCATGCCCACGTGTTGCTGCGTTGCACTCAGGAGATCGTCACCAACGCGGTACGCCACGCACAGGCCAGCCGCCTGTCGCTCGCATTCCGCGTGGATGGCACCGTGGTGCGTTTGCATGCCCGCGACGACGGCCGCGGTGCCGATCACTTTGCCCTGGGCAACGGCCTGCGCGGCATGCGCGAGAGGCTCGATGCCCACGGCGGCACCCTGGAGGTCCGCAGTGCGCCGGGTGCCGGTTTCGTCCTTGACATCGTCCTGCCCCTGCATGGGGCCACCATGACCCGTCGCACCAGCGCCCAGGAGTTGCCTGCATGACCGCCACCGCCGCAGACCGCACGATCCGCGTGTTCCTGGTCGATGATCAGACCCTGGTGCGCCAAGGCGTGCGCTCGCTGCTGGCACTGGCCGAGGGCATGGAGGTGGTGGCCGAGGCCGCCGACGGCCGCCAGGCCGTCGAGCAGATCCCGCAGGTGCAGCCGGACGTGGTGCTGATGGACATGCGCATGCCGGTGATGTCCGGGCTGGAGGCGTTGCAAGCACTGTCGCGGCAGGGCCAGCTGCCGCCGACCATCATCCTGACCACCTTCGACGACGACCAGCTGGTGCTGGCCGGGATGAAGGCCGGTGCCAAGGGCTACCTATTGAAGGATGTTTCGCTGGAGCAGCTGGTGGGAGCCATCCGCAGTGTCGCCGCCGGCGGGTCGCTGGTGCAGCCGGCCGTCACCCAACGGCTGTTGTCGGGCCTGGAGGCGATGCAGAACCAGTTCGTCAGCCTCGAGCAGCCGGATCCGCTGACCGAACGGGAAACCGAGATCCTGCGGCTGATGGCGGGCGGGTTCTCCAACAAGGAGATCGCCAATTCGCTGGGCGTGGCCGAAGGCACCATCAAGAACCACGTGTCCAACATCCTCAGCAAACTCGGCGTGCGCGACCGTACGCGCGCGGTGCTGAAGGCGTTCGAGCTGAAGCTGGTCTGATGCCGGCGAACCGCTGCGAACACGGTGTTGCGCCGCGTTGGCGGAAGATGAAACAAGAACATGCTAGCGTGCGCGGGTCATGCCTGTCGCGAGGCTTCGCATCTTGCTAGGATGACGCCCTTGCGCCCCGGCCCCGGCCGGTCCTGGTCCTGGAGAACCATGAATGAGTCGTCTGCTTGAGATCCTGATTTCCCTCGTGATCGTCGCCGCGATCTTCCTGATCGTCGCGCTGATCCTGCCGTCTAAGCGCGCGCTGACCGAAAGCGTCGAAACCAACCGCCGCGTCGGCGTGGTCCACGACACCGTGAACAGCTTCCGTCGTTTCGGCGAGTGGAACGCGATCACCCTGCGCGACCCCGGTGCCCAGCTGACCCGGTCCGGCCCTGAAGAAGGCGTCGGTGCCAAGCTCGACTACCGCTCCAACGTCGCGACCGTCGGCAACGGCAGCTGGGAAATCGTCGAGTCGGTGCCCGGTGAATCGGTGACCTACGCGATCAACGACACCCATCGCGGCAGCAACAAGCGCAGCAAGATTTCGCTGGAAATCACCGGTCGTGGCATGCGCAACGTCGAAATCACCCAGGACTACCGGGTCGATTACGGCTGGGACCTGCTGGGTCGCTACGCCGGCCTGTACGTCAGCGGCAACGTCGGCGACGACCTGCGCCTTGGCCTGGACCGCCTGAGCGCCATGCTGGCGTCGGTGCCGAACGTCGACTACAACGAAATGGGTCCGCGCTTCACCGGGCTGGACATCGTCGATCGCCCCGTCGAGAACCTGCTGGTGGTCAACGCCGGTTCGATCGAGCGCAAGGACGAGGCGCTGGCCTCGGCGATGAAGTCGAACATGGAGTGGATCCGCCGTACCATGGACGCCAACAACCTGGTGGCCGCCGGCCCGATGCGCATCCAGTCCACCGAAGTGGGCCGTGACAACTACGCCTTCGACGTGGTCCAGCCGGTGCGTCGCCGTGGCGGTGCCGCAGCCACCACCAGCTCGGAAGAAGGCGACAATGCCGCCCCCGTGGTGGCCGACGCCGGCCCGGAACTCACCGGCCTGACGCTGCAGGGCCCGGTGAAATACGAACGCACCGAGGCAACGCGCGCGGTGACCGTGGATTTCGGCGGTTACTGGGCCGAACTGGAGAACGCCCGCAACGCCATGCGCGCTTGGGCCATGACCCGCGGCCACGAGGTCATCGGGCGTCCCTACGAGGATTACATCGGCGGCATCGACGCGGCCTTCAGCACCGACGGCAAGTACAAGCTGTACTGGGACCTCAAGCCCTGACCCGGCAGGTCATCGTGTTTCCCGACGCCGCCGCACCCGCCAGGGGCGGCGGCGTTTTCGTTCAAGGAGTCGCCATCTTGCATCCTGGCCACCATTCCGCCGCTCCCGTTCCCCGGCACGTGCGTCAGCGTGACGTGTTGGCCAGTCTCGGTGCCGTGCTGGCCGCTGCCGGCGTGGCGCTGGCTGCGTGGGCCGCTCACGGGGCACCGGAGGCCTCGCGCGGCAGCTTGCAGCAGGCCGCGCTGTTCGCGCTGCTGCACGGCATCGGGATTGCCGCGCTGGCGCCGCTGGCGGTCAAGCGCCTGGCGCGCATTGCGCTGGGTTTGCTGCTGGCCGGGACGTTGCTGTTCAGCGGCAGCGTGTTTGCCGGTCACGTCTGGGGCCTGCCGACGTTGCTGGCGCCGTGGGGTGGCAGCGCCGCGATCCTCGGCTGGCTGCTGCACGCCTGGCAGCGATTTCCGCGGTGAAGCGGCTCAGCCCGCTCGCCTGATGGCACGCGGTTTCGACCTGCAGGCCGCGGCCGCCCATCTGGCGCGGCGCGATCGTGCACTGGGTCGCTGGATACGGAAACTGGGCCCGGTGGCAGCGGAGCCGCGCTGGCGACAGCCGCTGGATCCGGTCGACGCCCTGGCCCGCGCGATCCTCTACCAGCAGTTGTCCGGCAGGGCCGCGGCCACCATTGTCGGCAGGGTCGAGGCCGCGACCGGTCGCGCGCGTCTGGATGCCACGGCGCTGGCTTCGGTCGATGACGCCGTGCTGCGCGCATGCGGGGTGTCCGGCAACAAGTTGCTGGCGCTGCGCGATCTGTGTCGCCGTGCCGACGCGGGCGAGATTCCCGGGGCGCGGCGGCTGGCGCGGATGGACGATGCCGCGATCATCGACGCGCTGGTGCCGGTGCGGGGCATCGGCCGCTGGACCGTGGAGATGCTGCTGATTTTCCGGCTGGGTCGTCCGGACGTGTTGCCGGTGGACGACCTCGGCATCCGCAAGGGAGCGCAGCGGCTGGACGCGCTGGCATCGCCGCCGACACCGCGTGCGTTGTCCGAGCGTGGCGGAATCTGGAGGCCGTATCGTAGCCTGGCCAGCCTGTACCTGTGGCGGATCGCCGACAGCACTGAACTGCCCTGAGCGTGCCCCCCTGCGTGGGGCCGTTCGATCGAATGTCCCGCAGCAACAGGTCAGGACGACATCGATGCCAGCGGCGCGGCCTGCCACGCCCAATGCCACGGCTCATGGACGATGCCGTGCGGATTGTGGCGCGGATAGCTCATCACGAAGCCGTGTTCACCGGCATGCGCCTGCAGCCAGGAAAAGGCCGCGGTGCGCTCGAAGCTTTCCTCCGCCGGCGGTTCGCCCGGCGTGCCGAGGTCCAGCGCCAGCCCGGAGTGGTGTTCGGAAAAACCGGGCGCCGCATTGACCGCGAGGATGTCCTCGACTGCCAGGCCGCGCGCGCGCTTGCGCTGGAAAATGCCCAGCTGGTAAGCATGGCTGCGGTAGCCGGAGATCGCCTCCAGCATCACCCCGTCGCGGCCGGCGGCCTCGCGCATGCGCGACCAGGCGCGCGCGGCGTCGGCGCGCAGCCAAAGCGGTCGCCGGTAGCGGTCGAAGCCGGCGAAGGCCAGCCAGTCCGGTTCGGCCACCATCCGCAACCCGGTGTCACGCTGATAGGCGGTGGCATCCAGTCCGAGCATCGCCAGCCGTGAGTGGAGGCCATGCAGCGGCAGTGGCCGCGACGGATGGTCGGTGCGTCCCCGGTGGCACGGGCGACGTTGGACAAGCGCCAGTGCGGCTTGCCGCAACGGACCACGCCATGCGGGGCGGTCCATCGGGGTCACGCGGCCGTCGGCACCCACGGCGGCCAGATATCGGCCATCGTCCTTGCGTCGCACGACCCAGCGGCTGTGTGCCAGCAGGCGTGCATCGGCGTTGGCGCGCGCACGCAGCAACCAGGCCGGCCACGACTCGACGGCGGCGGCGTTCAGCAGGAGGGCAGGGCGTGGCGGCATGGCGACAGGGTACGGGCCACGTCAGCCGCATGCACGCGCGGGCATCGGGCGGGAGGGTGGAGCCATCCGCGCGCTCGTGGCGTTCTCAGCGGCGACGGGTCTTGATCCAGGTCGCGATATCGTCGATGAGTCCGGCATCGACCTGCCCGGCGATCTGGTACTCGGCCAGGCTGCCCGGGCCTGTCCCGGCGATGCCGAGGTGGTTCAGTGCAGGGTACTCGCGCAGCGTGGCGCTGCGACTGCGGCGGAGCGCGCGTTGCCACAGCCGCCAGTCGGCCTCGACCACCTGGATGTCGCGGCCGCCGTGCAGCAGCAGCATGGGTTTGCGCAGCGCCCGCGCCTCGCCGAGGATGTCGACCGCGTCGACGCTGCGCCAGTACTGCGCCGGTACGCCCAGCGGCGTGTCGCCCGGTTGCGCGCTGCCGTCGCGGATGGCGGCGACCTGCCGGACGAGGGTGTCGATGAATGCCTGTTCGGTGGCGCTGGCAGTGCCGCTGCCATCGCCGGCCAGGCGTCGGTTCTGCTCGATCAGGATGTCCAGCAGCGGGCGTGCAGGTGCCGCCAGCAGGATCGCGCCCGCCGCGCCTTCGGCGCG
>JAUNRQ010000004.1:55677-57576 GCA_030535605.1 Pseudoxanthomonas suwonensis
GCAGCGGGCGTGCAGGTGCCGCCAGCAGGATCGCGCCCGCCGCGCCTTCGGCGCGCTGGACGATCCGCGGGGCCATCATCGCGCCCTGGCTGTGGCCGAGCACGAACACTTGGCCGACGTCGATGCCCCGGGTCCGGCGCAACGCGGCCACCGCCTGCACCGCGTCGTCGGTGGTCTCGTCATCGATGGTGTAGTCGCCCGTGGCGAAGGCCTGCGGCTGGGCCTTGCTGCGCTTGTCGTAGCGCAGCACGGCAATGCCCTGTGCCGCCAGCCCGCGGGCGATGTCCAGGAACGGACGGTTGGCACCGATGGTCTGGTCGCGGTCCTGCGGGCCCGAGCCGTGTACCAGCACCACCGCCGGGAAGGGGCCGTCTCCCTTGGGCATGGCGAGGGTGCCGGGCAGGGCGGCGTCGCCTTCACCCACGCTGAAATCGCGTTCGCCGAACGGCGCATCGGCCGGCACGTCGGCTGCCTTCGGCGGCTCGCCGGGCTGGATCAGGAAGCCACTGATGCGGCCGTCCGCGGTGACCGCCACGGTGGCGTTGAGGCGCGCATCACCACGGACCAGCGGCACGACAACGACCTGCAGACCGTCCTGACGACGCACCCGCGGCGCTCCGCGTTCGCCGGCACCGGGCAGGCTGCGCCAGACCTCGCCCAGGCGCGCCGCCGGGATCGCTGCCTGCATGGTGGCGTCGAACATCACCTCCGCCTGTTCCCAGCGCTGTGCGTCCAGATGGTCGAGCAGCCGGTTGGCGACGGCGGCGGCATCCACGCCCTCGGCGGATTGTGCGGACAGTAACGCCGGGGCCAGGAGCAAGGCGAGGCACAGGACCAGCGATCGCGCCAGGCGGCCCATCGTCACAACGCCCGCTTGAGCACGGCCATCGCTGCCCGCATCGGTGCCAATTGCTGGAACGACACCACCTCCCAGCCCTGTGCGCCGAGGCGCTTGAGTTCGTTCTGGACAGTCTCCGCCTTCACCCGGCCCCACATGTCCGGCTTGATTTCAATGACCTGATAGTCCCAGCGTTTGCTCATGATCGATTCCGTGATGCGGTGATGGTGGGCAACTGTTCGACGCGCGCCGGGGCTCAGGGTTCCCGTTTCTTCAGGAACAGCCGGGTCGGCTCCATGCGGCTGTCGCGCAGGGCGGTGACCAGCTCCCAGCCGTCGGCACCGGCCTCGTTCAGCAGGTCCTCGAGCTTGCGGCCCGGGGCACTGGTCAGGTCGGGGGTGAAGTCGATGATCCGGTAACGAAAGCGTTCGTTCATGGGGTGTCCTCCGGGGGTTGCTCGTCATTGTCGGGCTTGCGCAGGCGACCGGCACGGCGCAGCGCATCACGAAGCGCGTACTCGATCTGCGCGTTGACGCTGCGCAATTCGTCGTCCGCCCATCGTTGGGTGGCTTCCAGGATCTCCACGCTGATGCGCAGCGGGTAGGCCTTCTTCCGGCTCACTGGCGCGGCAGCGGCTTGTAATCGCGCTTGGCGGCGGCGACCGAGAACACCAGCCGCAGCGCCAGCACGTTGATGGCGATGACCAGGGCGATGGTGACGCCGATCACGCGGCTCTCGACCGCGCCTGCCCACCAGTAGCCGACGCCGGCCAGCAGCAGGGCCACCGCCATCAGCAGCATCCAGGTGGAAAGCCGTCGGGCGAGCGCGTCCGGATCACGCACGCGCTCCGGGTCCAGGCCATTGATCAGGCCGAGGTTGCCCTTGCGGATGCCGATGGCGATCACCAGCATGGGGACGGCGGTCAGGGCGATGATCAGGGCGGCCAACAGTCCGGATTCCATGCCGGCGCCTCAGTACAACGAGCCGGCATTGACCACCGGCTGGGTCGAGCGGTCGCCGCACAGCACCACCAGCAGGTTGCTGACCATGGCCGCCTTGCG
>JAUNRQ010000005.1 GCA_030535605.1 Pseudoxanthomonas suwonensis
TCCCCGACCACTTCAAGCACCACATCCTGCCGGACAAGGTGCACATCCTGAACGTCTCGTTCCTGGTGCCGCGGATGCGCCGCGAGTTCGGCGGCTGCGCCGGCAACATCGCCTACAACCTGAAGCTGCTGGGCGGCGATCCGATCCCCATGGCCACCGTCGGTCAGGACTTCGGCCCGTACCGGCAGTGGTTCGAGGAAAACGACATCACGCTGGATCGGATCAAGGTGATCGACGAACTGTTCACCCCGCAGGCGTTCATCACCACCGACCACGACAACAACCAGATCACCGCCTTCCACCCGGGCGCGATGATGCGCAGCTACGAGAACCACGTGCGCGACGTGCCTGACGTGAGCATCGGCATCGTCAGCCCCGACGGGCGCGAGGGCATGATCCAGAATGCCGAGGAGTTCGCCGAGGCCGGCATCCCGTTCGTGTTCGATCCCGGCCAGGCGATGCCGCTGTTCGATGGCGAAGAGCTGCGCCGGTTCGTCGAGCAGGCGCAGTACGTCACGGTCAACGACTACGAGTCCAACCTGCTGCAGGAACGCACCGGTTGGGACGAAGCCACCATCGCCTCCAGGGTCCGCGCCTACATCGTCACCCGCGGGCCCAACGGCGCGGTCATCCATGCCGATGGCCAGAGCATCCACGTGCCGCCGGCGCACGAGCGCCGCATCACCGACCCGACCGGCTGCGGGGATGCCTTCCGCGCCGGCCTGCTGTTCGGCATCCAGAAGGGCTACGACTGGCCGACGATCGGCCGCATCGGCAACCTCATGGGGGCGCTGAAGGTCGAACACCCCGGCACCCAGAACCAGCGCTTCGACTACGACGAATTCGCCGGCCAGTTCCTGCAGCAGTTCGGCTACGCGTTGCAGGACAGCTAGGGGAGCTGCTGCGGCAGGCAGGCCCGACACTCGTCTCGCCCGCATCGGGGTGAGGTCGAAGCAGCGCTGCGGGTGGGGGTGCTGCGGATGGGTGCGTCAGGCACCAAGCGGTACCCTCGCCCCGGCCCTCCCCCGTGAACGGGAGAGGCCGACGCGCATCAGTTCCAGCGCTCCGGCATGTTGTCCGGCTTCAGGCCCGCGGTTTCGAACACCACGGTGCGCATGCCGCCGGCCTTGACCGGGAACTCGATGCTGACGGTGTCCGCATCCTTGAAGCGACGCCACAGGCCGCGATGGTCCTCGATGAACATGGCGATGGCTTCGTCGGTATCGGGGCGCGAGGCCGGCAGGCGTTCGGCTGCGGCATCGTCGACGGTGACATTCACCCGGCAGCCGCCGTAGCAGTCGAAGTCGCCCCGCTCCAGCACCAGGTAGCTGCTGCGGCCCCAGTCGGGATGGTCGCGGAAGATCAGCCGCACCCGTCGCGGGCCGCTGCCGTCGGTATCCACCGGGTCCTTGGCGTAAATCGCGGCGGTGACCTGCTCGCCGCGACCGGCGGCGATGCGGTCGTAAGCCCACAGCGCCTCGGTGCGCGCGGCTTCGCGCTGGATGTCGGACTTTTCGGTGACCTCCGGCAGCAACGCTTCGACCTTGCGCGCGGCCTCGGTGCCCGGATGACGGGCGACCAGCACCGCGCCCTGGGCCTTGGCCAGCGCCCACTTCTCCTCGGCCACGGAGCGCTCGAACTCCTCCAGCGGCCCGGCGGCGGCGGCTTCGGCGGCGGCCAGCCGCTCGGTCTGGGCCGCCGCATCATCACGCGGACCGCCGCAGCCGGCCGCGGCGGTGGCAGCGATCGCCGCGACCAGCAGCAGCGGCGTCAGGCGATGACCATGCCGGGGCATCGTGACGGCCTTCACTCGGCCGGCCTGGCGTCGGCGAGGATGCGCTCGACCGAACCGGTAGTGATCGGGTGGTAGCCGGGGCGGGCCTGGTCGAAGACCCGCTGCGCGAACGCCTTGCCCTCGGCGCTCCGTACCAGCGCGCTGTAGATCGGCAGGATCAGCTTGCGGCGGCCGATGCGCTCGAGGAACGCGGCGATCTCCGGCTCGGCCGTGGCCGTCTGCCCGCTGCGGACCACCAGCGGATACCAGCGCATCGCGACTTCGCCGTTGGCGGTGCCGGTGAAGGCGTAGGCCTCGTCCAGCTGTGCGATCTGCTCGGCGCTGAGCGATTCGGGCATGCGCTCGATGAAGTAGACCCACTCCTGCGTGGTCCATTCGCCGGTGACCTGCGGCGAGGGCAGCTCGCCGCTGCCCAGCCACGCGGTGCGACCGGCATCGACCACGGCGAAACGACGCGATTCGACCTTGGGGGCGAAGTCCGGCACGCCGGGCTCGTACACCCAAGCCTCGACCTCCGCCATCGCCAGCTTTTCCGGATGTTTGTCCACCAGGTTGGTCTTCAGGTAGTCGACGAACTGGGTGGTGGTGATGCCCTGGAACGCGAAATGGTCGAAGTAGTCGCGCAGGAACGCGTCGAAGGTGTCGCGACCGACGCGCTGCTCAAGGAACTGCAGGAACCACGCACCCTTGGTGTAGGCGGTGGCCGAGGACGAATAGCTGTCCGGGTCCGGCAGGTCACCCGGGCGGGTCGCGAGCACGGTCAGCTTCGGATCCAGGCTGGCGAACTCGGTCTTCAGGTCGTTGCGCTCGATGACGTATTCCATCTCCGAGCGCTCCTTGCCGAACAGCGCCTCGACGATGCGGTTCTCGACGTAGCTGGTGAAGCCCTCGTTCAACCAGCCGTCCTCGCTGGTGGCGAAGGTCACCAGGTTGCCGGACCAGCTGTGCGCCAGCTCGTGCGCGATCAGCGCCACCAGCGACTTGTCACCGACAATCACCGTCGGCGTGGCGAAGGTCAGGCGCGGGTTTTCCATGCCGCCATAGGGGAAGGACGGCGGCAGCACGAGGATGTCGTAGCGCTCCCAGCGATACGGGCCGTAGAGCTTTTCGGCCGTCTGGATCATGGTCTCGGTGTCGCCGAACTCGCTGGTGGCGCGTTCGACCATTGCCGGTTCCGCCCAGACGCCGGCACGCTCGGAAATCGGCTTGAACACCAGGTCGCCGGCGGCGATGGCCAGCAGGTAGGACGGGATCGGCTGCGGCATCTTGAAGCTGTACTCGCCGGTGCGCGCAGCATCGGGCTTGTTGTCCGCGCTCATCAGCACCATGGTGTCGGCCGGTGCCTTGACGGTGGCGCTGTACGTGAAGCGGATGCGCGGCGTGTCCTGCAGCGGCACCCAGCTGCGGGCGTGGATCTGCTGCGACTGGCTGAACATGAAGGGCTGCTGCTTGCCCTCGGTCATCGACGGCTCCAGCCACTGCAGGCCCGAGGCCTGCGGCGAGGTGCGATAGCTGATCCGCACCCGTTCCGGGCGGCTGGGGGTGTTGATCGACAGCTTGCTGCCGAGCACCGGATCGGCGTCGGCCAGCTCGAAGGTCAGCGGCACGAACACGCCCTCGACGCCGGCGCCTTCGACCTGTTCGATGCTCAGTTCACGGGTGTCCAGCACCAGCTGGGTGGCGCTGTCATCCAGCCAATCCAGTTGCAAGGTCGCGCTGCCGACCAGTTCCCGTGCCTCGAAGTCCACCACCAGGTCCAGCGCCAGGTCGGTGGTCTTGACCTTGTCCGGCTCGGAGAAGGAATGCCGGTCCACCACCACTTCGGCGGGCGTCGGCGGCGGCGTGCCGGCGGCTTCCTGGGTCGCCGCGGCAGGGGCGGCGTCGCGCTGGCAACCGGCCAGCAGCACGGCGGCAAGGGAGAGGATCGGCAACAGGCGCATGGGCGTGGAGCTCATCGACGGAAAGCCCCAGTGTACGCCGGCGCGTCGACGGCTTGCGCCTCAGATCACGCCGCGTTTCTTCTCCAGCAGCAGATAGCCGATGGCCACTGCCACGCCGATGCCCAGCGAAGCCGCGACACCCACCGGTGCCAGCCAATGCACCGCAGCCGCCACCAGCGCGCCAAGCACCACGAACTGGCTGTAGCGCCAGGGGCTGTTGCGGAAGGACTTCAACGGTGCCTGCTGCGACATGTTCAGACCTTGTAACCGGTGTGGATGGCGACGATGCCCGCATTGAGGTTGCGGTAACTGCAACGCGCCAGGCCGGCCGCTTCCATCATCGCCTTGAGCTGATCCTGGGGCGGATGCTTGCGGATGGACTCGGCCAGGTACTGGTAACTGCCGGCGTCACCGGCGAACAGCCGACCCAGTCGCGGCAGCACGCGGAAGGAATGGAAGTCGTAGACCGGCTTGAACCAGTCGGCGGTGACTTCCGAGAATTCCAGCACTCGCGCCTGCCCGCCGACCTTCAGCACGCGGTTGATTTCGCGCAGCGCGGCATCCTTGTCGGTGACGTTGCGCAGGCCGAAGGCGATCGTCACCAGATCGAAGCTGGCATCGGGAAACGGCAGCGCCTGGGCGTTGCATTGCACGTAGGAAAAGCCGCGCACGTTGCCGCGGTCGATCATGCGATCACGACCGACACGCAACATCGCACCGTTGATGTCGCCCAGCACCAGCGAGCCTTCCGGACCGACCCGCTGCTTCAGCAACGCGGCGATGTCGCCGGTGCCGCCTGCCAGGTCCAGCACCGCATCGCCGCGCGCGACCTGGCAGGTGGCGACGAAGTGCCGCTTCCACAGCCGGTGGATGCCCATCGACATCAGGTCGTTCATCAGGTCGTACTTGCCCGCGACCGAGGTGAACACCTCGCCGACCAGCTTTTGCTTCTCGCCGGCGGGCACGTCGCGGTAGCCGAAATGGGTGGTGCCGTGCTGATCGTCCATCAGCCGATTATCGCACCGCTTGCCGCCGCATCGGCGCGGGCGTGCCCGCGGCCGGGTTCAGCGCTGGCAGCGCGGGCACCATACCGAGGTCCGCTGGCCGATGCTGGCCTGCTTCAGCGGCCCCGCGCAGCGCGGGCACGGCGCGCCGCCACGGCCGTACACCGACAGCTCCTGTTCGAAATAGCCCGGCGCGCCATCGGGCGCCAGGAAGTCGCGCAAGGTGGTGCCGCCGCGGGTGATGGCATGGGCCAGGATCATCTTCACGGCCTCGGCCAGCGCCTCGTAGCGCGCACGCGAGATCTTGCCGGCCGCACGCAGCGGGGAAATCCCGGCCATGAACAGGGCTTCGGCGGCATAGATGTTGCCGACCCCGACCACGATGGCCTGGTCCATGAGGAAGGTCTTGACCGGCGCACTGCGGCCACGGCTGCGTGCATGCAGCCAGGCGCCATCGAAGTCGTCGGACAGCGGCTCCGGCCCCAGCCCCCGCAGCAGGGCGTGGGTCTGGCCGGCCGGCTGCCACAGCAGACAGCCGAAACGGCGCGGATCGTTGAAGCGCAATACCCGGCCATCGTCCAGGGCGATGTCGACGTGATCATGCGCGCGCGGCGGGGTGTCGCCCGGCAACACCCGCAGGCTGCCGGACATGCCCAGGTGCAGCAGGGCGCTGCCGCTGGCCACGTCCAGCAACAGATACTTGGCCCGGCGCCGCACCGCGGCGATGCGCTGGCCCGGGAGCACCTCGGACAACTCCGGCGGAATCGGCCAGCGCAGGTCGGGACGGCGCAAGACCAGCGCATCCACCCGGCGCCCTTCCAGATGCGGGGCCAGGCCGCGGCGGGTGGTCTCGACTTCCGGCAATTCAGGCATGGCCCATTGTCACCCATGCCTGAACATCGGCGGCGCCCGCGGGTGACGCGGCCTGCCATCCATAGGATGATGACGGGCCACCCGCACGCCCCGACTGCGCCATGCCCGCCAGCTTCCTCGATTTCCTCTCCTCCGGCCTGCTGCAATGGGGCTGGGGCGCCATGGCGCTGTACCTGCTGGTGGTGACCCAGATCACCATCTTCACCGTGACCTTGTACCTGCACCGCAGCCAGGCGCACCGCGGCGTGGACTTCCATCCGGCGCTGGCCCATTTCTTCCGCTTCTGGTCCTGGCTGACCACCTCGATGATCACCCGCGAGTGGGTGGCCATCCACCGCAAGCACCACGCCAAGTGCGAGACCGAGGACGATCCGCACAGCCCGCAGTTCAAGGGCATCGGCAACGTGTTCTGGCGCGGCGTGGAGCTGTACCGCGACGCACGGCGGGACCGCGCCAGCATCGAGCAATACGGCAAGGGCTGCGCCGATGACTGGATCGAGCGCCGCCTGTATACGCCGCTGGCCACCCTTGGCCCGACCGTGCTGCTGCTGCTGAGCTTTGCGCTGTTCGGCTTCAAGGGCGTGGCGGTGTGGGCGATCCAGATGCTGTGGATCCCGTTCTGGGCGGCCGGCGTGGTCAACGGCCTCGGCCACTGGTGGGGCTACCGCAACTTCGCCACCGCCGACACCGCCACCAACCTGTCGCCGTGGGCGGTGTGGATCGGTGGCGAGGAGCTTCACAACAACCACCACGCGTTCCCGTCCTCGGCCAAGTTCGCGCTGCGCCGCTGGGAATTCGACATCGGCTGGGCCGCGATCCGCGGGCTGGAAGTGCTGCGCCTGGCCAAGGTGTTGCGGGTTGCCCCCAGCCTGGACGTGCGTCCGAACATCCAGGTGCCGGACATGGACACCATGAAGGCATTGCTGGCGCACCGCTTCCAGGCGATGACCGACTTCCAGCGCCGGGTGTTCAAGCCGGTGTTGCGCGAGGAAGCGGCGCAGCGCGGGCAGAAGCTGCGCAAGCTGATGCCGCGCAAGCTGCGCCGCGGCCTGATCGACGATGGCCGCTGGCTGACGCCGGAGGCGCGCGCGCAGCTGCAGGCGCGCGTGGCCGCCTCGCCGCGCATGCAGAAGCTGGTGGAGTACCGTCGCGAACTGGCCGCGGTGCTGGAGGCCCGCAGCCAGAATGCCGCCGAGTCGCTGGCCCGCCTCCAGGCCTGGTGCCAGCAGGCCGAGGCCAGCGGCATCCGCGCACTCGAGGAATACGCCGCCCGCCTGCGCGGCTACGCGCTGGCACCGGCGCGCGCGTGAACCTGCATCACGCACTGCCCCTGGCGCTGGGCTTGCTGCTGGCAAGCACCGGGGTCTGCGGGCAGGTGCGTGACACCGACGCCTATGTTGCGCGCATGGACGCCAGCGGCGATGGACGGGTGTCGCTGGACGAATACCTGACGTGGATGGGCTACGCCTTCGAACGCATGGACCGCGATGGCGATGGCGTGCTGAGCGCCGACGAACTTCCCGGCGGGCGGGGCAGGCCGGTCACCCGCGAGCAGCACCGCGCGGACCTGACCGCCGCATTCCGCCGTCAGGACCGCAACCGCGACGGCTGGCTCGACAGCCGAGAACTGGCAGCACCGCCGCAGCGCTGAGTGGCGCGCCGCAGCGAAGCGTCGCCGTCGCAGGCGGGGCAGCACCGAAGCGCGCGACCCGCCAAGCGTTCGATCGCAACGTCGGCCCGTCAGCCGCCCTGTCCGTTGCCGGCGCTGTCGGTGCCGTTGTCGCCCATGCCGGCGTCGACCACCTTCGGCAACAGTCCCAGCACCACCAGCGCGATCAGCGTGGCGATGATCGCACCGGCCTCGCGCCCCATCCCGGCGGTCATGCCGATGGCCGCGGCCAGCCAGATGCCGGCCGCCGAGGTGAGGCCATGGATGGTCTCCGTGCCACGGGTGGCCTGCTTGATGATGGCCCCGGCGCCGATGAAGCCGATGCCCTGGACGATGCCCTGCATCACGCGCGACAGCGCATCGGTTTCCACCCCTGCCAGCCACGGCCCCAGCACGAACAGCGCCGCGCCCATCGACACCAGGATATGCGTGCGCAAACCGGCCGGGTGGCCGCCGCGTTCACGCTCCCAGCCGATCAGCGCGCCCAGCAGCGCGGCGACCAGCAGCCGGGTGACGATGCGGGTGGTGGTGGCCGCATCCGGCAGGTCGAACTCGGCGGCCAAGGTCTGGCCGATCACGCTGAAGGTGTCCATCCGCCGATGATGCACCCCGCGCGCGTGTGCGGGGCGTCGCGATCATCCCTGGCCGGATGTGCGACTGCCCGCAGCATCAGGCCCGGCACGCTGCGGGGAGGCTTCCCTGGCGCGCTGCAGCAGCAGGAAACACTGCCGGTCCTCGAAGCGCACGTGGGCAACCAGCAACGCACCGAACGCGCGGATGACTGCATCATCGAGGCCTTCATCGGCGGCCGTGGTCGGCCGGGCCGGCGGGGTGCTCACTCCGGCGGCTGCTCGCCGTCGCCGCGCTTGCGACGGCGCGCGCGGGGGTGGGCGTCGTCGTAGACCTTGGCCAGATGCTGGAAATCCAGGTGAGTGTAGATCTGGGTGGTGGCGATGTCGGCATGGCCGAGCAGCTCCTGCACCCCGCGCAGGTCGCCGGAAGATTCCAGCACGTGGCTGGCGAAACTGTGGCGCAGCAGGTGCGGGTGCACGCGCTTGAACAGTCCCTGGCGTTGCGCCAGCTGGCGCAGTCGCAGCTGCACCGCGCGCGGGGTGATCGGCCCGTTTCGACCGGGGAACACCGGGGCATCGTCGGCGGCACCGGTATCCGCGCGCCAGTCGGCAAGCGCCTTTCGCGCGTGCGACCCGACCGGGACGATGCGCTGCTTGCCGCCCTTGCCGTGCACCACCACCTGGCCATCGACCAGGTCCAGGTCACGCCAGCGCAGCCCGCACAGTTCACTCAGCCGCAGGCCGGAGGAGTAGAACAGCTCCAGCAGCGCGCGATCGCGCAGGCCCAGCGGCGCGTCGGTATCGACCTGGACCAGGTGCATGGCCTCGTCCACGTCCAGCACCTGCGGCAACTTGCGGGGCGCCCGTGGCGCACGCACGTGCGCGGCGGGATTGGCGGCGATGGCGGCATTGCGCAGCAACCACTGGTACCAGCTGCGGCAGGCCGACAGGCGCCGCTGGACGCTCTTGGGCGACAGCCCGCGGCGGTGCTCGGCAGCCACGAACGCGCGCAAGGCCTCGGCATCCAGCGTCGCCGGGTCATCGCAGCCGCGGGCGGCGGCCCAGGCACGCAACGCGTCGAGATCGCGCCGGTAGGCGTCCAAGGTGTGCGCGGACATCCGCCGCTCCACCTGCAGGTGTTCGAGGAACCCGGGAATGTCCAGTGCGGCCATCGGTCGGGTTGCCGTGGTCAGTCGAAGCGGGCCAGTGCCACCGCCAGCGCCTCGCCCATCATCCGCAGGAACAGCGTGCCCATGCCCGGATAGAAGCGGTTGGGATCATGGCTGCCGACCGCCACCAGACCGGTGCCCGGCAACGACAGCAACGCACTGGACGCGACGTCGCCGGCTTGCTCGCCGTAGAGCAAGGCGTGCTTGTCCGGATGCAGCCGGCCACACAGCGGTTCGCCATCGGCGAGGCAGTCACGGAACGGCACCAGCAGCTCGCTGCCGTCGGCGTGGACCTGCAGCCACGGCTCGTCCTGCAGGCCGTCCACCGGCTGCAGCAACACGATCCGCACCAGATCCCCGGCGAAGTCCTCCTGCAGCGAAGCGGCCATCGCCCGCAGGGTGTCGGCCGCACTGGTCTGCTTCATCAGCGCCAGCGCCAGCTGGTGGGTGCGCACGGCAAGGCGCTCGTTGACCTGGGCATTGGCCGACAGCTCGTGCAGGCGACGGTTGAGTTCGCGGTTTTTCTCGCGCAGCACTTCCAGCTGGTAGCTGGCCAGCGACGACGCCGGCCCGTCCTCGCGCGGGACCACCAAGCTCAGCGCCAGGTCGGGAAACTGTTGCAGGAACGCCGGATGGTGCCGCAGCCAGGCGGCGACCTCGTGCGCGCCGAGGGTTTCCCGGCCGTGGTGGGGTGTGCTCATGGCAACCATTCTCCGTCGAACACGTGGGCGGTGGGACCGCTCATCAGGATGGGGGATGCGGCGTCCGGCCAGGCAACATGCAGGGTGCCGCCGGGCAGGCGCACGGCGACCTCGCGCGCGACGCGGCCATGCTGCATCAACACCGCCGCCGCGGCGCAGGCACCACTGCCGCAGGCCAGGGTCTCGCCGGCGCCGCGCTCGTGCACCCGCAGGGCGATGTGCCCCGCATCCAGCACCTGCGCGAAGCCGACGTTGACCGAATCCGGAAACGCCGGATGCGCCTGCAACGCCTGCCCCAGCGCGGCCACGGGCGCGGTGCGGACATCATCCACCTCGATCACCGCATGCGGATTGCCCAGCGCCAGTGCACCGAAACGCACCGGTTGGCCATCGATCAGCAGTTGGTAATGGTCCTGCCGTTCGACGCCCTCCAGGGGCAGCGCCGCCGGCTCGAAGTCGGGCACGCCCATGGCGATGCAGAAGTGGCCATCGCCCAGCGACTGGACAGCGTGGCGACCTGCCGGGCTGTCCAGCGCGAACGTGGCCCCGGGGGCGCTGCCGTCGCGTTGCAGCCAGGCGGCGACACAGCGGGCACCGTTGCCGCACTGCCCCGCCGCCGAGCCGTCGCTGTTGAAGATGCCGTAGGCGGCCACCGCGCCGCCGTCGCGCGCGGCCGACACGGTCAGGATCTGGTCGCAGCCGACGCCGGTGTGGCGATCCGCCAGCGCGCGGCAGAGTTCGGGCGACGGCGGCGAGCGGTCATCGCGCAGGTCGATCAGGACGAAGTCGTTGCCGGCGCCATGCAGCTTGGAAAAACGCAGGCGCGCCGGCTCAGCGCGGGTCATCGTCTTGCTGGGCCGGCGGCGTGTCCTCGCCCTCCTGGAGCGGCACCGGGTCGGCGCTCTCCACATCCGGCGGCGGCACGTCCACGTCGATGACCGGCGCCGGGGCTTCGGCCGGGCGCGGTGCCAGCGTCAACGGCCCCTTGTTGCCGCAGGCCAGCAGGGGCAAGGTCAGCAGGCAGGCCGCTGCGATGCGCGGGAGGGTGCGGGCGGGACTGTTCATGGGCGAAATGGTAACGCGAACCCGCCGGTCCCGGATCAGTGCCATCAGCGTGGTTCAGGACGCCGCCACAACCAGATCGCGACGCCGCCCATCACCACGATGCCGGGAATCGCCATGCGCCGGTCGGGCATGAACACCAGCATGACCAGCACCGACAACGCCATCATCGCCACCGCCGTCCGTTTCGCCCGCCGGCTGACCGCGCCGTTGCGCTGCCAGTCGCGGATCATCGGCCCGAAGCGCCGATCCCGTCGCAGCCAGACATGCAGCGGCCGCGACCCGCGCGCCGCGGCGAACGCCGCCAGCAGGATGAACGGCACGGTCGGCAACCCCGGCAGGAAGATGCCGATGAACCCCAGCGCGAGGCTGGCGTAGGCCAGCAGCCACCAGGCAAGTCGCGTCAGGGTCGCCATGCACGGCAGTGTAGAGGCGGCCGTGCGGCATCGACAGCATCTTGTGCCGATGGCCTATCGAGGCAGGTCCGGATTGCGATGGATCGGTGATTGCATGCGCACGATGGCCGTGCTCTGCAACGGAAGCCGGAATTTCGGCCCTCCTGTCACACGCCCACGGTTGACGATGAGTCCGTTTTCGGGGGTCAGCTCGGTGGCCGGGATGAGATTGTCGGAACGGATCAGCTCCGAAAGCCCGGCCAGTACCCAGTCGACGAACGGAACGATCAACGGATAGTCGTAGGTCACCTTGATCTTGAGGATATTGGCGTCCTGGACATTGACGCCGCTGCCGCCAACTGTCTGGCTGCGGAAGGCGAGGCTGTCGTTGGGCAGGGCCATGCGCCCGTCGTACTGTCGCTCCTGATGCTCCTGCCAGGCGGCCTGGGTGGGGCTGATGATCTCGATCCGCGGCCGGTGCAGCAGGAAATCCCCCTCCATCCGCAGCCGCGCCTCGGCCACGCCCTCCAGCCCGGAACGGGTGGCATACAGCGGGATCAGTCCCTCCTTCAGGCCGCGCCGCATCTCGGACACGAGCGCGCCGTTCACCGCGCCGGCGCGTGCCGCTTGCAACGCCGCATAGTCGAGCGTGGTCTTGGCGCGGTACAGCAGCACCATCTGCACGATCCCGAGCACCAGAAACAGCAGGATCGGGGCGACGATGAGGAATTCGGTCGCGGACTGGCCCCGCTGTCGATGGAAGAAACGTGTGCGGAGGTATCGACGCGGTGTCATTTGCGCTGCTCCTGCTGAGGTTGCCAATCCCATTTCGATCCCAGGCGCGGGCCGATGACATCCAGCGCCCCGGCATGGAACTCCACCGTGCTGCGCGCACCGGTGCACGCGGCAAAGCGGATCGGTGCAAGGTGTTCACGCCAGCCGCAGACGCGGTCGTCGCGGTCCAGG
Source organism: Pseudoxanthomonas suwonensis (assembly GCA_030535605.1). Lineage (GTDB taxonomy): Bacteria > Pseudomonadota > Gammaproteobacteria > Xanthomonadales > Xanthomonadaceae > Pseudoxanthomonas_B > Pseudoxanthomonas_B suwonensis_B. The sequence continues at coordinate 12,147 of JAUNRQ010000005.1, forward strand.
AACACCACGTCCAGCGCATAGCGCATGCCCAGGGTATGCACCGACGCGCAAGGACGCAGCCACAGGGCCTGCCGTGCCCGGTCCTGCAACGGCGCTCGACCAAGCAAACCGCGCAACCGCAGCGGCCAGCGATCCGCCAGCCACGCATGCGCCGCGATGGTCTGCCCGCTCGCCGCGCAACGGATGCTGCCGGTCTTCACAACAGCCCCTCCTGCAGCATCTTCAGGTAAATGAAGTAGCCGATGAACAGGAAGATCAGCGGGAAGAAGAACATCACCAGCGGCAGCAACATCTTGACCGGTGCCTCCAGCGCCAGTTTCTCGGCGCGCAGGAAGCGCTCTTCACGACGCTGCATCGCCTGCGAGCGCAGGGTCTCGCTGAGGTTGGCACCGACCTTGTCGGCCTGGATCAGCGCACTGGTGAAGTTGGTGACCTGCGGCACGTCCATGCGCGCGGCCATCCGCTTGAGCGCTTCGGTACGTGGCAGGCCTGCGCGCAGGTCACGCAGCATGCGCGAGAACTCGTCGCTGATCGGGCCCGCCGGACCTTTCTCCACCGCCTTCTCGATGGCGCCGGTGATGTTCAGACCGGCTTCGACCGCCATGGTGATGAAGTCCAGGAACACCGGCAGGTCGCGCACCACCTTGCGCTGGCGCAGTTTGCGGCGATCGTTGACCCAGATCATCGGGTACAGCCAGCCGAACAGCGCGCCGAACAGCACGCACAGCAACAGCGCTCCGGGCGAGATGCGACCGAGCATCACCGCGCAGCCCAGCAGCAGCGCAGTGGCGGTCACCGCACTGACCAGCCGCATGCCGTAAAGCTCTTCGGGAGTCAGCAGATAGTCCTGTCCGGACGACTGCAGCAGCCGATGGGTCTTTTCCAGTTGCGCCGTCTTCAGCCGCGGCGCGATGAAGCGGGTGGCCATCGTCACCAGCGGCCACAGCATCCGCAACACCTTGGGCAAGGGATCCTGGTAGCTGCGATCATCCAGCTCGACGTCACGAACGATGCCGCGGGTACCGGCCAGCACGAGGAACACGGCCGCCCCGACCAACACCGCCGCCAGCAGGGGAATGATGCCCGCCATCACACGTCGATCGTCATGATCTTGCGGCACAGCCGGTAGCCCAGGTATTCCATGACCACGCACAACGTGATCACCACCCAGCCGTGCCAGGAGTTGAACATCGGTTCCATGGTGTCGGCATACACCACCGTCAGGTAGCCGATCAGGAAGACCGGCAACATCGCCATCACGATGCCCTGCAATCGGCCTTGGGCCGTCAGTGCCTTGACCTTGTTTTCCATGATCAGCCGGCGACGCAGCGTCTCCGCCAGCGTCGACAGGCTCTCCGCCAGGTTGCCACCGATCTCGCGCGAGATATTGACGGCCGAAACGAACAGCTTGGCGTCGACGATCGGCACCCGCTCGCTGAAGCGCTCCAGCGCCTCTTCGGTGCGCACGCCCATGTGCTGCTCGCGCAGCACCAGCGCCAGCTCCTGCGCCAGCGGCGCCTGGCCATCCTTGACCAGCACCTCCAGCGCCGGCGCGAAGCCGACGCCGGCACGCATGCTGCCGGCCAGCATCTGCAGCGCATCCGGGAGCTGTTCCTGGATCTTGTTCAGACGCCGCTGTTTCAACCACACGTACAGCTTCTTCGGCAACACCAGCAGGGCCACGACGACGAGGCCGGCAATCAGCAGGCTGCCGGTCATCATCAACACCAGCAGCGGCACCACCAGCATCGCCACGCCGTTGAACATGAACAGCTGCGAGGGATCCATGAACAGGAACATGTCGGCCAAGTTGACCCGGGCCTGGCTCATGAAGTTGTCGCGATAGCGGGCCATGAACGCCTCGCTCGCGCGCGCCACCAGGAACAGGGCGACCGCAATGCACACGAACATCACCAGCCCGACGACCCATGGCGCCATCAGAATGCCCCTGCCTGGTTCTTGAAGATGCCCAGGTCCACGGCGACGCCGCGCTGCGCGAGCTCCTCGTAGAACTCGGGGACCGCGCCGGTCGCGATGAATCGGCCTTCCACCCGGCCCTGCGCTCCGTGGTAGGTGCTGGGCTTGAACAGGAACACGTCCTGCATCTGGATGGTGCCGCTTTCCACCCCGGTGATCTCGGTGATGTGGCTGACCTTGCGCGAACCACAGGGATAGCGACGCTGGTGCACGATCAGGTCCACTGCGGAGGCGATCTGCTCGCGCACCACCACCATCGGCAGTTCCATGCCGGCCATCATCACCATCACCTCAAGACGCGACAGCGTTTCGCGCGGGTTGTTGGCGTGAGCGGTGGTCAGCGAACCCTCGTGGCCGGTGTTCATCGCCTGCAGCATGTCCAGCGCTTCACCGCCGCGGCATTCGCCCACCACGATGCGATCAGGGCGCATGCGCAGAGCGTTCTTGACCAGGTCGCGGATGGTGATCTGGCCCTTGCCTTCCATGTTGGCCGGACGCGCTTCCAGCGCGACGAGATTGGGCTGCACCAGCTTCAACTCGGCGGCATCCTCGATGGTGACCACGCGGTCGCCATCGGGGATGAAGTTGGACAGGATGTTCAACAGGGTGGTCTTGCCGGAGCCGGTACCGCCGGACACCACGATGTTCTTGCGCTCGCGCACGGCGATGGTGAGGAACTCCAGCATCTGCGCGTTCAGGGAATCGAACTTCAGCAGGTCCTCGCCAACCAGCTTGCGCTTGGCGAACTTGCGGATGCTGATGCTTGGCCCGCGCAGCGCCACCGGCGGGATCACCGCGTTGACGCGCGAGCCGTCCTTGAGCCGCGCGTCGACCAGCGGCGAGCTTTCATCGATGCGCCGACCCAGTGGCGTGACGATGCGCTCGATCGCGGCCAGCGCGGCCCGCTCGCTGGTGAAGGTCACGTCGGAGGCCTGGATGCGGCCATCGCGCTCGACGAAGATCCGGTCGTGCGCGTTGACCATGATCTCCGTCACCGTCGCATCGTCGATCAGGTCTTCCAGCGGCCCCAGGCCGATGGCCTCGTCCAGCACTTCCTTGGCCAGCTTGCGCGGATTGATGGTCTTCGGCAGGTCGGCGAATTCGCGCGCCAAGATCTCGTTGATCAGGCCGATGGTGGTCTCGCGCAACGAGTCGTCGCTCATGCTGCGCACGTCCACCCGCCGCAGGTCCATCTGCCGCACCAGCGCCGCATGGATACGGCTGCGCCAGAGGTTGATCTCTTCCCGCTGCCGGTCGGGAACGGCCAGTTGCGTGGACGCGGAGGCGGCTGCCGGGGCAGCGGGCGCTGCGGCCCCGGTGTCCGCCGATGCCGGCACGACGGCCGGGGCGGTTGCGCGGGTGGTGTTGCTGCTGACCTTGATCCGGTAATCGCCGATCTGGATCAGGTCGGCTTCATCAATGGGGCCGTGCCGACCGCCGACGCTGGTGCCATTGATCCGCACCGGTTCGGTGCCGCCAAGCGGCATCAGGTACACACCGGACGCGTCCTTGCTGAGGACCGCGTGGCGGGCGGCGATGGTCCAGCCCTGCAGGTTGACCAGGTTGGCGTCGTCGCGACCGATGCTGCACTCGGCATGCATGCATTCGATCTGCCGGCTTTCGGCGCCGGGAACGAACACTTCGATCCTGAACATTACTGCGGCCCCCGCAACGCACCGCCGTGCCGCCCGCGGTTGGACTGCTCCAGGTCATGGCGGATCTGCTCGCCGCGCTGCAGGCCTTCGATGTTCTCCGGGGTGCCCGGGCCGACCACGCGCGGGGTCACGAACACCACCATCTCGGTGCGGTTGGCGCGGAAGCCGTCGGAGCGGAACAGCCGGCCGATGATGGGGATGTCGCCCAGGAACGGAAACTTGTCGGCCGAGCGCGCGGCGTTGGTGTCCACCAGCCCGGAAATCACGATGGTCTCGCCCTTCTGCACGTTCAGCTGCGACTCGGTGCGGCGGGTGAGCAAGCCGGGCACGCCCATCACCGCGACCGAAGGGTCCAGGCGGCTGACTTCGGCCAGCACTTCCGTGGAGATTTCGCCGCGCTGGTTGACCACCGGCAGGATGTTCAGCTTGATGCCGTATTCCTTGTATTCGATGGTGGTCTGGCCGAACGGGCCGGGTACCGGCACCGGCACTTCGCCGCCGGCGAGGAACCTGGCCGATTCGCCGCTCTTGGTGGCCAGCTGAGGCTCGGCCAGCACCCATGCCTTGCCTTGGCTCATCAGCAGGTTGATGCTGGAGGCGATCGACGTGGCGATGCCGAAATGCGCCTGGGTACCGGGCAGCCGCACCGGCAGGCTGTCGCGAATGTCCTCGAACGCGGGGTCGTTGCGTGGCAGCGTGCGGAAGTAGGGATTGCTGGTGGTGTCCTTGATGAGCGCGCCCAGCGGACCGCTGATGGCGGTGTCCCAGCGGATCCCGAGCTCTTCCAGCGCATTGCGGTTGAATTCCATGATCTGCACGTCCATCCGCACCATCGGCTTCATCGCCACAGGGTCGGGCGTCCCCAGGTTGACGACCTGCGGATACAGCTTGTGCAGTTGCTCGATGCGGCTGACCAGGTCCTGGTCCATGTCCCTGCCGGACACCACCACGTTGGCGCCGATGGCGGCCACGGTCACCCGTTCGTCGTCCAGCAGTTGCCGCACTGTCCGCGCCAGCTGCGTGGCGCTGCCCGTGGAGATGCTGACGGTCGCGGTCAGCTGGCGGCCATCGGCCATCCACAGGTGGATGTTGGTCTCGCCCGGCTGCGTGCCCAGCAAGACCACCTCGCTGTGGCCGACGGTATGCACCGCCAGCACGTCGCCGTTGCCGATGGCGATGCGACGGATCGCCCCGGCCACCCGGTGCACGCGCGCCTCGCCGGCGTAGAGGTCGACATGCTGCGGCAGCGGCGCGGCCGGTGAGGCAAATGCCTCGCCCGCCAGCGCGCGCGGGCTCTGCGCCGGGATTTCCATGATGGCCGGCTGCCCGGCCTCGGCGGCCGGTTCCGCCAGTGCCCGCCGGGGGGCCTGGGCCGGCGCAGCTTCGCTGGCCGACGCGGCATCCTCGGCCAGTGGCGGTGCGGCGGCGGCAACACCCGGCAGCGATAGCGCCAGCAGTGCGGCGAAGGCAAGCACGCGGCGCGCGCGCATGGGCACGGACGCCGGGACGGCGCGACGGATCGGATGCTTCATGTTCAACTCCTGGAACTGCCGACGATGAATTCGATGCTGCGGGCACGACGGCGGGGGCCGGACAGCCCCGTCGATACGCCATCGCCCAGCGAGCGCAGCAGTTCCCGTTCCGTCATTCCGGTGGCGGTCCCCGGGTAGTCGTCATCCAGCCGCCGCAACACCACCCGCAGGCTTCCGGCCTTGTCCGCCACCGCCAACTGCTTGGCCTGGTGCTGGTCCAGTTCCAGCGTGAGCGTGGAATAGCCCTGCTCGTCCGAATCACTGCCGTAGATGGCGTCCTGCACCTGCACGCCGGTGGCCAGCACGCGGATCATCTGCAGCAGCGGAAACAGGCGCGCGCCCTGTGGTGCCGCGCCGCTGCTGTCGTTGTCCTTGAGGAAGAAGATGTCGATCCAGTCCCCCGGCGCGACCATTCCGGAGATCGAATTGTTCTCGTCCACCGTGAGGTTGTAGGCGATCTTTCCGGAGGGGATCACCGCCGAGAACGTTTCGTGCAGCGGCACCAGCGCGCCGCCGCTGATCGGCACGCCGGCGCGGATGTCGGCGCGCAGCACGCGGCCGAGGTAGTCGCCGTAGTTGTCCGGGGTCAGCGCGTTGCTGGGCACCAGGTCGGCCGGCACTTCGCGGATCGCGAGCATCTGCTCGCCCAGCATGGTTCCGGCGGGGATGTCGGCGGTCGGCACGGTGACCGCCGCGGTGAGGGTGTCGTCGCGACTGCGCTCGTCGACGGTGCGCTGCACGTAGGCCATCGTCAGTACCGCGGCGATGCCGGCCAACACCACGGCGCCGATGATGTACAGCAGGTTCTGGCTGATCTTGGGCTTCTGCATGGAAACGGGTTCAGGGAGTCAGAGAAGGGGAATGGACGACATCGAGATGGAGAACGTGAACGCCCGGTAGATCGCCTTGAGGGCGTCCACCAGTTCGGTGATTACGTCGGGGCGTGCCAGCAGCACGATGACGGCGGCCAGCAGCACCACGGTGTATTCGGCCGTGGCCTGTCCAGCCTGGCGGGAGCGGGGGGAAGGCATCAGCGTGTGCACCTACATCTGGATGACCATGACCGAGGTGTTGCCGGCGTTGCGACTGGCGTTGATGACGATGCGGTCGCGCCCTTTCTCGTAGTAGGCGACGCATGCCGGCTGCGAGGCGCTGCAGGCTGGCGAGTTCGACGTGCGGACGTAGCCGCGGCCCGACAACGCGCGCTGGTAGAACGCCTGGTTCTGCTGCGGCGAATGGCGGTTGACCATGTGCAGGGTGCGCGTCTGGCGCGGTGTGTCGCGATGGATGATGTCCTCCATCACCCGCGTGCCGGACGGACGCTGGAACCCGGCACCGGGCTGCGCCCGCCGACGGTCGCCCAGCGCCTCGCTGATGCCGATCTGGCCCTGCGTGCCGGTGCCGCGCGGGCGCAGTTCGACGGTGATGTAGAAATCGCCGCGGGCATGGCCGAGGATGGTCCTGCCCGCCACCACGTCACGGGCCATGCGGCCGCGCCAGTGCTCACGGTAGAAGGCCTCGACCTCCGCCAGCGGCAACGGCGACGCGAAGCGGCTGGTGCGCATGTTCACGCCGTTGTAGACCATGTGTCGCGACACCCACTCGCCGCGGGCATCACCCGGCAGCGGCACGTCCGGCCAGTCCTGCGCGCAGGCACCTCCCGCGGCCAGCAAGGCCGACAGGGCCAGCAGCAGCGGCGCGGCGCGGCGCGGGCACATGGAGGTCGTCATCGGCCGGCGGGGAACGGCTGCAGCCGTTCGTGCGGGACGTAATCCGGTTCGATGGTGCCGATCTTCAGGTCATCGACCCGACCGAGGATCGGCAGCGGCAACGCGCCGACCGTGTCCAGCACCGGCTGCAGGCCTTCCAGGTGCGAGCTGGGCACCAGCGAACGCACCTGCGAGCGCACGCTCCGCCGTCCCTGGCGTGGTCCGCCTGCATTCCATGCATCGGCCAGCAGCGCCTGGCGGCTGGTGACGCTCAGGCCGAGGTTGTCGAAGGGCGCGAGGTAGCGGGCCGGCCGGCCGTCGCTGGTGACCAGGTCACGCACGTCCATCCGCACCTCGGCCCGGACGTAGCCATCGCTGTTCGGCGGGAAAGCCCCGGGCAGCAGCTCCAGCCCTTCGCCGAGGACGCGCGAAAGCCAGCCAGGACTGGCCTGCTGGCGCAACGAGGCCAGATGGACGTTGTCGCGCTCCAGCAGGCGCTGCTCGCCGAGTGCCCGCAGCATGGGACTGTCGAACCGGCCCTGCGTCGCGGTGTTGGCCAGGTCCGAACGGATCGGGGCATCGGCATCGGCGAACGTGCGCGCTAGGATCGTCGCGCGCACCGGGCCGGTGCCACGCATCTCGTGCTCCGGGTAGGCCACGGCACCCCAGACCACGTTGCGTGCCGCCTGCTGCGACATCTGCCTGATGTGCGCGTACTTGGCCACCACCGGCAGCAGCAGGAACATCGGCACCAGCACCACGCAGGCCACCAGGAACTCGGTCATCGCCTGCCCTCGCATCCCCCGGCGTGCGCCGGACGTCCCCTGTCGCTGCTTCATGGCCACGTCCTCACTGCTTCAATGAAAACGCCGAGCCGGGCACCTGCGTGCCGGTCACCAGGCGTACGGTCCGGATACGACAACTGGCCCCGTCGGCCGGCTCCTGTGCCAACGGCAGACGATCGTTGAACACGCCGACATCGACATTGCACACGTCACTGGGCAACTGCGAGAAACCGGGCACCTTGGCCGCGTTCCACATGCAGATGCGCAAGCCCGGCACCGTCTGCCGGCGCCACCAGGTGCATGGCTGGCCCGCCACGTTGCCCTCGCCGTCGCGCTGCCATCCGATCGCCTCGGCGACGGTGAGGTCCTCGTCGACGGCTTCGCCGGCCTCGGGCCAGACGTCTTCCGGCGGCTGTTCCTGCCGCTGCACCGTGCCGTCCTCGTGGACGCTGTACACCGAGCGATCCGGCCCGTCGTAGTACTCGTGGACCGACTCGGTGAAGGTGAACAGGCACAGCGTGCCGATGCCTTCGGTCGGACGCTGCGTCGCCCATTCGGTGCCGCGCACCAGCCGGCGCTTGCCGTCAATGGCGACTTCCACGCGGCGCTTGCCAAGCAGCTCCACCTGTGCGGGCGTGAGGGCTTCGATCGGCCAGCCGGCGGCCGCGCAGATCTCCAGCGCGTCGTCGTAGTCCTTGCGCAGGTGGTTTTCACCCGCAACCAGCCGCTCGATCATCAGTTCCGCGGCGACGGCGGTCCCGTGCGAGCCGCCGGCAGCCGGTTCGCTACCGACCGCGCCGACGCCGGATTCCTCCGCGACCGCCGGCGCCCGCGAGCAGGCCATGCACAGGGCCAGCAGCAGCACTGGCGGCAGTGCCCGGCCGTTCACTGGAGGGTCCCCAGCGTGGTGCGTTCGACCATGGGCGTTTCCACCAGTCGCGCCTGCCAGTACGGGCTGAACAGGCTGCCCATTTCCAGCTTGCGGTCCTCGCGGTTCCAAAGGTAGCGAGTGAAGCGCCGGTTCTGGTGCGGGCGGTTGAAGTACACCTGTGCGCTGGCAAGGGCACGGATGTGGTCACCGCCGAAGTCGTCTTGCATTTCCAGCCGCCCGGCGGCCATGTCCTGCTGCACCGCACTGGTGCGCGCGTTGCTGCCGGCCGACTGCGCCTCCACCGTGAAGATCGGCCCGCCTTCGCGGTCGCTGGTCGGGCGCTTCGCGTAACGCGGCTTGATGTCGTGGAACGTGTGCGCCAGGCCGTTGGTGTAGGTGGAGAAATAGGCATCCTGCTTGCGGCCACGCACGAGTCGCCCGCCCGGGTCGCCTTCCACCAGGCGCCCGGCGGGACTGCGGCGGTTGACGCCACCATACGCGGCATGCCGCCGCCCGTCGTACTCGGACTGCCAGCCGTTGCCGTTGTTGATGCCCGGGAAGAAGCGCGGCTGTTGCGAACCGCCGACGGCCTGCGCGCCGCCCCAGCCAACGGGGATCTTGACCGCGCCGAACAGGATGTTGACGTCGAACGTGTCCACCGCTGCCCAACGGTCGTAGTCGACCAGATCGGTGCCGCCGCGGGCCTGGACCACGAACCAGGAATCGCGGCGGTTGCGGCTGAACTTGTCCCGCGACTCCATCACCAGGTTGCGATACCGCTCGCCACCCTCGCTGCGCCGGCCACGACCGCGCGGGACGTTCAAGGTGTCGAGATAGGTGCTGCGCGCGCTGACCGCCTGACCCGCCAGCACGCCGGTGGCCAGTGGTCGCATGCCTGCGCCGGGCGAGTTGTCGGCCACCACGCGGCTGGCCAGGTCGGTGACGTTGATGCCGCTGGTTTCGATCATCGCGCGCGCGGTTGCCGCGTACGCGGTGTTCGCCACGTCCAGTACGCCGATATAGGCAACGCTGCCCGTGCGAAGTCCGGCACGGACGGCCTGCAGACCGCTGTTGGCCGCTTCCATCGCCGCGGCGATCACCTGCCCGGCATAGGGAATGAACCGGACGACCTTGGAAATGTTGCTGCTGGTGACGTTGATCTGCGTCATCCAGGAATTCAGGCTGACCGCTTGGGCGATCGCCACTTCGTTGGCAATGCGTCCGCGATTCATGTACGCCGCGCCGTTCCATGCGCGCGCGTACTCGGCGGCGACGCTGTAGGCGGCGGCATCGGCGGCGTTCACCAGCTCGACCTTCTTGTTGACCACCTGGCCGGTGTTGAACACCACCAGCACGCCGGCGGTCAGGGCAAGCAGCAGCAGAAGGACGAAGACCAGGCTCTGCCCGGCCTGCGACTGCCGGCGCGAACGGGGATGCGGGATCGACATGGCCATTCTCCGGGGGAACTCCAAGAGGCGATGCGAGGCGGGCTACGTCCTGGGCGTCGTCCGGGGTTCACGACACCGATCGGGGCCGCCCGCGCCTGCGGACGGCCCCGTGGGCATTACGGCGAACGATTGCTTTCTTCGTAGTTCGACAGGTTGCCCTGCTTGGCCGCCTGCGCGTCCGCCTTGGTCTTGCCGGCAGTGACCTGGCTGCGGTTGGAGCTGTTCTGACCGGCCAGTTCCGACGTCATCACGGCCATCTGGCCACGGACCGTCTTGCCGAAGGCGGTGTACACGCCGATCGCGGCAATGGCGATCAGGGCGACGATGATGATGTATTCGGTCATGCCCTGGCCGCGCTGGCGGCGGCCGCCGATGATGCGGTTGTTGTGCTTCATGGAGAACTCCTCGAGTGGTTGGTTTGGGTGCCTGCTGGGCGCTGCATCGCAGCAGCGGCGAAGCTGCCCCAGCGCCGATGGCACTTCAATCACTGCCCCCTGAATACCCCCGCGTATCGACGAAGCTGAATCATGAAAATCAATGACTTGCGTTATTTCTTGTTCAGCTTGCGTTTATAATGTGACAGTTTTTGTCAGTTCCGGACCTGTAGTGTCCGTGAAACATTCTGCTTTTCGGAAACCTGAATGGCCGTCCCGGTGCTCCCGAACCCTCATGACGGTCACGAGCGTTGCGTCGAACGGGGCGGCTGGGCGGACGGCGAGGTCAGGCCTGGATGGCCGTACGAGTGCCGGCATACGGATCGGCTCGATAGGCCCGAGCCGTCGCCGCCAGTTCCGGCCGACCACGGCGCCTCTCGGGAACACCCTCGCGATGGCGCTGGAGACATGCAGGCGCAAGCCGTCCGGACCGCGCCGGCAACGACGCTCGGCAGACTCGCAGGGGCAGCCACGGGCATGCCCGTTGTTCCCATGCGACACGTCCCATGCGATACGGGCCGCGCGTCGCGACAACGCAGCCCCGGATGTCGCGCACGACGCGGCCGGCAGGCGGCCTGCCCGCCTGCCGGTGCGCGGCGGCTACTGCTTGACCAGTTCCACCCGCCGGTTGCGCGCTCGACCGGCTTCGGTGTCGTTGTCCGCAACCGGGCGGGTATCGCCATGGCCGGCGGCGCTCAGGCGCCCGGCGTCGATGCCGGCGCCCTGCAGCGCGGCGACGACCGACCGCGCGCGGCCTTCCGACAGCGTGCGGTTGTGCGCGGGGTTGCCGGTGTTGTCGGTATGCCCGTCAACCGCCAGCCGCAATGCCGGATCCTGCCGCAACAGCGCCACGACCTGTTCGATCTGGGGCATCGAGTCCGCCAGGATCTCGGTGCTGTCGGTGGCAAAGTTGACCTGCAGCGCGACCTTGCCGCTGGCATCCAGCTGCTGCTTGAGCTCGGATGCCGGCAGCAGCGCGGCGGTGATTGCCGGTGCGGCGCGTTCGGTGACGAGGATGTTGTAGGCGCGTTCGGTGTGGTCGGACACCACCTGCACCCAGATCTGCCGGTCGGCCTGCCGTACCAGCCAGGTGGAAAGCGGGTTGCTGGCCACCCCCTGCAGGCCCGATTCCAGTCGCGCCAACGCGCCGTCCTCGCTGATCTGCTGGAACGCCGCGGCAGGCAGCCGCGAGGCGTTGACCTTCACGCCCTGCAGCCTGCCGATCACCGCATCCATGTTCGCCACGACGTTGGCGAAGCCGCAGTCGGCAGCGCCCTCGGCGGTGATGTACGAGGCCACGGTCGGCCCCTCGACCCATTCGATCCGGTCGCCGGTCCAGTACGGTGCCCTGGCATGCCGCGGAGCGGTACCGTCGAAGCGGCAGCCTTCGGCCAGCGTCACGAAGGGGAAGTCGCCCAATGGTGCCGTCGACACCGGCGCGGCGTCGATGTCGAAGGCGACCGGACCGGCGGGCGGTGCAACCTCGGCCGGTTCACCACCCGGGGCCGAATCGCCGGGCGTGGCGTCACTGGCCGATGGCGCAGGCGGCGTGTCCGTCGGCTGGCAGGCCGACAGCAACGTGGCAATGATGACGATGGCAAGCGGACGCTGGATGAGCATTCCTGGAGTCTCCTTGACTGGTGGGGGGAGTCGGCTGCCGGCCGCACGGGACGCTGCGCGCACCTCACGCGACCGCACGGGCTGCATCGGCCGGATGTCCACACGCGGAAGGGCGTCGGGCGGCACCGGCCCGGTGCACCCGGGCAGATTGTCACCCACGTTCGGCAACAGATCGCAGCGGCCGTTGGCGGCAATTCACGACAGTCGGATGTCAAGCGCACCTGCGAGCCGGCACGGTGCCGCTCGACTCGGCACCGGCCCTGCAACGCCGTGCACGGCAGCGCCCTGCCCCGCTCATGGGACAGGCACGCATGCCTCGGACACGCCTCAGCGTGTTTCGGCCACACCCAACTGATCGAGCATGAAGGCGTACATCTCCGCCTGCTCGCGGAAGCGGCGGAAGCGGCCGGACTTGCCGCCGTGACCGGCTTCCATGTTGGTGCGGAACAACACCGGGTGACTGGAGGTGTTCACGTCACGCAGGCGGGCGACGTACTTGGCCGGCTCCCAGTACTGCACCTGCGAATCCCACAGCCCGGTGCCGACGAACATCGCCGGATAGGCCTTGCGCTCGAGGTTGTCGTACGGCGAGTAGGACAGCATGTAGTCGTAGCTTTCCTTGCTGGTTTCCGGATTGCCCCACTGGTCGTACTCGTTGGTGGTCAGCGGGATGCTGGCATCGAGCATGGTGGTGACCACGTCGACGAAGGCCACCTGCGAGAGGATCACGCGATAGTCCTGCGGCGCCATGTTGGAGATCGCGCCCATCAGCAGGCCACCGGCGCTGCCGCCCATCGCCGCCACGCGATCCTTCGCCACGTACTTGTTCTCGACCAGCCAGCGGGTGACGTCGATGAAGTCGGTGAAGGAGTTGATCTTGTTGAACATCTTGCCGTCGTCATACCAGGCCCGGCCCATTTCCTGGCCGCCGCGGACGTGGGCAATGGCGTAGACCATGCCGCGATCCAGCAGGCTGACGATGGTCGAGTTGAAGTTCGGGTCCATCGAGATGCCGTAGCTGCCGTAGCCGTACTGCAGCATCGCCGCGCTGCCGTCGCGCTTGAAGTCATGTGCATGGACCAGCGTCACCGGGATGCGCACGCTGCCATCGCGCGAGGGCACCCAGACGCGCTCGGTGCGGTACTTGCTGCCATCGAAGCCCGGCACCGGCTGCTGCTTGAGCTGGCGGCGCTCGCCGGTGGCCACGTTGACCTCGTAGGTGATCGCCGGCGTGGTCAGCGAGGTATAGACATAGCGCAGCCAGTCGGTGTCGGCTTCGGTGTTCGCCGACAGGCCCATGGAGTAGGCGCTCTCGTCGACCCTGACGTACTCCTCGCTGCCATCGGCCTTGAGGATGCGCAGCCGCTCCAGTCCTTCGGAACGCTCGGCGATGACGCTGAAGTCATCGAACAGCTCGAAGCCGTCGACGAAGACGGCCGGGTCATGGGCGATCCAATCACTCCACTGCGCGCGCGAGGTGGCGTCGCTGGGCGCGGTGACGATCTTGAAGTTGGTTGCCGGCGCGCCGTCGGCACCGGGTGCGTTGGTGCGGATCACCCAACGGCCGCCGTGATGGTCGGCGTCGTACTCGACGTCGCGCTCGCGCGGGGCCAGCACGGTGAAGCTGCCGGGATCGGCCGCCGGCGTGCAGCGCAGTTCGCTGGACACCGTGCTTTCCACGCCGATGCAGATGTAGGCATCGTCGCGGGTGCGGTCGATGCCCATGTAGAAACTGTCATCGGTCTCCTCGTACACCACCACGTCGTCCTTGGGATCGGTGCCGAGCACGTGCTTCTTCACCCAGCGCGTCAGCAGGGTGTCCGGATCGTTCTGGACGTAGAAGAACGTGCGGTTGTCGTCTGCCCAGACCACGTTGGCGCTGGTGCCGGGAATGGTTTCCGGCAGGACCTCGCCGGTCTGCAGGTCCTTGACCCGCAGGGTGTACTGGCGGCGACCGTTGGTGTCGTCGGCATACGCCATCATGCGGTTGTCCTGCGAGATCTCGTAGCTGCCGATGGCGTAGTAGTCCTTGCCCTCGGCCATCGCGTTGACGTCCAGCAGCACCACCTCGGCGGCGAAATCACCGCGCTGGTTCGCTGCCTGGATCGAGGTGGCATCCACGCCGGGGCCGTCCTTGCGGCGGGCGTGCACCGGATAGTCCTTTCCGGTCTCGAAGCGCGAGTAGTACCACCAGCCGCGCTCGCGCACCGGCACCGAGCTGTCGTCCTGCCGGATGCGGCCGACGATCTCCTCGTACAGCGCGTCTTGCACGGGCTTGAGCCGGGCCATGTACGCATCGACATAGGCGTTCTCGGCGTCGAGGTAGGCGAGCATTTCCGCGTTCTCGCGCTTGTCGTCGCGCAGCCAGTAGTACTCGTCCTGGCGTTCGGCCCCATGCGGGGCGCGCACGGTGTGGGGTTTGCGGGCAACGTCGGGCGGCGGCGGAAGGTCGGCGGCGTGGCTGGCGGTGGCGGTCATGGCAAGCGCAAGGGCGATGGCGTAGGGGGTGCGATTCATGTGCGGGCTCCGGGTGCAGGATGCAAACGCCCGGCGCGTGGCCGGGCGTCGCCGATCACTTCTTCAGGTGCTTCCACAGGAACGTGTAGTACAGCGCGTCCATGTGTGCGGCCTGCTGGTTGTTGGCCGCGCCGCCGTGACCACCCTCGATGTTCTCGTAGTAGCGAACGTCGGCACCGGCCGCTTCCATCAGCGCCATCATCTTCCGCGCATGGCCCGGATGCACGCGGTCGTCGCGGGTGGAGGTCAGCAGGATGGTGGGCGGGTAAGTCCTGGCGGGGTCGTACAGGTGGTACGGCGAGAAGCCCTGGATGAACTGCCATTCCTCGGCCTTGTCCGGATCACCGTACTCGGCCATCCACGAGGCGCCGGCCAGCAGCCGGTGGTAACGGCGCATGTCCAGCAGCGGCACCTGGATGATGATCGCACCGAACAGTTCCGGGTACTGGGTAAGCATGTTGCCGGTCAGCAAGCCGCCGTTGGAGCCGCCACGGACGCCCAGGTGGGCCGGCGAGGTGACCTTGCGGGCGATCAGGTCCTGCGCAACCGCGGCGAAGTCCTCGTAGGCCTTGTGGCGGTTGGCCTTGAGCGCGGCCTGATGCCAGCGCGGACCGTATTCGCCGCCACCGCGGATGTTGGCCACCACGTAGGTGCCGCCCTGCTCCAGCCAGGCCTTGCCGACGCCCGCCGAGTAGCCCGGCGTCAGCGAGATCTCGAAGCCGCCGTAGCCGTACAGCAGGGTCGGGTTGCTGCCATCCAGCGTCAGGTCCTTCGGCTGCACGATGAAGTACGGCACGCGGGTGCCGTCCTTGCTGGTGGCGAAGTGCTGCTTGACCTCGTGGGTGTCGGCGTCGAAGAACGCCGGCATGGACTTCAGCGGCTCCGGCTGCGCGCCGATGTCCGGGATCAGCGACAGCGTGGTCGGGGTCAGGTAGTCGTTGACCGTCATCCACAGCGCGTCGGATTCGTCGCGGTCCACCGCGCCGACGCTGACCGTGCCGATGGCCGGGGCGTGCGCCAGCGGTGCCGAGTCCCAGGCCGTGCCGGCGGCGGCGTCGGCGGCCGGCGGAGTCAGCACGTGCAAGGTGTTCTTCACGTCCTCCAGCACGTTCAGCACCAGATGGTTGTTGGTGAACGTGTAACCGGCCAGCGAGGTGGTGTCGGTCGGCGTGAACAGCACCGCGAACTCGCGCGCGCCTCCCATGAACGCATCGAAGTTGGTCGCCAGCAGCGAGCCGGCCGGGTAGGTGCGGCCACCCACGGTCCACGGATCACGTGGTGCCACCAGCAGCCAGTCGCGGCGCACGTCGGCCTGCGCCGAGTTGGGGACGTCGATCTTGGTCAACGCACCATCGGCCCCGCGCAGGTACAGCTCGTCGTTGTAGAAGGCCAGCGTGCGACTGACGAAGTCGCGCTCGTGGCCGGGCGTGTGGTCGCGGCTGGCGGAGATGTACATGTCGCCGGCCTGGCCTTCGTACACGACCTGCGCCTCGCTCATCGGCGTGCCGCGGCGCCACTGCTTGACGATGCGCGGGTAGCCGGAGCTGGTCATCGAGCCGTCACCGAAGTCGGTGAAGACATACACGGTGTCGCGGTCGATCCACTGCAAGCCACCCTTGGCTTCCGGACGGTAGAAGCCGCCATCGACCCACTGCTTGCTGGCCAGGTCGAATTCACGGGTGACGTTGGCATCGGCGCCGCCGCGCGACAGCGCGATCAGGCAGCGCTGGTAGTCCGGGCGCAGGCAGTCGGCCCCGGCCCAGACCCAGTTCTCGCCCTCTGCCTTGTTCAGCGCATCAAGGTCCAGCAGCACTTCCCACTGCGGGTTGTCCTTGCGGTACTCCTCGAGCGTGGTGCGGCGCCACAGGCCGCGTTCGTTGTTCTTGTCGCGCCAGAAGTTGTAGTAGTAGTCGCCCATCTTCGACACGCCGGGGATGCGCGCGTCGGAGTCGTAGATCTCCAGCAACTCGGCTTCCAGCCGCTTGAATTCGGGGGTCGCGGCCAGTTCGGCCTCGGCCTTCGCGTTGCGCTGGCGCACCCAGTCCAGCGCACGCTCGCCTTCCACGTCCTCCAGCCACTGGTAGGGATCGTGATCGGCGCTGATGCGGGACATCGGGGCAGGCTCCTGGGCGTGGAGAACGGGGACCGCCAGCGCCAGGCCACAGGCGGCGGCCAGCGCGGAAAGGACGGTTCGACTGGGGGATGCAGGCATGGCTGTTCGCAGCTCCGCTGGGCAAACCCCGAACGTAGCACAGCCACGCATCGGCTTCGCCTGACGAAGGTCAGGATCTGCCTGGAAAGCCCGTCGACGGCCAGGGAACGGACCCGGGGCCGACACTCACGAGCGGTAGCCGAACACTGCCACGCCTGTCCCGGAACGACGCCCGGTGCGCATCCGCGCGGTGCGCGCCTGCGGCCCGCCGCGGCGGCGGCGATTGACCTGCAGCGCCACCGTGTCGCGACCGCGCAACGCCAGCAATGCCCATGCCAGCAGCGGCATCAGCACCAGCCACAGCGGCCACCAGCCCAGCAGCGCGTGGCTGCCGCGGGCCGCCGGCAGGCACAGCACCACGGCCAGGCCGCAACAGGTGGCTGCGCGCGCGAAGGCGGGCAGGCGCGGGTCAAGCAGGGGGACATGCACGACGGAACGGGCCATGGGAGATTCCTTTGCTGAACGCCGGAGTGACATTCAGCCTGCGTGATGGCGATCTCAACGGCTGCGACGGTACGCTTCGGTCCATGGATCAACGTCTTTCGCGCGTCATCGCCCTGCTCGCCACCGTCCTGCTGGCCGGATGGCTGAGCGCCTGCGCCAGCCGTGGCGCCAGTCCTGCCGATGCGGCCACGGTCCACGCCGATCCCATCGACCTGCAGGCCTTCATGGGCACCTGGCATGTGGTCGCGCGCATCCCCAACATGATCGAACGCGGCCACATGGGCGGGCGCATGGACTATGCGTTGCAAAGCCCGGAACGGGTCGACATCACCTACAGCTATCGCACCGGGCCGCGCGAGGACTGGCGGCAGATGCGGCTTGCCGGCCAAGTGCAGGCCGGCAGCGGCGGTCGCGACTGGCGGGTGCGGTTCTTCCGGCTGGTGCCGACCACCCAGCGCATCCTCGAGATCGATCCCGACGGGCAATGGGCGCTGCTGAACTCACCGGGCCGCGAACTGGCGTGGATCTTCGCGCGCACGCCGGAACTGGACGAGACCCTGTACCGCGAGCTGCGCGATCGCCTGCGCGGCCACGGCGTGGACACCGACAAGGTCTGGCGCGTGGTGCACACGCCCGAGCAGGTGGGCCAGCGCGGCTTTGATCAGCCGAACCGGCCTTGAGCGCGACCCGGCCGAACCGACCGCCTGCCACATCACCCGACCCGCGAGCCGTTGCCAGCGCAGGCGTCGCGCGTCAGTCGTCGTAACGACTCAACGCCAGCGCCAGCAGCGCCTTGGCCTGCTCGCGCAGCGACACCGGCTCGGCGATCTCGGCGTCGGCGCCGTAATGCAGTACGTCCATCAGCAGTTCACGGCCGATGCTGTACGGCACCCGCCGCTCCAGCCGGCCGTCGGCCAGCCAGCGGTCCTGCTGCTGCGAATGCCAATGCTCGTCGGCCACCCAGCGCGCGGCCTTGGCCGAGAAGCGGATCACCGCATGGCCGCGCGGCTCGCCGGAGAAGATGCCGTAACCGCTGGCCAGGTGGCGGTCGAGCTCGGCCTCCTCCACGTCCCGTGCCGGCGCTTCCAGCAGCCGCGCCTGGCTGATGCGGTCGACCGAAAAGCTGCGCAGCGCATCGCGGTCGTGGTCCCAGGCATCCAGGTACCAGTTGCCGCGATAGTGGGTGATGCGCTGCGGGCTGACCGTGCGCCGGGTGTTCTCGTCGGTGGAGCGCGCGCGATAGTCGAAGACCAGGCGGCGACGCTCCAGGGTGCCGGAGGCGACGGTTCGGAACACGCCTTCGTCCTGCTTGCGGCTGTGATGGGGAATCACCCGCACCCGCTCCACCGGCCAGCGCTTGCCACCGCCCTGCCCCGCCAGCAGCGCCTCGATGCGCGCCTGCAGCGGCGCCAGCGCGCCGGACAGCACGCCGCCACCGGTGCGCTTGAGCAGTTGCTGCGCCGCCAGCAGCGCGTGCAGTTCCTCCGAGCTCATCCACATGCCGGGCAGCTCGAAGCGGTCGGATTCGGACGGGTCGTAGCGGAAGGTGCTTTCGCCTTCGGCGCTGACCGGCGCCATCAGCGCATCGCGCAGGAAGGCGATGTCACGGTAGACCGTGGCCCGCGAGCAGCCCAGCTCGTCCTGCAGCCGCGTCACCGACAGCGGGTAGCGCGCGGACTTGAACAGCCGGTGCAAGGTGGTGATGCGCTGGTAACGGTCCATGGGCCCGATTATGCCCATGCCCGATGGCGGATAACCAACGGCTAACGCGGACACGGCCATGCTGCGCCGCGACACGGGCAAGGACGCGCTGAGTGGGGCGATGGTGATGACCGACGAATGGGCACGAGGTCGCGGGCGAACGCGCGTGGCGCACGGAGGCACTGAGACCGGCAACCCCCTCGGGGGCGAGCGTCTGCTGGCGCTGGCACTGGCCACCGCGCTGCCGCCGATGCTGGCCTGGCTGGGGTTGCGCTCGTGGGCGACGCTCGCCGCGCCTGTCGAAACCCGCGCACTGCAACTGGTCTGGCTCGAGATGGCGCGGGAACCGCCACCGGCACCCGGGCAGGTCGCGTCGCCGCCAACGCCATCGGCCGGCCCACGCCCCCCGACACCGAGCACCGCGAGCCGCCCCCCCGGCACCGACGCCACCCGCGTTGCAGGTCGTGGACATCGCTGCGGCCGATGCCGGCACCCGCCCCACGCACGCACCATCGTCCGCGGAGCTGCTGCTGCAGGCGCGTGACGCGGCGCTGGCCGGCGATGCCGGTGCCGATTTCCACCAGGATCCGCTGGCCGACCGGCCAAGCGCCCATGCCCACGTGGCCGATGGCCGCTTCACCATGCGCCAGCGCCTGTCCGCAGCCGACGTGGTCGCGGGGGCAGGACAAATGCTGTTCGGCGGCAGTCCCGACCCCTGCCCGGAGATCCGCGCCGACATCGCCCGGCACCACGGCATCGACGGCAACCGCGAGCGCCTGGACGAAGCGCTGCGCCGCCACCGGGCCGGCCGCTGCCGCTGACCGGCCGGCGGCGAACAGGCACAATGGCCGGCATGCGCGAGCCCGCCCTCAACCTGTCCCCGTCGCCCGGCGACGAGGTCAAGACCACCACGTGCTACATGTGCGCCTGCCGCTGCGGCATCAAGGTGTGGCTGAAGCACGGCAAGGTCCGCTACATCCAGGGCAATGCCACCCATCCGGTCAACAAGGGCGTGCTGTGCGCCAAGGGCGCGTCCGGGATCATGCAGCACTACTCGCCGGCGCGACTGCGCAAACCGCTGCTGCGCGTCGGTGAGCGCGGCAAGGGCGAGTTCCGCGAAATCGAGTGGGACCAAGCGCTGGCGATCGCCACCGACTGGCTCGGCGCGATCCGCGAACGCGATCCGGACGAACTGGCGTTCTTCACCGGCCGCGACCAGTCGCAGGCGCTGACCGGCTGGTGGGCGCAGCAGTTCGGCACCATCAACTACGCCGCGCATGGCGGTTTCTGCTCGGTCAACATGGCCGCTGGCGGGCTGTATTCGGTCGGCGGCAGCTTCTGGGAATTCGGCGAGCCGGACTGGGAGCACAGCCGCTACCTGATGCTGTGGGGCGTGGCCGAGGACCACGACTCCAATCCGATCAAGCTCGGCCTGGGCAAGCTCAAGGGCCGTGGCGCCAAGGTGGTCGCGGTCAATCCGGTGCGGACCGGCTATGGCGCGATCGCCGACGAATGGATCGGCATCCGCCCCGGCACCGACGGACTGTTCGCGTTCGCGCTGATCCACGAACTGCTGCGCACTGACCGCATCGACCTGGACTACCTGGTGCGCTACACCAATGCCCACTGGCTGGTGATCGATGCACCGGCTACCGCGGACGATGGCCTGTTCGCACGCGATGCCGAGGGGCAGCCACTGTGCGCGCTGGCCGAAGGCGGCATTGCGCGCGCGCAGACCATCGACATCAGCCCGGCTGTCGTCGGTGAGGTGACGCTGGACGACGGCCGCAAGGCGCGCCCGGTGTTCCACTTGCTGGCCGAGCGTTACCTCGATCCGCAGTACGCACCGGATGCGGTGGCCGAGCGCTGCGGGATTCCCGCAGACACCATCCGCCGCATCGCCCGCGAACTGGCCGAGGCCGCGTTCGATTCGCAGTTCGAGCTGCCGATCCCGTGGACCGATGCCTGGGGCCGCCGCCACCAGAGCATGGTCGGCCGCCCTGTCAGCTTCCACGCCATGCGCGGCATCAGCGCGCATTCCAACGGCTTCCACACCTGCCGTGCGCTGCACCTGCTGCAGATGCTGCTGGGCGCGGTCGATGCACCCGGCAGCTTCCGCTACCAGCCCCCGTTCCCGCGGCCGATCCCGCCGGGCAACCGGCCAGGCAAGACGCGCAAGGCCGACGGCACGCTGGATGCCGCGCCGCTGGGCTTCATCCACGGCCCGGAAGACCTGCTGGTGGATGCCGATGGCCAGCCGCGGCGCATCGACCACGCCTACTCGTGGCGCTACCCGCTGGCCGCGCACGGGATGATGCACACCGTCATCCGCAATGCCTGGGCGGGCGATCCCAAGCGCATCGACACGCTGATGATGTTCATGGCCAACATGAGCTGGAATTCGGCGATGAACACCGCCCGGACCATGCAATGGTTGACCGACAAGGACGAGAACGGCGAGTACCGCATCCCGCGGATCATCTATTCCGATGCCTACGCCAGCGAGATGGTCGCCTATGCCGACCTGGTGCTGCCGGACACCACCTACCTGGAGCGCTTCGACGCGATCAGTTTGCTGGATCGGCCGATCTCCGATGCCGACGGTGCCGCTGACGCCATCCGCCATCCGGTGTTCGACCCGGCGACGCAACCGGACGCCGAGGGCAAGCCGCGTGACGTGCGCGGCTTCCAGTCGGTCCTGATCGAGCTGGGCGCCCGGCTGGGACTGCCCGGGCTGGTGAACGCCGACGGCTCGCCCCGATACGCCGACTATGCCGACTACATCCAGCGCCACGAGCGCATGCCCGGCGTGGGACTGCTGGCGGGCTGGCGCGGCGATGGCGGCGAGGCCGAAGGCAAGGGCGCGCCCAATCCCGGGCAGCTCGGCCGCTACATCGAGCACGGCAGTTTCTGGCATGCCGAAATCCCCGCCGAGGCGCGCTACTACAAGATGGCCAATCGCGCCTATCTCGACTGGGCGCACGGCTTCGGCTTCATTCCCGCGGCACAGCCGGTGGTCCTGCAGCTGTACTCGGAAACGCTGCAGAAATTCCGCCTGGCCGCCCGCGGCCACGGCCCGTTGCAGCCGCCGGACGGCGAACGCGAACGGGTGGCGAGCTACTTCGACCCGTTGCCGATCTGGTACGAGCCGTTCGAGCAGGCGCAGGTGGACGTCGAGCGCGAGTTCCCGCTGCACGCCATCACCCAGCGGCCGATGTTCATGTACCACGCCTGGGGCTCGCAGAACGCCTGGCTGCGGCAGATCACCGCGCGCAACCATCTGTACATGCACCCGTCGACCGGCGCGCGCCACGGCGTAGGTGATGGCGACTGGGTCGAGGTGTCCTCGCACAACGGCAGCATCACCGTGCAGGCGAAGTTCGCCGCCAACACTCAGCCGGACACGCTGTGGACCTGGAACGCCATCGGCAAGCGCCGCGGTGCGTGGAAGCTGGACAAGGATGCGCCCGAAGGCCGCAAGGGCTTCCTGCTGAACCACCTGATCTCGGACCTGACCCCGCGCGGCGACTATGCCAACGCGGACCCGGTGACCGGGCAGGCGGCATGGTTCGACCTGCGCGTGGCGATCCGCCCGGTGGCCGGCGCCAGCGGCAGCGAGCCGCAGTTCGATCCCCTCCTCGACACCGCCGCCACGGACGCTCCGCTACGCTTCGGCGCGGACCTCCGGCACGGGGACTGAGGCGCCGTGGACATTGCCATCCTGCTGACATTCCTGGTACTGGCCGGTGCGGTCTACCTGTTCGTGACCGAAAAACTGCCGGTCGACCTGGTGGCGATGCTGGTGCTGGCCAGCGTGCTGGCACTGGGGCTGGTCACGCCACGCGAAGCGTTGTCCGGCTTTTCCAGCGAGGCCACGGTCACGGTCGCGGCGATGTTCGTGCTCAGCGCCGGCATTTCGCGCAGCGGCGTGCTCCAGGGGCTGGGCGATCTGCTGGGGAAGATCCGCTGGCCCTGGCTGTTCGCGTTGGTGCTGATGGCCTTCGCGGCCGCGACCTCGGCGTTCATCAACAACACCGCGATCGTCGCGGTGTTCCTGCCGCTGGTGATCGCCGCGGCCGGCGCCACCGGCACGTCGCCGTCGAAGATGCTGATCCCGCTGTCCTATGCCGCGCAGTTCGGCGGCGTGTGCACGCTGGTCGGCACCTCGACCAACCTGCTGGTGCACTCGGTCGCGCAACAACGGGGACTGCCGGGGTTCACCCTGTTCGAGTTCACCCAGCTGGGCCTGTGGTTCGTCGGCGCGGGAACGCTCTACCTGCTGGTGGCGCAGCGCTTCCTGTTGCCTGACCATGGCGTTGCGCGTGACCGCACCGACAGCCACGCCGGCCGCTTCGTCACGGAACTGCATGTGCCGGAAAAATCCCCGGCCATCGGCAAGACCGGCAGCGAGGTGCTGCCCCTGGACACCGGCGATGCGTTGTTGCTGGAGATCTACCGCGACGGCTACATGCTGCTGCAACCGCGCGCGGCGACCGTCGAAGCCGGTGACCGGCTGCTGGTACGCGGTGGCTGGGACGCGATCGAGAAGGCGCGCAAGGCGCTGAAGCTGACCTTCGACCCGGTCGCCCGCGACCTCGACGGCGATCCGGCCGAGGACCGGCTGCACGCCGAGGTCATGATCGCGCCCGGCTCGCACCTTGCCGGCCGCTCGCTGGCGCAACTGCGCTTCGGCCATACGTACCGGCTGCGCGTGCATGGCCTGCAGCGGCCCGGTGAAGCCATCCGCCAGGCCCCGCACAAGGTGCCGCTGGCCGTCGGCGACGTGCTGCTGGTGGATGCCACCGAGCGCGCGATCGACGGGCTGCGCAGCGAGCCGGGCGTGATGCTGCTGGACCAGCGGCGCCGCCAGGGCGTGGACGGTCGCCGCGCCTTCCTGTCGGTGGCGATCATGATCGCCGTGATCCTCGTGGCGGCGCTGGAAATCATGTCGATCGTGTCCTCGGCGTTGATCGGCTGCGTGGCGCTGGTGGCCTTGCACGTGCTCAAGACGGAGGAAGCCTACGGCGGCATCGACTGGCGGGTGATCATGCTGCTGGCCGGGGTATTGCCCCTGGGCATCGCCCTGCAGAATTCCGGCGGTGCCGAATGGCTGGCGCACACGTCGTTGCGTTTCGTCGGCGAGGGCAATCCGCTGCTGGCGCTGGCCATCGTCTACCTGCTGACCTCGGTGATGACCGAGCTGATGAGCAACAACGCCTCGGCGGTGCTGGTCGCGCCCATCGCCATTGCCACCGCCGAACTGATGGGCGTGGACAGCAAGCCGTTCCTGGTGGCGGTGGCCTTTGCCGCATCGACCAGCTTCGCCACCCCGATCGGCTACCAGACCAACACCATGGTCTACACCGCCGGCGGCTACCGCTTCGGCGACTTCTTCAAGGTCGGGATGCCTTTGAACGTGATCTTCTTCATCATGGCGGTCGTGCTGATCCCCCGTTACTTCCCCTTCTGACGCACGAGGCCGACACCACGCCATGCTGATGCGGATACTGCGCGCACTGATGCTGCTGGCCGGGCTGGCCGGCGTCATTGCCTGCACCTGGGCACTGCTGGATCCTTCGATCATGGCCAACGCCACCGGGCGCCTGCCGGAGCCGCCATCGCCACGCTGGCGCGCCGCCTTCGGCCTGCTGTTCTCGCTGCTGATCCTTGGCTGGGGCGCTGGCGTGCTGCGCCACCGGGAGCTGCCATGACCGGGTTGCCACCGCCGTCTGCGAAAAAGCTCGGGCTGGTCATCGACCTGGACATCTGCGTCGGCTGCCATGCCTGCGCGACCAGCTGCAAGGAATGGAACGCCGCCGGAATCGCCGGGCCGCTGACCGACGAAAACCCCTACGGCAAGGACCCGCACGGCATCTGGTTCAACCGCGTGCACAGCTACGAGGTGGAGGCGCAATCCCCCACCCCGGTCCTGGCAAGTGGGCGGGAACCGGTGCATGGCGACGCCGCCGCCGACGCGAACCGGACTGCCCGGCAGCGCAACGCGGTTCCGGGCGAAGGCAACGCGCCGCCGCAACCGGCCATGACCCTGCATTTTCCGCGCAGCTGCCTGCATTGCGACACCCCGCAATGCGTCACCGTGTGCCCGACCGGTGCCAGCTTCAAGCGCGCCGAAGACGGCATCGTACTGGTGGACGAGGACAAGTGCATCGGCTGCAAGCTGTGCTCGTGGGCCTGCCCCTACGGCGCACGCGAGTACTCGCATGTGGAAGGGGTGATGAAGAAATGCACCCTGTGCGTGGACCGGATCTACAACCAGCACCTGCCCGAGGCCGAGCGCCAACCCGCCTGCGTGCAGGCCTGTCCGACCCGCGCGCGCCATTTCGGCGACCTCGGTGATCCGCAGTCGGAAGTGTCGAAACTGGTGGCCGACCGCGGCGGTGTCGCGTTGATGCCCGAACTGGGCTACGCGCCGGTCAACCGCTACCTGCCGCCGCGCCCGCGCCGTGGTGGTGACGAAGATGCCGCCACATCCGGCACCGACGCCGGCACCAGCGGCAACCCCCTGCAACGCTGGCTCGGCCGACTGGTGAAACGCTGATGCATCCCGCGCTGTCCGTGATCTTCTTCACCACCCTGTCGGGCCTCGGCTATGGCATCTGGATCTGGGTCGGCCTGCGCCTTGCGTTCGGCCCGGCACCCGACGGCTTCCTGCCGCTGGGCATCTGGCTGCTGCTGATCGCGGGCGCCGTGCTGACCGCCGTGGGCCTGTTGTCGTCGTTCTGGCACCTGGGCAAGCCGCTGCGGGCGTGGCGCGCGTTTTCGCAATGGCGCACGTCGTGGCTGTCGCGCGAAGGGGCCATGGCGGCACTGTGCTTCGTCCCCGCCGCGTTGCTGTGGCTGGCTCCCGACGCCGGCATCCCCGCGCGGGTGCTGGGCATGCTGCTGGCCCTGTGCGCGCTGGTGACCGTGGCCTGCACCGCGATGATCTACGCCAGCCTCAAGCCGATCCCCGCGTGGCGTCATCATCTGGTGTTGCCGGTCTATCTGGGCTTCGCCGTGCTGGGTGGCGGACTGGCCTGGCTGGCGATGGCCGGTGGCGGCGCATGGCTGGCCGGGTTGCTCGCCGTGCTGGCCTTGGTGCTGATCGGGATGAAGCTGGGGTACTGGCGCGACATCGATGGCAGCGCGTTGCCACAGGACCGCGGTGATGCCGTTGGCCTGCCCGGACGCGGCGTGCGGGTGTTCGAGCACCCGCACACCGAAGCCAACTACCTGACCCGGGAAATGGGCTTCGTCGTCGCCCGTCGCCATGCGCGCACGTTGCGCCTGCTCATGCTGCTGTGCCTGGCCACGGTGCCGATCGGCATGCTGCTGCTGGCGGCCGGACTGCTGGCGCCGGGCGCATGGCTGTGGCTGCTTCCGGCGGCCGTGCTGCTGGGCAGCGTTTTCGAACGCTGGTTGTTTTTCGCCCAAGCCCGGCACCTGGTGATGCTGTACTACTGAGCACGTTGGCTGAACACGGCCCGCGCAACCGGCTTGGACGCGCCGCGCGGGACGGGCAAAATGATCCGCTGACGTTCCGAAGTACCTTGCCGCGACGACAATGTCCGCCGTACTGACATTGCTGATCCTGCCCGTGTTCCTGCAGCCGGTGACGGAGGATCCCTCGCGTCCGGTGGCCCTGCAGGTGCCGGCCGAATACGCGCCGATCCCCATGCATTGCCGCGAGCTGGCCTGCACCGGCGCCGGTCCGCGGCTGGCCTTCGCCGAAACCACGCCGCGCCGTGACCTGCCCGGCCAGCCGCGGCGTGGCCAGCGCCTGCGCGCGCCGACCAGCCGCAACAGCTGGGTCGCGACCGAGTTCAACGACTCTCGTCTCGGCGCACGCTACGGTGTCCAGGCTTGGCATGACGCCGACACCCAGCTGCGCGTGGAAGTCGGCACCGGCCTGCGCTGGCGTCCCTATGCCGACAACGGCAGCGCCAGCCAGGGACTGGTCGCTCGCGGCCAGGTCGACCTGCAGCACCGTCTGGGCGAGCGCACCCGCCTGAGCCAGCGCACCTGGTTCGAGACCGGCAACAACGCGCGCTACCTGCGCAGCGCCATCGGCCTGACCATGCAACTGCAACCGCAGCTGAGCTGGCAGACCGAGGTCGAGCTCCGCCACCACGCCACCCACGGCGGCACCGAGCAGACCCGAACCGAAAGCCGCACCCAGCTTCGCTATCGCTTCTGAACGGCCAAGCGCCGCGCTACTGCTGTTGCGGCCGCCAGCCGCGGTTGCGGATGTCCAGCCACAGGCTGTAGGCGGCGGTGAACGCGGGCAGCAGGTTCTGCACCACCCCGACCGCGTCCTGCTTGGACGAAAAGAGGAAGTACGACAACGTCATCGCACTGCCGGCCAGGCTCATCAGCCAGAACGCCCGCGGGATCACCGGCATGCGCGCCTTGCGCGTGGCCAGGAACTGCACCAGCCAGCGCAGCCCGAACAGGGTCGCACCGGTCAGGCCGATCAGCTTCCACGGGGTCATGTGCAGGCCGGTCCAGGCCAGCCAGGTCAATTCCTGGTTCATGGGACGGCTCCCTCCCGCGTGATTTCGACGGCGTCATGGCGAGCGGCGCCACCGCGGCGGATCAACCACAACATGCCGAGCAGGTCGTGGATACCGACCAGCGCGCGCGAAAGGTTGGTGTACTTGGAAGCCCCGGCGGTGCGTGGCCGATGCCGAACCGGCACGCTTTGCGTCTGCCAGCCGGCACGCTGCACCAGTGCCGGCAGATAGCGGTGCATGTGGTCGAACGCGGGCAGGCGCAGGAACGCTTCGCGCTCGAACAGCTTGATCCCGCAGCCGGTGTCGGGGGTGTCATCGCGCAGCAGCGCGGTGCGGATGCGGTTGGCCCAGCGCGACGCCAGGCGCTTGCTGCCGCTGTCCCGGCGCTGCACCCGCCAGCCGGCGAACAGCTTGACCCCGGCGGCGGCGGCATCACGTTGCGCCAGCAGTCCGGGCAGGTCCGCCGGATCGTTCTGGCCATCACCGTCCAGCGTCGCGACCCACGGTGCGCGTGCGGCCAGCACCCCGGAACGCATCGCGGCACTTTGCCCGCGGCGCCGTGGTTGCGCCACGACCCGCAACGCCGGCGTGGTGACGGCCTTGGCCCGCAACACCGCCAGGCTGTCGTCGGAGGAGGCGTCATCCACGCACACGATCTCGAAACGGCCCAGCCCGGGCACCGCGAGGATCTCGTCGACCAGCGGCACGATGTTGTCGCGCTCGTTGAACACGGGGATGACGATGGACAGCTCGGGAACGGGATGGCTCATGAGGGCTCCGGCACAGGGGCAGGCGTGGGGCAGGCTTGGAGCAGGCGGGGGACCATTCGCGCCGCTCATTCCGGCGGCTCCGGCGCGAATGGCGGCACCGTGCATCCGGCGCGCACCGCGGTGCCCGGCACCAGCCACCACGTGCGCCGATTGGAGACACCGATGGGCTCGGCATGCGCGCGCTCCACGCACGGGCCCAGCGCGTCCTCCAGCACGAACAGCCAGCGCCTTCCGGGCGCTTCGGCCAGCCAACGGGCGGCGTCCTGCCATTGCAGCTCCCACGGTCGCTTGAAGCCGAACTCGGCCACCGGGCGGCCAAGTTCGCGATTGGCCTGCAACAGATGCTGCTCGCGCCAGGCCAGCAGGCCCAGTTCCGCCTCCGGACCGATCCGCTCGCCGGCCTGGCGCATGATCGCGCGGGCCGAACTGTCGGCATCCACCGCCGGCATCAGGCCGATGCCGTAGACGCTCCACAACAACGCGGTGCCGACCACCACGGCCGTGCCGATGCGCCGCAGCCGCGACCAGGCCAGCAACGCCAGCAATCCCCCACCCAGCAACAGCAACCAGCCACCGAGCGACGCGACGGAAGCGGCATCCATGCCGCGTCGCGCCACCTGCGTGGCCAGCCATGGGGCCTGCTGCGGCCAAGCCGACAGACCGATGGCCAGGGCCAGCACCGCCAGCAGCAGCAGCCATGCGGCCAGCACCAGACGCGGCCCGCGTCGGCGCAGCAGGACCGGCAACAACGGGGCGGCGGCGAGGCACAGCGCCGGCAGCGCCGGGAAGATGTAGACCTCGCGCTTGCCCGGGCTGAGCGTGAAGAACAGCAGCACCAGCAAGCTCCATCCAAGCAACAGCACGAAGCGTGCGTCCATGCGCCGCACGCGCCGCCTCCATGCCGGCAGCATCCACGGCAGCAGCGCGGCACCCGGCAACCACAGCGTTGCCATCACCTGCAGGTAGTACCAGGCCGGGCGCACGTGGTGCCAGGGATTGGCGTAGCGTGTGCCGGTCTGCTTGAACAGCAATTCCGCGGCATAGCCACGCAACGCCGGATCGTTCCCGGCCAGCAGCGCCACGCCCAGCGGCAGCAGCCAGACACCGACCCCCAGCAGGAAGCCGCCGATGCCGGCCAGCAGGTGCCACGACCATGCCGATGCCGGCGAGGCCACCACCGCCTGCCGGCGACGCACCAGCAGCCACGGCAGGAACACCAGCAACGGCAGAAAGCCCACGCCCTTAGTCACCGTGCCCAGGCCGGCGGCAAAGGTGCCCAGCAACAACAGCCGCCAGTCCCGGCGCAGCAGCAGGTAGCGGCACAACGCCCACAGCGACAGCGTGGTCATCGCCACCAGCACCATGTCGATCTGCGCACGCTTGGCCTGCAGCCCGAACTGCAAGCACACGAACAGCGCCAGCGCGGCATGGGCGGCAATGCGCGGACTCCACAGGCGCCGCGCCAGATCCCACGTCAGCCCCAGCGTGAGCAGCGCCGCCAGCCATGACGGCAACAGGAAGGCACTCCGCCAGTCACCGGTCAGCGACTGCGCGGACGCAAGCAACCACATGAACGTCGGTGGCTTCTCCGCATACAGCTCGTGCCCGCGATGCGGCAGCAACCACTGGCCGCTTTCGACCATGCGCTCGGCCGCCAGCACGAAGCGCGGTTCGTCTGCCGGCTGCGGGTCGCGCAGGCCGACACCGGCCAGCAACGCCAGCGCGACAAGCACGATCAACAGGAGGAAGCGGTGGCGAAGAAGCACTGCGGCCATCGGCAATGAAAGGGGTGGTGGAACACGAAGCGTGCCGGGGCCAGCTTAAGGAACGCTCGTCAACGCGTGGTTGCGGTGGCCCGCCTCACGCCGGGACAAGGCACGGCTCACGCCGTCGGCTCTCCGAGCATCGCCGCCGCGCCCTGTGCCAGCAGGCCTTCGGCAACCCGCGTGCCCAGAGCCTCGGGCGCATCGGCCGGCCCTTCGGCAAACTGGCGAACCAGCCGGCCACTGGCGGCCTCGCCGACCAGCCCGTGCAGCTGCAGCATGTCACCCTGCAACCGTGCCAGCGCCGCCACCGGCACATGGCAACTGCCGTGCAGAGCCAGGTTCATGGCCCGCTCGGCGTCCACGCAACGGCGGGTATCGGCGTGGTCCAGCACCGCCAGCAACTCGGCCAGCGCGACATCGCCGTCGCGACATTCGATCGCGATCGCGCCCTGCGCCGGCGCCGGCAGCCAGTCCGGGTCCAGCAGGCGGGCACGGATGCGCGCCTCCAGTCCCAACCGTTGCAGGCCGGCACACGCCAGCAGGATGGCGTCGTAGTCGCCAGCGTCCAGGCGCGCCAGCCGCGTGTTGACGTTGCCGCGCAGGTCGCGGATGTCCAGGTCCGGCCGCAACGCGCGCAGCTGCGCCTGCCGGCGCAACGACGACGTGCCCACCACGGCACCCTGCGGCAACTCCTGCAGCGCCTGCCACCGATTGCTGACGAATGCATCGGCGTGATCGGCACGCTCCAGCACCGCGGGCAGCATGAAGCCGGGCTCCAGCTGCATCGGCACGTCCTTCAGCGAATGCACCGCGCAATCGGCATCGCCGCGCTGCATGGCCACTTCCAGCTCCTTCAGGAACAGGCCCTTGCCACCGATCGCCGCCA
The DNA here is from genome assembly GCA_030535605.1 of Pseudoxanthomonas suwonensis. Lineage (GTDB taxonomy): Bacteria > Pseudomonadota > Gammaproteobacteria > Xanthomonadales > Xanthomonadaceae > Pseudoxanthomonas_B > Pseudoxanthomonas_B suwonensis_B. The sequence continues at coordinate 42,987 of JAUNRQ010000005.1, forward strand.
GCGAGCGATCCAGCACCTCGTCGCCGCGGGTCGACAGCGGCACCAGCGCGACGTCCAGCGCAGGATGCGCCTGGCGCAGGCAGGCGGCAACGTGTTCGCTCTGCCACAGGGCAAGCGGACTTTTCCGGGTGGCGATGCGAAGCAACATGCGGGCAGGCGGGCCTTGCGAAAACGTCCGCCATCTTAGGCCCTGCGGCCCTCCGGACCCAAGGTCGCACCCGCGCGGCTGCTACAGCCGCCGCAACACCTCGCGCACTTCCGGCAGGCAGCGGCGACTGGCCTCGAAGCGCAGCGCGCCGTCACGCAGCAGCACCCAGGTGCGGCCTTCGGCATCGCGCTGCAGGCCGGTGATCGCCTTGCGTGCGACCAGGCAGTTGCGGTGAATGCGCACGAACAGCGCGGCGAACTCGTCCTCCAGCGACTTCAGCGACTCTTCCAGCAAGTCCTCGCCACCGGCATGGTGCACGACCACGTACTTCTCCTCGGCGCGCAGGCAGTCGACGGTGTCCACCGGGATCAACCGCAGCTGGCCCCCCAGACGGGCACTGAGGCGGGTACGGCGGCCGGAAGGCGCCCCGGTGGCCGGGCGACTGCGGCCTTCGACCATGATCCGCGCCCGCTCCAGCGCCGCCGCCAGGCGTTCGCGGCGCACCGGCTTGACCAGATAGTCGACCGCGGCCGCTTCAAACGCCGACAGCGCGTGGGCATCGTACGCAGTGCAGAAGATGACCGCCGGCGGCGGCTCGAACAGGCGCAGCTGGCGGGCCGCTTCCAGCCCGTCGATGCCGGGCATGGCGATGTCCAGCAACACCGCATCGGGACGGTGCTCGGCACAGGCATCCAGCGTGGCCTGGCCATCACCGGCCTCGGCCACCAGCTGCACGCCGCCGATCCCGTCCAGCAACTCGCGCAACCGCTCGCGCGCCAACGGTTCGTCGTCGGCTATCACCAGTCGCATCGCACCCTCCCCGGCGCCATCGGCAACGGATCCCCGCGCCATGGTACCCAAACCAGCGCGGCCGCCGGTGCTGGTCAAGCCTGCCGTCAACCCGCTCGTCAGAGCGCCAGCCGCCGGCCCATCCATGCACGCAGGTCGGCGATTTCCTGCGCGCACACCTGATGGCCCATCGGATAGACGTGCCAATCGACCGCGAAGCCGGCCCGCTGCAGCGCGTCGCGGCTGCGCTTGCCACCGATGTACGGCACCACCGGGTCGTCGCTGCCATGGGCCATGAACACCGGTTGCGAACGTGCGGCGGTGGTGGCGTCAGCGGCCATTGTGGCCCCCAGCAGAAGGTAGGTCGACAGCGCCACCAGTCCGGCCAGCGGCTCGCTGCGGCGCAGGCCCACCGCAAGCGTGATCGCGCCACCCTGCGAGAATCCGGCCAGCAACACCCGTGATGCCGGCACGCCACGGCTGGCTTCGCGGGCGATCAGCGCCTCGACCTGTTCCACCGACTCGGCCACGCCCTCGGCATCGGCGCGGTTGGCCAGGTCCAGGTCACGGATGTCGTACCAGGCGCGCATGCGCACGCCGTTGTTGATGGTGACCGCGCGCGTCGGCGCGTGCGGGAACACGAAGCGCAACGCCGGCCAGTCCGGTGCCACCAGTTCCGGCACGATCGGCTCGAAGTCATGCCCGTCCGCACCCAGCCCGTGCAGCCAGATCACGCTCCACTGCGGATCGGATGCAGTCTGGATCTCGATGCACTCAAGCAGCTCGTTCATGGCGGACGCTCCGGGAAAACGTCCATTGTGCCGGGCGCTGCGCGCCTCTACAAAACAAAAGATTGGGCCGCCGGTCCGATCACTGCCCAGAAAAAGGGCCGCGCGGTGGCGGCCCGAAGTCTTGGAGAGAGATTGCAGGTGCACTGTCGCAAGCCGCGGGTTCGAATGGCGTGAACCGGCGCGCCGCACGTCTTTACGATCCAGCAACATTTGCACGGAGCGAGCCAACCGATGGCACGGCCGGCCGGGCCGATTGCGGCGCTAGAATCGGGCCACCGCCCACTCCGCCCTGACTTGGAGCGTCCCATGTGCAACCGCCTGACCTGCAGCATCCTGCTGGCCCTGTCCGCCACCCTCGCCGGCTGCGCTACCGCCCCGGCCGACACCCGCCCGGCCGTCGCCGCGACCGCCGTCGCCCAGGACGAATCGGCCCGGCTCAATGCCTGGTTCGACGAGCAGTACGAACAGTCGCTGCAGTTCAGTCCGATGCGCATGACCATGCTTGGCCGCAAGGACCTGCAGGACCAGCTCGAGGACGCCTCCGAAGCGGCGACCCGCGCACGCCTGGAATGGATGCGCCGCTCGGTGGCGCAGATGGAGGCGCAGTTCGACTACCAGCGCCTGGACGAAGACACCCGCCTGTCCTGGCAACTGTGGAAGCGCCAGTACGAACGCGCCCGCGACGGCGAGGCCTTCCGCGACCACGGCTACCCGTTCACCCAGTTCGGCGGCACCCACAGTTTCCTGCCGACCTTCCTGATCAACTTCCACAAGGTCGAGGCCGAGGCGGACTACCTGGCCTACATCTCGCGGCTGCGCGCGGTGCCGGTGCTGGTGGAGCAGACCCTCGAACGCGCGCGCGCCTCCTCGGCCAAGGACATCCGTGCACCGCGCTTCGCCTTCGATGGCGTCATCGACCAGGCGCGCCGGGTCATCACCGGGGCACCGTTCACCGAAGGCGACGACAGCGCGTTGTGGGCCGATGCCCAGGCCAAGGCCGACGCGCTGGTGGAGAAGGGCGTGATCGACGCGGCCCGCGGCGCGGCGTTGAAGCAGCAGGCTCGCGAGGCGCTCGAGCAGCAGCTGCGTCCTGCCTACGACGCGATCATCGCCTACGCCGAAGGCGAACGCGGCAAGGCTCCGACCAACCCCAGCGGCGTCGGCACCACCCACCCCGGTGGCGAAGCCTTCTACAACTGGCAGATCGCCCAGCACACCACCACCGACATGAGCGCCGAGCAGATCCATCAGCTGGGTCTGTCGGAAGTGGCGCGGCTGCGCGGCGAGATGGAGGCACTGAAGCAACAGGTGGGCTTCGATGGCGACCTGCAGGCGTTCTTCCGCTTCATCGCCACCGATCCGCAGTTCAAGTACCCCGACACCGATGCGGGCCGTCAGGCGTACATCGACGATGCCACCGCCGCGATCGACACCATCCGCAAGGTGCTGCCGCAATACTTCGGCCTGCTGCCGAAGGCCGAACTGGTGGTGCGCCGGGTGGAGCCGTTCCGCGAGCAGCCCGGTGCCGCGCAGCACTACTACCCCGGCACCCCCGACGGCTCGCGCCCCGGCATCTACTACGCGCACCTGTCGGACATGAACGCCATGCCCAAGCCCGAACTGGAGGTGATCGCCTACCACGAGGGCCTGCCGGGCCACCACATGCAGATCTCGATCGCCCAGGAGCTGACCGGCGTGCCCAAGTTCCGCACGCAGATGGGGTCGACCGCCTACAGCGAAGGCTGGGGCCTGTATTCGGAATGGCTGGCCAAGGAAATGCCCGGCACCTACCAGGACCCGTACTCCGAGTACGGCCGCCTGACGTCCGAGATGTGGCGCGCGATCCGGCTGGTGGTCGACACCGGCATGCATGCCAAGGGCTGGACCGAAGAACAGGCGGTGGCCTACTTCCTGGCCAACAGCTCGATCCCGGAAACCGCGGTGCGCTCGGAAGTGCAGCGCTATCTGGTGATGCCCGGCCAGGCCACGGCCTACAAGGTCGGCATGATCCGCATCCAGCAGCTGCGCGCCCGCGCCGAGTCCGAGTTGGGTGATCGCTTCGACATCCGCGGCTTCCACGACACCGTTCTGGGTGGCGGCGCCATGCCGCTGGACCTGCTGGAACAGCGCGTGGAGCGTTGGATCGCGGCGCGCAAGGCGGGATGAGGCCAACCCGTGGGCAGGCGCCGATGCATTCGCGCGCCGATGCCCGGCCCCTCGACACGGGCAGGTCGCGAATGGAATCGGCTGCCGCGGCGACCTCGATCCGGCTGCGCACATCACGCGAGGCCGGAACGCCGGCAGCGCAGCCGTTGTTTTCTACACCGCTGCCGGCGTGGTCGTGACCGCAAGGCGCATGGCCAAGCCGGAAGCACGCTGCACGCGCTGGCGCAGCGCACCGGCGAACACCGCGTCACTGCCCAGCACATGCAACTGCCGGCGCGCGCGCGTCAGGGCGGTGTAGACCAGTTCCCGCGTCAGTGGCCGGGCGGCGGCCCGTGGCAGTTGCAGCCACACGGTGTCGAACTCCGAACCCTGCGCCTTGTGCACCGTGCTGGCCCACGCGCTGGCGTGGGCCGGGAGGTTGCCGGGCAGGAAACGCCGCGGCTGGCCGCCTTCGCCATGGAACCAGACTTCGACCACGCCATCGGCACCGCGCAGGCAGATGCCGGTATCGCCGTTGAACAGGCCGTGGCGGTAGCTGTTCTCGGTGACCATCAGCAGCCGACCATGGAAATATGCCTCGCGGCGCGCACCGGCCAGTGCATCCTCGATGCGGGCATTGAGGCTGGCGGCGCCCTGCGGGCCTTCGCGCAGCACGGTGAGCAGGCGCTGCACGTCCATCGCCGCCAGCGCCTGCCGTGGATCGTCCAGCGCCAGCAGGGCCCGCCACGGCGCCAGCAGGCCGTCACGCAGCGACGGATGCAGCGGATCGTGCTGGCCAGCATGGAAGTGCACGCCGGACAGCGCGCCATCGCGCAGCAAGCGCAGCGCCTCGGCATCCTCGCCGGCACGCACCGCAGCGGACAACGGTGCCAGCTGCAATGCGTCGGCCTGCCGCCAGGCACCGCGCAGCCGCGCATGCGGCAACGTGCCGTGGTCGTCGGCAGCGGCCATCATCGCCGCCAGCACGTCACCGGCTTCCACCGACGGCAGCTGGTCCGGGTCGCCCAGCAGCAGCAGGCGGCTGCCATCAGCCACGGCATCGACCAGCTTGGCCATCAACGGCAGATCGATCATCGACGCCTCATCGACCACCACCACGTCGAACGGCAGCGGATTGTCCGTGTGGTGACGGAACCGGGGGCTGTCGGGAATGCTGCCCAGCAGACGGTGCAGCGTGCTGGCGCTGGCCGGCAGGGCCGCCAGCCATTCCGGGGCGACGGCCGGCATGCCCTCCAGTTGCAGGCGGGCGTGACGCAGGCTCGCGGCCATGCGGTCGGCAGCGCGGCCGGTCGGCGCGGCCAGGGCGATGCGCGGCACCGCCGCGTCCTTGGTCGCCGCGCGTGCCAGCAGCAACAGCAGGATGCGCGCGATGGTGGTGGTCTTGCCGGCACCGGGCCCGCCGCTGACCAGGCACAGGGGCTGGCGCAGCGCGAGACGCGCGGCGTCCGCCTGCGAGGCGTCACCATCCTCGGGAAACATCGCCGCGAACACCTCGGCCGGGGCGTCGCCGGTCATGTCCTCGCGGGCGATGCGCCGCAGGCCAGTGGCCAGCCGGCGCTCGTACTCGCGGTAACGACGCAGGTACAGCAGGCCATGCTCCAGTACCAGCGGCGCTTGCTCCCGAGCCGGCTGATCAGCATCGGCGGGAACGTCCACCCAGCGCGATGCCGCCAGTTGCGCCTGCCACTGCACGGGATCGGGAAACGCGGACGCCGCCACGCCCTCGATGGCCGGCGGCCCCGCCAACGGCAGGCCGGCATCGCCGCGCGCCACGGCCAGCGAGGCCAGTGCCGCGGCAGCGAGTACCGCGTCCGGAGTCCCGGGATCCAGTCGCTTCAAGGTCCGCGCCAACGCACCATCCAGCGGACGCAACTGGCCGCTGCGCACCAGCGTGTCGAACAGGTTCATGGCGCGGCTCCGGTCATGGCGCGATCCGCGGCCTCGGGGTCGCCGCCGAACAGCGCGTCCAGTGCATCGACCAGTTCCCGCGGAAAGCGCTGCGCGAACACGCCGGCGCCGGAATCCGATTCCGGCGCCAACCCGCGCGCGAACAGATAACGCACGCCGCCGAAGTCACGCGCGTAGTCGTAGCGCTCGCCCAGGCGGAAACGCAGCCAGCGGTGCAGTGCCACGGTGTAGATCAGCGCCTGCAGGTCGTATTCGCTGTGGGTCATGGCCACGGCCAGTGCAGGGCCGTCATAACGCGGCAGGCGGTTGGACTTGTAGTCCAGCACGTACCACTTGCCGGCATGGCGGTAGGTCAGGTCGATCTTGCCCGTCATCAACCCTTCCAGCCGCCTGCGCTGGCCGAAGCCGGAACGCTCCGGGACCACGCCATGGTCGTGCAGCAGCGCCAGCAGGGCCGGCACCGCAGTGGGCTGCAACGGGAAGTGGAATTCGATTTCGGCGCGGCGCTGATGTGCCGGCAGCGCATGCAGGCGACCGCCTTCCGGCAGCGGCACGGTCAGCGTGCGGCCGACCAGGCGTGTCAGCAGGGCCGCTCCGTCCTCGCGCAACGCATCGCCGTAGCCGTGCGCGGCCAGCGCCTCGGCAAGCATCGCGGTTTCGCCGGTCGGCGCCGGGTCGCCTTCGCGCCAGTCGGCCCAAGCGGCGAAGTCGGCGCGCTCGAGCACGTCATGCAGGGCGTTGCCGAAGTCGCTGCCACCGAACCGGCGGTCACTGTCGTCATCGCTGCCGGTGGTCGCCGGCACCTCGTCGCTGGCGGCACCGGCGTCCTCCGTCGCCGCGGCATGACGCTCCTGCCAGGACTCGCGCCGGGTCAGTTGCGAGAAGCTGTGCACCCACCAGTCACCGTGCAGCACGCGCGTCGGCGTGCGCGCCGCATCCGCTGCCGCCGTGCTCTCCGGTGGCAGCCGCGGCGGACGCGCGGGCATGGCGTGGTCGTGGACGATGTCGCCGGCATGGCCGGTGTCCAGCGCGTCCGGCTCGGCCAGCATCGCGCCCAATGCAGTGTGCGCGAGGCCCTTCAACGCACCACCGGCCAGCCACAGCGCATCACGCGCGCGGGTCAGGCCAACGTAAAGCAGGCGTGCATCCTCGCTCCGTTCGGCCTCCTGCCAGCGGCTGACGGCCTCACCCCAGCCCGACGCATCGACCTGCAGCCGCCAGTGCAGGCGGCGGCCGTCGGCATCGCCGACGGTGACATGCCGGCCCGCCCGTCGCTGCTGGCCGTGGATGCCGGCATAGGGAACGAAGACCAGCGGGTACTCCAGGCCCTTGCTCTTGTGCAGCGTGACGATCTGCACGCGGCGCGCGTCGGACTCCAGCCGCAGCAGTTGTGCTTCATCGCTGTCGTCGGCATTGGCGATGGCGCTGCCCAGCCAGTCGACCAGCCCCGACGGGCCGCGCGTGTGCAGCGTCGCTTCCTGAAGCTGTTCGGCCAGTTGCAGGTAGTTGGTCAGGCGACGCTCGCCATCGAGCAGGCGCAGAAGCCGCGGTGCATGCTCGGCGCACAGGTCGCCGAACAGCGCGAGCGGACCACCCAGCGCCAGCCGTCGCCGCCAGTCCTGCAGCGCGTCCTGATGGCGACGCAACGCATCCGCATCGCTGTCCAGGGCATGCAGTGCCACGGCATCCAGACCCGCCAACACCGTGGACAGCGCCGCCCGCAGGCGTCCGTCGTCATGCGCGTGCAACAGCGCCTGCAGCAGGGTGAAGGCCTCGCGTGCCTCGTCGGTGGCGAACAGGCTCTGCTTGCCCGCGGCCACCGCCGGGATGCCTGCTGCGGCCAACGCCTGGCGAATGCGGGTGGCCTCGTGATGCTGGCGTACCAGCACCGCGATGTCGCCGGGCTGGACCGGCGCACCCTTGATGCAGGCACGGCTGTCGCGGGCCGCGCCGAGCACGGCGTGGATCGCGGCCACGCAGGCATCGGTGGCGGCGGCACGCGAGGCTTCGACCGAGGCGGCGGCCTCGTCATGGGCGTGCCAGAGCGTCAGCGCCGGTGCCGGTCGCAGCGGCGGCGGCACGGCGGCACCGTGGTCGTCGGCCGCACCCAGCAGGAAGTCGTCATCGCGACGCGTCCCGCCGGGCTGGACCGGGGTGAAGCGGATGCGCGGCTCATGGAAGGCGTGCTCGACGCCGGCCTGCCGGTACAGCGCTTCGATGACGCGCAGCACGCCCGGACGCGAACGGAAGTTGCGATCCAGCGCCGGCGCGTCCTCGGCGACGGCACGCGCGGCGAGATAGGTTTCCACGTCGCCGCCGCGAAAGCCGTAGATCGCCTGCTTGGGGTCGCCGATGAGAAACAGCGCCGGGTCGCTGCCGCTGCCGAACACGCGGCGGAAGATCTGCCATTGGCGCGGGTCGGTGTCCTGGAATTCGTCGACCAGTGCCACGGCGTACTGGTCACGCAGCGCTGCCGCCAGCGCCTCGCCGTCTTCGCCCTGCAGCGCGTCGGCGACGCGGGTGATGAGATCGTCGTAGGTCTGCAGGCGCAGTTGCCGCTTGCGCTGGTCCATGCGGCGGCGACCTTCCTTGCGCACCGCGTGCAGAAGGCGCACGCGCGCCGCCTCGCGCCACGCCGCATGCGCGGCCACGGCGGCCAGGCAATCGGCGATGGCATCGCACAACGGCGAGTCCGGGGTCTTGCCGACGCTGGCCGTGTTGGTCTTTTCCCGCAACGCATCGCGACACAGCATCGGCAGCTTGCCGTGGGCGAAGGCCGCCACCTGGTCGCTCGCAGACCAGCGCATCAGTCCATCGAACAGCGCGTTGATCCAGTCGGCCGTGTAGCTGCGCCCGTTCAGGACCTTGGACGCGCAGGCATGCAGCAGCGCTTCGCGAAACTCGTCCCCATGCAGGAGCGCGACGGCCCGCAACGTCGCGAAGGCCTTGGCGGTGTCGGGCGGCGTCGCTCCGGGGGCGGGGTCGGCAGGCGCGGGCAGCAACTCGGTGCTGGCGAGCAGGTCGCCCAGATCGCGTGCCAGATCCTTCGGGCCCGCGGGCCACAGCGCCAACAGGTCCGCACTGCTGTCCTCGTCGACGGCATGCACGCGCCACAGGTCGGCGGCGATTTCCTCGCGCAGGTGGCGTGCGTTGGCCAGCAGTTCCGGTGGGTCGAAACCCTGCCCGCTCGCCAGGGCATGTTCGCGCAACACCCGCAGGCAGAAGCCGTGGATGGTGAACACGGCGGCCAGGTCGATGCCGTCGGCGGCTTCGCGCAGGCGCAGGCGCAGGGCACCGGCGCTTTCCTCGCCACGCGCCAGATGCCTGTCCAGAACGGCCCGGGACAGCCGAACCTCGCTGTCGTCGGCGTCGTCACTGGCCGGCGCATCGAGCAGGCCGGCGGCCAGCAGCAACCGGGCACGGATGCGTGCGCGCAATTCCTGGGTCGCCGCTTCGGTGAAGGTCACCGCCAGCACCTGGCCGATGCGCAGGCCCCGCTCCACCACCAGCCGCAGCACCAGCGTGGCCAGGGTGAAGGTCTTGCCGGTGCCGGCCGAGGCTTCGATCGCGTGCACGCCGTGCAGCGGCAATTGCAGGTAGGGGTCGTGCACGGCGGGATCGTCCAGGCTCGCGTCGTTGGCGGCGGGAGTGTCGGCGGCAATGCGGCTCATCCGGCGTCCTCCTCGGCATCGAAGCTGAAATCACCGATATCCGGAAGTTCCACGCTGTCCGGATCGACCACCGCACCGCCCTCCAAGGCGGCGAAGATCGCCACGGCCAGACCGATGAAGCGCTGCAGCGAGGCCGGATCGACGAACGGATCACGCCCACGCAGCGCCAGTCGCATCACGTCGGTGCCGCCTTCGGCCCAGACATGCGTTCCGCCGCGCCATTGGCCCAGGGCCTTGCGTACACCGACCCGGGCCTTGGGTTCCGCGTGATAGGCCCAGCCACTGCGGGCGGCGAAGGGAAGCGGTTCGCGGAAGGCGCGATCGTGGATCGACAGCAGGTGTTCCAGCGCGGCGCGGGCCTGCGCCGGTTCCAGCGGCTCGCGGGGCGTCGGCGGCAGCGCGTCCTCGTGGAACGCGACCAGCGGCAGCTGCAGGCCATGGGCACACGCGACCAGCCAGTCCAGTCCGCTGCGGATCACCGACGGTCCATTGCGCTTGCCGAAACGCAGGCGGGCGATGCCGTGCGGGTAGATGTCGCCCAGCTGGGCGTGCACGGTGCGATCGCCCAGCGGCAACACGATCCGCCGCGCCTCCGCCGTGGCCTCGCCGCGCCAGTCGCGGAACGCCTGCACATACGGTTCCAGCCGCTGCCGCTCCCGCGCCAGCAAGGTGCGACCCAGCGCCGCGGCGGGAAGCAGGCCGCGTGCCCGCAGGCGCTGGTGCAGCGTGTCCTCGTCCATGCCGTCGACCAGCGCCGGGAACAGCGCGCGCTGCAGGATGGCGCGGTCGATGCCGCCTTGGGGCCCGGCCAGTGGCTCGATGTCCTCGCCGGCGTCTTCCACCACGTCCATGCGCAGGCCCAACGTGTGCTGCAGGAAGGCACTGGCCGGCGTCTCCAGGACACGGCGAAGCGCATCGAGCCGGATTGCTGCCGCTGGCGTGGCCGCCTCGGCCAGCGGCGCACTGTCGAACCACGGCGCCAGCACGCGCCGCGGCGACGAGGCGCCTTCCGCCGCCGCCTGCCATTGGCGGCGGTAACTGAAGCGGCGCCTGTCGTCGCCACCGAAGGCCTGCGGTGAGAACGGTTGCAACGGATGCCGCACCACCAGCCGTCGCCGGGCGGCGTCGGGGTCCGCATGCTGGCGCGCGGCTTCCTCGAGCAGTTCACTGACCAGCACCGAAGGCTCTCGCATGCTGCCGTCGCGCGCGTCGGCACCCAGGTAGCTGACGTAGAACACGTCCTGTGCCGCGGTGAACAGCTGCAGGAACAGGAAACGGTCATCCTCGCGCACCGAACGATCGCCGCGACGACGCGCGTCGGTGCCGATCGCCGCGGTCGACCGGCTCAGGCCGGCGGCGGGATCGCGCCGCGGGAAATCGCCATCGTTCATGCCCAGCACGCAGATCACCCGGAACGGCAACAAGCGCATCGGCACCATGCGCCCGAAGCTGATGCCGCCGGTCAACAACGGCGCGCGGGTGTCGGCCTCGCCAAGCGTGGCGGCGAAGTGCGCACGCACCACGTCCGCCGGTACCGGTGCATCGAAGCCGGCGGCCTGCGCCTGCACGACGAACTCGTTGACCAGGCTGCGAAGGCGCTCCAGTGCGCGGCGGCTGCCGGCGTCGGCCGGCGGCTCCGGCAGCAGAGTCTCCAGCACCCCGAGCAACAGTGCGCGCCATTGCGTCGGCGTGTGAGCATCACCCAGACGCCGCTGCCAGCCGGCGAACTCGCGCAGCCGCTGCAGCAGGGCATCCAGCGCGGACAACGCGCCGCCCTCCAGCTCCGGCCGCGGTGCCACCCCGGCGGTGTCGGCATCACTGCCGGTGGCATGGCCCAGCAGCAGGCGATCCAGCGCGAACTGCCAGGTCCAGGTGTCATCGGCCGGCGCGTCCTGCGACTGCCGGTGTGCGGCATCCAGCCCCCAGCGCACGCCGGCGGCCTGCAGCCAGGCGCGCAGACGGTCGAAATCGGCCTCGTCCAGCCCGGAGGCGGTCGCCAGCGGCGGGCTGCCCATCAATGCCAGAAGCTCCGACAGCCCGAAGCGCGAGACCGGCAGTTGCAGCACCTGCAGGAACACCTCGGCCAGCGGTTCGCCCTGCAGCGGGCTGGTGTCGGCAACGGTCCACGGCAGGCGCTGCCCGGCATCGCCCCCGAACACCGCTTCCAGGTACGGCACGTAGGGGTCGATGTCCGGTGCCAGCACCGCGATCTGGCGCGGCTGCAGCGGTGGATCGAAGCGCGGATCCTCCAGCAGTCCGCGCAACTGGTCGTGCAGCACCTGCAGTTCGCGCAGGCGGGTATGGCAGGCATGCACCTGCAGGGTCGGGTCATCGACGCGCACGTCGGCGATGCCCGGCGCCGTCGCGCGACGCTGCAGGATGTCGTGCTGCATCCGCCGAAGCAGGCCGTCGGCCAGCGCACCGCCGGCCTCGAGCGGGTCCGGCCAGGCACCGACATCCAGGCGGGGATGCACGACTTCATAACCGCCGAGCAGCGCCATGAAGTCGCGACCGGCGCTGCCCCACGCCTGCAGCAGGCGGCTGTCACCGGCGGCGGCATCGAACGGATCGGCGCTGTCCGCGGGCTGCGCGGCGCGCAGGCGCTCCAGGTCACCCCAGTACCGCTCCGACGGGCTGGGGACAAAGAAGTGCAAGGTGCCGCCGCGCGCCTGGGTGGCGATGACGCGCAGCACGTCGGGCGAGATGTTCTGGATGGCGAACGCGAACAGTCGGCTCGGCAGGCCTTGCGGCAGCGGCTTGCCGTCACCGGCGAAGCCGTCGAGATAGCCCTGGATGCGCCGCGCCCGATGCTGGCGTCCCCCGGCGACGGTGCGCCACAGGACCGCCTGGGGATCATCCGGCTCGGCACCGGCCTCCCAGCGCAGCAGCCAGTCCCGACGCCAGGCCTGGTATTTCTCGAACACCGACGCCAGTTCGCCGGCCAGCGACCAGGCATGCAGTGCATCGCCGGCATCCAGATAACGCCGGATCCGTGCCATCGCCGGCTGCTTCAGCAGCGCCGGCTCGCCCAATGCCGCGTACAGGCGCCAGCGCAGGGCGGCGGCATCCAGATCCTCGGCGGCACCCGGAACATTGGCATCCAGCACCCGGCGCACGAATTCACCGGGGGCCAGGAACTCCAGGTTGGCGGCAATGCCATGCCGCGCGGCCAGCGTCGCCTGCAGCCAGCGCTTCATCGCCACCTGCGGGATCAGCACGATGTCCGGCGCCAGTGGCGCCTGCTCGGATGCCGGCGTGCGCAGCGCATCGGCCAGCAGCCCCGCGAGCACCTCGAGGGCATTGGACTGGTACAGGCGGAAGTCGGGCGAAGGCTGCATCCGGCCATGATGCCGGAGGCCGGTCGCAGCGGCTGCGACCAGGCCGGCATCGACATGCATCCCGTCGTGCAGCGGGCGGGCCGGTGCGCGAAGCATTGCCGCCCATTCAGCTTTCGTTGGGCAAAATAGCCGGTTGATGAAAGCCTCCCCCGCCGCCGCCGTCGAACTGCAGTCCGTGCGCCTGGACCGCGGCAGCCGCACGATCCTGCGCGAGATCGACCTGCACGTGCCGCGCGGCGGCATCACCGCCGTGCTGGGGCCGTCGGGCAGCGGCAAGTCGACGCTGCTGTCGGCCATCACCGGCGAGCTGGAACCGGTGAGCGGCAACGTGCGCGTGTTCGGCGAACCGCTGCCGCAGTCGCGACGCGCGTTGCTGGAGGCGCGCAAGCGCATCGGCGTGCTGCTGCAGGGCAACGGCCTGCTGACCGACCTGACCGTCGCCGAGAACATCGCCCTGCCGCTGCGCACCCACACCGCGCTGCCGCGTCCGGTGCTTGAGCGGCTGGTGGCGATGAAGCTGCACGCCGTGGGTCTGCGCGAGGCCGGCGAGCTCTACCCGCGCGAGTTGTCCGGCGGCATGGCCCGGCGCGTGGCGCTGGCCC
>JAUNRQ010000048.1:0-12115 GCA_030535605.1 Pseudoxanthomonas suwonensis
CATCGGGTTGGCGTACTGGTTGTTGCTGAAGAATTGCAGCGACGCCGCCTCGCCGCGGATCTGGTCGATGGCGTTGTGCAAGTAGGCCAGGTACTGGATCTCGGGGATCGGCAGCAGCCCCATGTTGGCAAACCCCTGCGCCATGCCGAGGATCATCGTCTCGTCCAGCAGCGTGTTGAACACGCGGCGGTTGCCGAAGGCCTTCTGCAGGCCCTTGGTGACGGTGTAGACGCCGCCCTTCTGCGCCACGTCCTCGCCGAACAGCAACGCCTCGGGATACTTCGCGAACAGGTCATGCAGGGCCTGGTTGATCTGGATGGCCAGATGCTTCGGAGCCTGCTTCTCCGGCAGTTTTTCCTCGCTGCCGAATGCCTTGACACGTGCCGCCATCGCCGCCGCACGCGTGGCCTCGGCCTGCACCTTGTCGGGCGTGTACGGGGCCAGCGGGCGCATCACCTCTTCCAGCGTTTCGATGCGCGGACGCGTGTCCGCATCCTCGGCGGCGGCGAAGCACCTGGCGCGCGTGGCTTCGTACAGTTCGAGGATGTCCTGCTTCGACATCAGTCCGGATTCCAGCGCGATCGCGGCCGAACGCAGCAGCGGGTCGGCCGCCTCCACCGCGCACAGCTCTTCGATGCTGCGCCACTCGATCTCGAAGTCGGTGCCGGCGTGGCCCATGATCCGGTTGGTGCGCAGGTGCAGGAACGTCGGGCGGCGGGTGCGGCGGCAGTGCTCGACCGCACGCAGCACGTCGCCGTAGCCGGTGGCCAGGTCCAGGCCGTCGGCGAAGAAGTAGTCGAGGTCCGGGCGATGGCGGAAGCTCTCCGCGATCCAGCCGGTCGGCGTCTTCACCGAGATGCCGATGCCGTTGTCCTCGCACACGTACAGCACTGGCGCCGGCAGTTTCTGATAGGCCGTCCAGGACGCGGCGTTGAACGCGGTCTGCGCGGTGGCGTGGTTGGCGCTGGCATCGCCGAAGGAACAGATGGCGATGGCATCGTCCGGCACCGGCAGCCCGGTGCCGAGGCGCTTGCCGGCCTCGATGGCGACGGCGGTGCCCAGCGCCTTCGGCAGGTGCGAGGCGATCGTCGAGGTCTGCGGCAGCACCCACAACGGCTTGCTGCCCCACACCTTGTGGCGACCGCCGCTGGCGGGGTCCTCGGCACTGGCGGCAAAGCTCAGCGCCGAATCCATGATCGGATCCATCCCCGGCAGCTTGCGGAAGCGTTCGGCCATGAAGCCGCCGCTGCGGTAGTGCAGGAACGCCGGATCGGTGTGGCGCGTTGCCCGGGCCACCATCGCATTGCCCTCGTGGCCACTGGAACCGATGGTGTAGAAGACCTTGTTCTGCACGCGCAACACACGCGCCATCAGGTCCAGGTGGCGCGAGATCAGTTGCGATTCGAACAGTTCGCGGAACCCGCGGGCATCCAGCGCGCTGCCCGGCAGGATCGGCTCGTCTGGCGCAGGCTTGGCATCCACCGCGCCGTCCCATGCCTTCACGAACTCGGTGAAATTGACATCGCAAATCTCGGCGCGGTTGAGGCCACGCATCCGTGCGGGAATCGGGGTGGGTACGGTGGCGAAGCTCATGCGCGGGTCTCGGCTGCGGCACGACGGGCGCGCCAGTGGTCACGGGTCTGGCCCCACACGTCGACGACGTGTTCGTCGAACGGCGGGGCGTGGTCGACGCGGCGCAGCACGCTGGCACCCAGCCTGCGCGCCACCGCCTGCGAGGCGAGGTTGTCGGCGTCGATGTTGTGGATCACCTCGGTCCAGCCCAGCACATCGAAGGCGTAGTCGATGGCGACGATGCAGGCCTCGGTGGCATAGCCCCTGCCCTGCGCGTCCGGGTGCAAGGCGTAGCCGACCTCGGAGCCGGTCCAGTCCGCCGGCTGCCAAGGGCCGCACTGGCCGATCCACCGGCCGCTGGCCTTTTCCTCGACTGCGAACAGGCCATAGCCCTGCAGCGCCCAGGCGCCGGGCATCTGCAGGAAGCGCCGCCAGGCCAGGCCACGGGTGGCGGCAGGACCGCCGATGTAGCGCGTCGCGTCCGGGTCGGAAAACAGCTCGACGTAGCGGCCGAAATCCTCCACGCGCGTGGCGCGAAGGATCAGGCGTGGGGTTTCCAAAGTGGGCACGTTCGCTTGCATCATTCGGACCCGCATGCAGGAGCGGTCTTGACCGCGAAGGCTCTTGCGACGAAGCCACGTCCGGTCACGGTCAAGACCGCTCCTACCGGGGTGCTCAGAACGCGTTGATCCCGGTCAGCTCGCGGCCGATCACCAACTGATGGACGGTCTCGGTGCCTTCATAGGTGATGACCGACTCCAGGTTCAGCGCGTGGCGGATGGCGACGTGCTCGGTCGTGATACCGGCGCCGCCGAGCAGGTCGCGGCACTCGCGGGCGATGTCGATGGCCATGCGGCAGTTGTTCCACTTGGCCAGGCTCACCTGCGAGGGCTGCATGGTGCCGGCATCCTTCAGGCGGCCCAGCTGCAGGCTCAGCAACTGCGCGGCAGTGATGCGACGGGCCATGTCGGCCAGCTTGATCTGTGCGCTCTGGGTGGCCGCCACCGGGCGGCCGAACAGGATGCGTTCCTTGGAATAATCCAACGCCTCCTCCAGGCAGGCGATGGCCGCGCCGATCGGGCCCCAGGTGATGCCGTAGCGTGCCTGCGTCAGGCAGCCCAACGGCCCCTTCAGGCCTTTGACGTTGGGCAGGCGGTTGGCATCGGGCACGCGCACGTTGTCGAAGAACAGCGCGCTGGTCACCGACGCCCGCAGGCTCATCTTGTGCTTGATCACCTGCGCGGTGAAACCGGGCATGTCCTTCTCGACGATGAACCCCTGGATGCCGTCGTCGGTCTGCGCCCAGACGATGGCGATGTGCGCGAGGTTGCCGTTGGTGATCCACATCTTGGAGCCGTTGAGCACCCAGTCATCGCCGTCGCGCCGGGCGTGGGTCTTCATGTTGGCCGGGTCCGAGCCGCCGTGCGCCTCGGTCAGGCCGAAGCAGCCGATGACTTCACCTGCCGCCATGTCCGGCAACCAGCGCTTGCGCTGCTCTTCGCTGCCGTAGGCATGGATGGGATACATGCACAGGGAGGACTGCACCGACGCGAAGCTGCGGATGCCCGAGTCGCCGCGCTCCAGTTCCTGGCAGATCAGGCCGTAGCTGACGCCGTTGAGGCCGGCGCAACCGTATTCCTCCGGCAGCGTCGCGCCGAGCAGGCCGAGGCCGGCCATTTCCGGGATCAGCTCCTTGGGAAACTCGCCCTTGTCGAAGGCCTCGCCGATGATCGGCAGCACCTTCTCGTCGGTGAAGCGGGCCACCGAGTCCTGCACCGCGCGCTCTTCTTCGCTGAGCAGGGAACGGACGTCGTACAGGTCGTAGGGTTGCAGGGCCATGAGTCTCGTCGGAGCCGGAAGGGAAGCGCCCATTCTATCGAGAGTTGCCGCCGCGCGGCCCGTGCGGTCGGCGTGGACTGTCGCCGTAGCGCCGACGGGGTTGGAACAGGACGCCGGAAGTGCGCAACGGGAGCTCCGGCACACGGACGCCCAACTCAGCGAGGGTGTTCGTCGCCGCGCAGCACCGGCCAGGCCGCACGCAGGTAGATGCCACCGGACCACAGGGTCAGCAGCGCGGCGCCGGCCAGCATCCAGTCGCCGATGAGGAAGATCTCGCGCCCCATCCAGGGCTGCGGCTGATGCCCGGGCACCAGCGCATACAGCAGGCAGGTGATGGCGACCATCTGCACCACGGTCTTGACCTTGCCGATGCTCGCGACCTTGACGGTGGTGCGTGCTCCCAGCTCGGCCATCCACTCCCGCAATGCCGACACCGCGATCTCGCGGCCGACGATGACCGCCGCCCAGAAGGCCATCCATGCCGTGGGATGGCCCTGAACGATCAGGAACAACGCGGTGCTGACCATCAGCTTGTCGGCCACCGGGTCCAAGAACGCTCCGAACGCCGAACCCATGTTCCAGCGCCGCGCCACCCAACCGTCCAGCCAGTCGGTGATCGCCGCCAGCACGAACACGGCGGCACCGGCGATGTTGGTCCATCCCCACGGCAGGTAGAACACCAGCACCAGGACCGGGATCATCAGCATCCGTGTGAGGGTCAGCCAGGTGGGTACGGTGAGGGTCATGCCTTGCTGGGGTCCGGGTCCTGGGGATCGAGCGGCAGGCCGTGCAGGCTGGCATAGATGCGCCGCGCGAGTTCGGCATGAATGCCGTCGACCCGCGCGATTTCCTCGATACCCGCTGCCTTGAGCCCGGCCAGCCCGCCGAAATGCCGCAACAGGTTAGCGCGTCTGCGCGGACCGATGCCGGGAATGTCCTCCAGCCGGCTGCTGGTGCGTGCCTTCTGGCGACGACCGCGGTGGCCGGTGATGGCAAAGCGGTGCGCCTCGTCCCGCACCTGCTGCACCAGTTGCAGACCGGGCGATGCCGCGCCGGGGCGCAGCTGGCGCCCATCCGGCAGCAGCAGTGTTTCATGGCCCGCGCGGCGCGCGGCGCCCTTGGCCACACCCACCAGCAGCACGCCACTGACGCCCAGGTCGTCCAGCACCTGCTGTGCCTGCGCCACCTGGCCGGCACCACCGTCGATCAGCAGCACGTCGGGCAGCTCGCCTTCGTTCTCCACCGCCTTGCGGAAGCGCCGATCCAATACCTGATGCATCGCCGCGTAGTCATCCGCGGCGGTGATCCCGGTGATGTTGTAGCGCCGGTACTGGCTGCGCACCGGCCCTTCGGCGTTGAACACCACACACGAGGCAACCGTGGCCTCGCCGAAGGTATGGCTGATGTCGAAGCACTCGATCCGGCGCGGTGGCGCGTCCAGGCCGAGCATCTGCTGCAGGTCCTCGGCGCGTGCCTGCTGGCTGGCACGGCTGCTGCGTTCGCTGGCCAGTGCCAATTCGGCGTTGCGCTGCGCCAGCTGCAGGAACCCGGCGCGTTCGCCACGCACCCGGACCTTGATCCGAACCTTGCGCCCGGCTGCCTCGCCCAGCGCCTGCTCGATCAACGCGCGCTCGGGAATGTCATGGCTGAGGATGATCTCGCGCGGCGGCACCTGGCCGTCGTAATACTGCGAGACGAAAGCGCCCAACACCTCGCCGGCATCCTCCTCGCCGTTGGTCTTCGGGAAGAACGCGCGGGTGCCGAGGTTGCGGCCGTCGCGGAACGCCAGCAGCAGCACGCAGGCCTGTCCCCCTGCGGTGGCGCAGGCGAGCACGTCCAGTTCGATCGCCTGGCCGTCGACGAACTGGCGTGCCTGGACTTTGCGGATGGCGGCGATCTGGTCGCGCAGCCGTGCCGCACGCTCGAACTGAAGCGCCGCGCTGGCCGCTTCCATCGCCTCGCCCAATTCGCCGGTCAACTCGTCGCTGCGGCCTTCCAGCAGCAGGCTGGCGCGGCGCACGGAGTCGGCGTACTCGGCCTCGCCGACCAGGCCCACGCAGGGCGCCGTGCAACGACCGATCTGATGCTGCAGGCAAGGCCGGGTGCGGTTGTGGAAGACGCTGTCCTCGCAATTGCGCAGCTGGAACAGCTTGTGCATCAGATTGAGCGTGTCGCGCACCGCGGTGACGCTGGGAAACGGGCCGAAATAGCGGCCGGGGTGCGAACGCGGCCCGCGATGCAAGGCGATGCGCGGAAACGCTTCCTTGGTCAGCAGCACGTACGGATAGCTCTTGTCGTCGCGCAGCAGCACGTTGTAGCGCGGGCTGAGCGACTTGATCAGCTGGTTTTCCAGCAGCAGGGCTTCGTCGGCGGTGCGGGTGACGGTCGCCTCCATGCGCGCGATCTGCGACACCATGTTCGCGGTACGCAGCGGCAGTGCCTTGGTGAAGTAGCTGGCCACGCGCTTGTCCAGCGCCGCGGCCTTGCCGACGTAGAGCAGGCTGTCATCGGCGGCATACATGCGGTACACGCCGGGCACGGAACCCAGACCGCGGGCGAAGGCCTTGCCGTCGAAGGCAGGCGTGGCGGGCACGTCGTCCACCGCCGTCAGTCCGTGCGCTCCCAGGCGCGTGCGGCAATGGCGGCAGCGGCGGCCTCGTCCAGCAAGGACCAGACCCGGTCGAAGCCGTCGTCATCGCCGTAGTACGGATCCGGAACACTGTCGCCCGCCGCGTGATCGTCCTCGCCCCGTGCCCACGGCAACAGCAGCGCCAGACGTGCGCGCGACCCGGCAGGCATCCGGGCGCGGGCATCGCGCAGGTTGTCGGCATCGGCGCACAGGATCCAGTCGAAGCGCTCGAAATCCGCCTTCTGCAACTGCCGGCCCCGCAGTCCACCGATGTCCACGCCGTTGCGCCGCGCACAGGCAACGGAGCGCGCATCCGGTGGCTTGCCGACGTGCCAGTCGCTGGTGCCGGCCGAATCCACCTCGATCCGGTCGATGCCGGCAGCGTCCAGGCACGCCCGGAACACGCCTTCGGCCGTCGGCGAGCGGCAGATGTTGCCGAGGCAGAGCATGAGCAGGCGGGTGGTCATGCCGCGCCCCCGAGATACGCCTCGGCACGAAGCAGGTCGCTCTCGGTATCCACGCCCGAGGGGAACGGCGCCGGCGTCAAGGCGACGGCGATGCGCGCGCCGGTTTCCAGGGCACGCAACTGCTCAAGCGACTCGAGCCGCTCCAGACGCCCCGGCGGCGTGGCGGCGAAGCGGCGCAGGTAGCCGGCGCGATAGCCGTAGATGCCGATGTGGCGCAGCCAGTGACCGTCCTGCGGCAACGCGGCGCGGCTGTCGGCGAAAGCATCGCGCGGCCACGGGATGGGTGCACGGCTGAAGTACAGGGCATCGCCATTGGCGGCCTGCACCAGCTTGACCACGTTCGGATCGAACAATTCGGCGACGTCGTCGATCGGCGCGGCCAGGGTGCTCATCTGCGCGCCGCTTCGCTGCAGCAGGCGGGCAACGGCAGCGATGCCGGCAGGCGGGGCGAACGGCTCGTCGCCCTGCAAGTTCACCACGATGGTGTCCTCGTCCCAGCCGGCAATCGTGGCGCATTCGGCCAGACGGTCGCTGCCGGAGGGATGGTCCGGCGCGGTCATGGCGATGCGCACGCCGCTGCCGGCCAGTGCATCGGCAATGCGCTGGTCGTCGGCGGCTACCCAGACCTCGCGCGCGCCGGCGGCCAGCGCGCGCCGGGCAACATGCAGTACCAGTGGCTCACCGGCCAGCAGCCGCAATGGTTTGCCCGGCAACCGCGTGGCGGCAAACCGCGCGGGGATCGCGACCACGAAGCCCTGGCCAGTCATGGCCGCACCCTGGCGTTCGCCACCCGGTCCAGCAACGCGATCCAGAACGCTTCCGGCAACTGCGCCTGCACCGGCACCACGTGCAGCCGTGCGTCGTCGAAGCCGGCGCACTTGACCGCGTCCTTTTCGGTCATCAGCACCGGCAGGTCGTTGCCATAGTCGAAATCGGCGGGCATGAACACATGATGGTCGGGAAACGGATGCGGTACCACCCCGATGCCCACATACCGAAGCATCGAAAAAAAGCGCTCCGGGTCGCCGATCCCGGCTACCGCGTGCACCCGATGCCCGGCATAGGCGGTCAACGGCAGCGGCCGCCCGCCGATGAGCGAGCGCACCGGGCCGGGACGCAATTGCATCGGCCATTCGCCGAATCCGGCCTCGCCGCCGGATGTGCCCAGATTGAGGACCCGGAAATCGCACGTCGCACCACGCTCGGGCGGCTCCCGCAGCGGGCCCGCCGGGAGCAGGCGGGCGTTGCCGTAGCGCCGGCGGCCATCGATGACCTCGATCTCCACGTCGCGGGCCAGCCGGTAATGCTGCAGGCCGTCGTCGCAGACCACGATGTCGCAACCGGCATCGGCCAGGGCCCGCGCGGCGGCAACACGGTCACGGTCGGCACGCACGCGCACGCCGCTGCGCTGCGCGAGCAGCAGTGGCTCGTCCCCGGCCAAGGCCGGGTCGGAGTCGCCCTGCACCCAGCGTGCCTCGCCGGCCTTGTCGCGGCCATACCCGCGCGTGGCGACGCCCGGCGTCCAGCCGGCGGCACGCAAACGCTCGATGATCGCCAGCACCAGCGGGGTCTTGCCGCTGCCACCGGCGACGATCCCGCCGACCACCACCACCGGCACCGGCACCTGGCGCTGGCGCAGCACGCCGCGCGCGTACAGACGGCGACGCAGGCCGGTGACGCCGCCGTACAGGCCCGCCAATGCCCTGGCCGGCCACGGTGGTTCACGGGCGGGGTCATGCCACCAACCGGGCGGCGTCGGCGCGCGCCGCCGGTTCATGCCACCCCCGGATCGCGGAACTGGCTGCGGTACAGATGGGCATAGAGGCCGTCGTGCGCCAGCAGTTCGGCATGGGTGCCCTGCTCCACCAGCCGGCCCTCGTCCAGTACCAGCACCTGGTCGGCATGCTCGATGGTCGACAGCCGGTGGGCGATGACCAGCGTGGTGCGTTCGGGCATCAACCGCTCCAGTGCCTGCTGCACGAGCCGTTCGGATTCGTTGTCCAGGGCCGCGGTGGCCTCGTCGAGGATCAGGATGGGTGCATCCTTGAGGATGGCACGGGCGATCGCCAAGCGCTGGCGCTGGCCACCGGACAGGCGTCCGCCGTCGGCTCCGACCGGGGTGTGGACGCCCTCGGCCAGGCGCTCGACGAATTCGGCGGCATTGGCATCGGCAATCGCGGCGGCAAGGGCATCGGCATCGACATCGCCCAGTTCGCCGAAGGCGACGTTGTCGGCGACGCTGCCATCGACCAGCGCCACGCGCTGGCCCACCAGTGCGATCTGCCGGCGCAGGTCGCTCAAGGGATAGGCGTCCAGCGGATGGCCGTCCAGCAGGATGCGTCCCGCCTCCGGCTCGTAAAAGCGGGGAATCAGCTTGATCAGGGTGGATTTGCCACCGCCGGAACGACCGACGATGGCGGTCACCGTGCCCGGCCGGGCCGAAAAACTGACCGCGTCCAGCGCCGGCTGCTCCTGCCCCGGGTAGCGCGCGCTGACGTTGTCGAACACCAGCTCGCCACGCGCCCGCGCCAGTGGCTGGCGGCCTTCGTCACGCTCGTCGGGCGCGTCCAGCACCGCGAACAGACGCTGCGCCGAGGCCACCCCGCGCTGCAACATGCCCTGCACGTTGGTCAGCTGCTTCAGCGCCGGAATCACCGCCATCATCGCCATCATCAGGGCAACAAAGCCACCGGCGGTGAGGCGATCGGCCTGCGCTTCGCGGGCGGCGAAGAACAGCAGCAACGCCAGTCCGAACGCGCCCATCCACTGCACCACCGCCGAGGACAGGCTGCGGGTGGATTCGACCTTGAGTGCCAGCTTCAGGTTCTTCTCCGCCAGCGCGTCGTAACGTGCCCGCTGCCCGGCCTGCGCGCCGTACACCTTCACTTCCTGCTGGCCGGACAGGGTTTCGTCCGCGGCATGCATGAGTTCGGCGCTGGATTCCTGGATGCGGTGGCCGATGCGACGGTGGCGACGCGCGACCTTGCCCATCAGCCAGCCCAGCGGCGGACCCAGCACGAACACGGCCAGCGTGACCCGCCAGCTGGTCCACAACATGACCGCCAGCGCGCCGATGATCTGCAAGGACTGCTGCAACATGACCTTGGCCGCATCGACCGCGGCCTGCGAGACCTGATCGGAATCGGAGCCGAGCTTCACCAGCATCGACGGCACCGGTTCGCTGTCGAAGCGCAGCCCGGGCAGCCGCAGGTACTTGGCAAACACGCCGGTACGCAGGTCACGGGCGATGCTGCGGGCGGCCCGGGCCATGCCCATGTCGGCGATGTAGCCGGCGAGTCCGCGCAGCAGGAACAGGCCGATGATCACCAGCGGCAAAACCACCGCCATGCGGCTGTCGGCGCTGATGAAGGTCTCGTCGACCACCGGCTCCATCAACTTGACGAACGCGGCACCTGCGGCAGCCTCCAGCAGCATCGCGATGATCGCGATGGCCAGCACGCCACGATACGGCGCCGCCAGCCGCACCAGGCGCCGGTACACCGACCCGGCCGCGCCATCGACGGCAGTGGCCAGCTCGGGGCTGTCGCTGCCGCCGACACTCACGGCGCAGCCACCGCCTGCGCTGGATCGGCTGGCGCCGTGGCGTTGGCGATGCGGCGGAAGCCCAACTGGCCGAGCGCGTCATAGGCAGTGATCACCGCCTGCCACGGCGTACGGGCATCGGCACGGATGAGGACGGTGCGGTCGCGCTCGTCGCCGGCAACTTCCTGCAGGCTGGCTTTCAACGCATCCACATCGGTACGCAGCACCTCCCGGTCATGCACGAAGTAACGGCCTTCGGCATTGATCAGCAAGGTCAACGGCGGCGCACCGGCTTCCGGCGGCTGGCCTTCGGCGCGTGGCAATTCCAGCTTCAGCACGCTGCGCGCATCGAAACTGGTGGTCACCACGAAAAAGATGATCAGCACCAGGATCACGTCGATCAACGGCACCAGGTTGATGTCCGGCGCGTCATCGGCGCGGAAATCGCGGATGCGCATGTCAGGCCGCCGTCGGCGGCACGATGCCGCTGCCGCCGGAGGCCACCGGTGCCACCCCCGGACGCGGGTCGATGGTGTCGAGCAGGCGGATCGCCTCGTGCTCCATGTCGACGATGTAGCCGGCGATGCGGCCACGGAAATAGCGGTGGAACATCAGTGCCGGAATCGCCACGATCATGCCGGTCGCGGTGCAGACCAACGCCTTGCCGATGCCGCTGGCCAGTGCATTGACGTCACCGATGCCGCCCTCGCCGATCGCCAGGAACATCTGGATCATGCCCACCACGGTACCGAACAGGCCCAGCAGCGGACCGGCGGCGGCAATCGTGCCAAGTGTGTTCAGGAAACGCTCCATGCGATGCACCTCGTGACGACCCACATCCTCGATGCGCTCGCGGATCTCGTCGCGGGGACGCGGTCGCACGTCAAGCGCGGCGGCCAGCAGCGCGCCCAGCGGCGAATTGCAGCGCAACGAATCGATGTGCGCCGGCTGCAACTGCCCACGCTGGGCCCAGGCCCGGACCTCGTCACCGAGGCCGGGAGGCAGCACCCGCTTGCGCTGCAGGCTCCAGAACCGTTCGATGATGATCGCCAAGGCCACCGCGGTCAGCAGCAGCAACGGAATCATCGGCCAGCCACCGGCCACCACCAGTTCGAACACGCGCATCCCCGGTCAGTCGAAAACCGGCGATAGGATAGCTTGCCGTGCCCCCGGCCGTGGCACCTGCGGCGCACGAGCCGCCCATCGGGGCGCTCCAGGCATTCACGCAGGCGGCTGCATCGCGGCCCGCGTCACCGCATCCCACAACCGCGGCCGTGCACGGCGCTCGGTGGCGGTTTCGACCCCCTGCCCCAGGCGCAGGTGAACCGCACCGTCCAGGGCCGTATCCCGGAGCGCTGCTCCGCCGGCCTGCCAGCGTTCCACCACATCCGGGTGCGGGTGACCGAAGCGGTTGCCGTAGCCGCGTGATATCAGTGCGTGGCTGGCACCGGTGGCGGTGACGAACGCGGCAGTGGAGGAGTGCAGGCTGCCGTGGTGGCCAACCAGCACCACGTCATTGCGAAGTGCATCCGGATCCAGCCGCTGCAAGCGCTGCTCGATGACCTCACCGATATCACCGACCAGCAGCGCCGACGCACCGGCCGCTTCGATCCGCAGCACGCAACTGGACTCGTTGCCCAGATAGGGAAAGAACGGCGTGGGATGCAGGAAGGAGAAGCGCACCCCATCCCATTCCCAGCCTTCACCGGCCCGGCACTCCCGGGCTTCGGCCAGCGTGCTGCCGGGAGGTGCCAGCAGCGGCGTCGCCGGGTGGGCGCTGCGCAATGCCTGCCAGCCGCCGGCATGGTCGGTGTCGTCGTGGCTGGCCACGGCGCGGTCGAGCCGACGCACACCCAGCGCACGCAATGCCGGCAACACCGCGCGCTCACCGGCATCCCACCCGTCGGTGCTCGCCGGCCCCATGTCGTACACCAGCGCGTGGCGCGCCGTTCGTACCAGCACGGCCGAGCCCTGGCCCACGTCGACCATCAGCAGGTCGACCTCGCCGTCCGCGGGACGATCGATTCGTGGCCACAGCAGCGGCAGCAGCAGGCACAGGGCGAGG
>JAUNRQ010000048.1:12125-18156 GCA_030535605.1 Pseudoxanthomonas suwonensis
CAGGCGGCGGACGGCGCCGCCAGCGCGCCGGAAGGCGCCCCCGCCGGCCGGGGCACGATCCTGTCGGGGCCACAGCAGCGGCCCCAGCTGGCAGCGGGCGCGCCCGCGCCCGGGAAGGCCGCGCGGCATCAACAACCAGCCGGCGCCAACCATCGCCAGCAACAGCGCGATCCAGGGCGCCCGTGCCGGCCACCACAGCGCGAACGGAGAGTCCGCCAGCCATTGAAAGCCCGGCCAGGACAGCTCGAAGCACCAGGCCGCAAGCCGCCAAAGCCAGGCCCCGCTGCCAGCCATCACGGCCTCACAGAACGTGCCGAGCAGCGACAGCGGTACCACCACCAGGCTCCACCACGGCACCGCCACCAGGTTCGCCAACGGCCCGGCCAGGGACGCCTGGCCGAAGAACGCCACGGTCAGGGGCAACAGACCGAGACTGGCCACCCCTTGCGCCTGCACCAGATCGCGCAACTGGCCCCGCAGCCGAGGCCACCAGCCTGATTGCGCCGCGCCCGTTCCCGGCAGGCACCACACCAACCAGGCAACCCCGAGGAAGCTCAGCCAGAACCCCGGTGCCAGCAAGCTCAACGGATCCAGCACCACCATGGTGATGGCCGCCAACGCCAATGCATCCACCACCCGGTGATGGCGTCGGCTGCAACGCGCCAGCACCACCACGCCGATCATCAAACTCGTGCGCACCGTCGGCAATTCGTACCCCACCAGCGCCGTATACATGGCGGCACCGGCAAATGCCGCCAACGCGGCCGCCAACGGTCGCGGCCAACGTCGTCCGAGCAGCGGAACACACCACCACGCCGCCCTCGCCCACAGCGCAAAAAAGCCCGCCACCAGGCCGACATGAAAACCGGAGATCGCCACCAGATGAGTCAGGCCGACCGCGCGCAGGGCGTCCCAGTCCTCCTCGGACAGGCCATTGACGTCACCCAGCGCCAGTGCACGGATGAAGCGGGCGCTGTCCGTGGCCACCGCATCCCCGATCCTGGCAGAGATGTCCTGCCGCCACGCGTCGATCCCGCCACCGGCAGCCAGCCGCCGTGGCGGCGTGGCCTCGCGCACCGTTGCCAGGCCGGCAATGCGGTTGGCGAACGCATGGCGCTCGGCATCGAACCCGCCGGGATTGCGCAACCCCCGTGGCGCACGGACACGAACGGTGAAGCGCCAGGTCTCGCCGGGCACCAGACGCAGGCGCGGCGCGTCCGGCACCGGTTCGCCGCGGAACGGGTCATACCAGCTCACCCGCAGCCGCCTGCCGGCCAATCCGTTCAACGCGTGCGCGACCTCAGGATCCATGCCCGCAACGGCACCCTCCACCGGCATGGCGGCCTCGTGAACATCGAACAGGAAGCGGGTACGTCGCTGCTCGTGTCGCGGCAACTCCACGACCCTGCCGGTGACCTGGATTTCGCGCAATTCGAGCACGGGATCCAACTGGCCGCCGAGCACCCATAGCGCATGCATTCCTGCCAGACCGAGCCCCACCATCGCGGCACCGGCAGCGCGGCCGATGCCACGCGCCCGAATCCACAGCCACAGCCCGGGGACGAGCGGGACCCACAACAGCCACGCCCGCCCCGGAACCCCCGGCAACGCCAGGCAAATCCCCGCCCCGCCCAGCAACGCCAGCGCGACTGCCGGTCCCCAAGGCGCAATGTCGCGCATCTCTCAGCGGTCCAACGGGCTCAGGACGCCACCGGCACCGCGGCCCAGGACGTGGGTATAGATCTGCGTCGTGGTGACGTGACTGTGACCCAGCAACTCCTGCACCGTGCGGATGTCCGCACCGGCTTCCAGCAAATGAGTGGCGAAGCAATGGCGCAACGTGTGGCAGGTCACCGGCTTGTGCAGCCCTGCCCGCCCCCGTGCCTGCTTGATCGCCCGTTGCAACGCACCCGCCCCCACATGGTGGCGCCCGACATGCCTGCTGGCGGGATCCCGAGAACGGGCAGCCGCCGGAAACACCCATTGCCAACCCGGTTCGCGCGCCGCGCCCGGATACTTGCGCGCCAGCGCATGCGGCAGCCAGACCGCACCGAAACCCTCGGAAAGATCGGATTCGTGCACCAGCAGCGCCACGTCGACCTGCTGCCGCAACGCATCCTGCAAGCGCATCGGCAACGGCACCCGTCGATCCTTGCCGCCCTTGCCATCGCGGACGGTGATTTCCATCCGACCGAAATCAACGTCCTTCACGCGCAGGCGCAGGCATTCCAGCACGCGCATCCCGGTACCGTAGAGCAACGAGGCCTGGATGCGGTGCGCCTCGGGCATCCCCAGCAACAACCGCGTGACCTCTTCGCGCGACAACACCACCGGCAAGCGACGACGACCCCGCGCCCGCACCACCGACTCCATCCACGGCAATTCACGATCCAGCACGTCCCGATACAGGAAGAGCAAAGCGGACAACGCCTGATTCTGCGTGCCGGCCGCCACCTGGCGATCCACTGCCAAACCGCTGAGAAAGGCCTCGACCTCGGCGCCTCCCATCTGCAGCGGATGGCGCTTGTCGTTGGCCAGAATGAATCGCCGCACCCAACCGACATACGCCTGTTCCGTACGACGGCTGAAATGCCGCAATCGGCATCGTGCGCGAACCTGATCCAGCAGACGCGGCGCCGCGTCAGCCTTTGCCGCGACTCCCGCATCGCCGACCGAGGCTCGCTGTCCCGACCCTCGATGCGTAACCGTTACGCCTTCATTCCCACGCTGGTATCTCATA
Source organism: Pseudoxanthomonas suwonensis (assembly GCA_030535605.1). Lineage (GTDB taxonomy): Bacteria > Pseudomonadota > Gammaproteobacteria > Xanthomonadales > Xanthomonadaceae > Pseudoxanthomonas_B > Pseudoxanthomonas_B suwonensis_B. Next base: position 14,866 of record JAUNRQ010000048.1, read on the forward strand.
CCCATGCATCCCTGCCACAATCCCAAGCGCATGCTGCACGGCCGTGGGCGATGGCACCATCGGCCAACCACCTGATCCATCGTGGGATTTTTCCCATTGACACCTGTCAGACCCGAGGGCACGCTAAGGCTTCGCGCCGCGGTTTGGGCGGATACTGGGTGTTAGGGCGCGCAAGAGGCACAATCATGACCCGATTAGTTTTAGCAGCGATTCTTCTTCTGTTATCCACAACCTCGTCTGCTTTTCTTGGCTTGGAGGGACCCCAATTCCGGCATTCCGAGACCGAATTGACCGAACGCAACCAGCGCCTCCTTGCGGATCTCGCTGTGCTGCTCATGAGATACGATAGCTATAAACTCGTTTTATACGCGAATCTCGGGCAAACTGAGCCTGAGAATCGGGGACTTTCAGAAAGGCGATTGGTCGCGACCGAGTCGTATCTTATCTCGCGCGGAGTTGATCCGGTGCGGGTTCTTACGAAGGATGTTGGGCATCGTTGGCCACTTGTTCCGCTTGCAAAGTGCAAAGAACGTGCTGATGTCAATGCATGCGATGCCATTAACATACGAATTGATGTTCAGTTCCTCGTCGCCGCACCCTAACAATTCGTTCAAGCCGACGTTGCTTCGTGGCCGCGCTTGCGGTGTAAGCTAACGCTACACCGCCGCTTGGCCACTGCGCACCGCGGCTTAACTCAGGCGTTAGGGCTCACAGGAGAGATCATGGCGTTTGGAACGTTCCAAGTGCACGCTGGCGACTTCAAGAAGGGCAGTGATCACCAATTCCTTTCTGCGAAACCACCGTATTTGCTAATGAAAAACGAGGGAAAGTTTCTGAGAGAGAAAATCTTCTTAACAGAACTCTCAGAGCTTGATGTTGCTTCCGAGGAAAGCGTTAAACGTGTCGGTGGAACCGTCGGTTGGGGTGTGGTGGGCGGAGCACTTCTTGGTCCAGTAGGTCTTCTTGCGGGGCTTCTCGCAGGCGGTCGCGGTAAAGACGTCACATTCGTATGCAAATTAAGAGACGGGCGCAAATTCATGGCAACCGCCCCATCCAAGGTGTACACGGAATTGTCGGCATCATTGTTCTAGTGAGCCCTAACAATTCGTTCAAGCCGAACCTGCTTCGTGGCATCGGCTTATGTGCTAGCTTGTAGCACAACGCCGCGCCACTACGCAGGTCGGCTTAACTCAGGCGTTAGGGCTCGGGAGACACAACTTAGCCAATCCGGCTTCAAGAACAAAAGTACGTCGCACAAATTTGCAACAGGGGAATATGATGAAGTTTATTGCTCACACTATGGTCGTCTGTATCCTTGCCGCCGCCGTCACAAGTTGCAATCAGACTAGCTCACCCACGGTGACTGATGCCGCTTCAACGGCAAGCGCTGCGCCGACGATGCTCGCTGACATATCCGGCGTTTGGCGAGCTAGTGACGGAACTATGATTTCAATCGTCTACGACGACAAACGGCTTCGCCTCCTCTTCGGATCGGACGCGATCCCAGTTAAAGTTGGCACGATCGACCAGCAAAACCATACAACCAACTTGAATGTTACGCTCGCGGATGGGAAACCAGGTATCTGGACAGTTTCAAAGGTATTCGATTCCGCTGATAGAGCGGCCTTTAATCTCCAGATAACTCTGCACGATGGAACGCAGGATCAACTGTCGTTCGTTCGCAAGATTTCAACCGACGACCTCAATGTAATTGCAGCAGCAGAGACCAGAATCCGTGCCGGCAGCGTTTCGGAAGCCATGGCGCAGCCTGTGGTACAGCAGCCCACCTACAATGTAGAGCCTGCATCGCAACCGCAGCACATTGAGTCCGATTCTGCTGCCATTTCATGGGCGCCGAGTTTCGACTGCACGAAGGCATCGGCAGGCTCGGAGCGTCTTGTTTGTTCGAGCAAAGAACTGTCTGCCGCCGACGTCGCGCTTGCGCAAGCTTATCGGTCTGCCCGGGCCGCCTCTATTGACAAAAAATGGCTGCAGCAGCAACAAAATGAATGGCGAAAGACTGTACGAGACGCTTGTTCTGACGTGCAATGCATGCTGAGTGCGTACGAGCAACGGATCGCAGAACTAAGATAGTTTGGGTTCCAAGTTCCGAGCCCTAACAGTTCATTCAAGCCGACGCCGCTTCGCGGCGCGGCTTAATTCAGGCGTTAGGCATGACAGGGGGAACTAGCGTGTTTCGAGCAATAATGATGGGCGGAACTATCGCCTTTGCCACTGGGTGTGTGCCTTCGCACTCAAACGAAAGTCGTGGTGAGCTTGACCAGGTTCGGAGTGAAGTTGAGTCGTTGAAAGTAGAGTTCGAAGAGCTCAAGAAAAGGCAGGCTCAGGACGACATTGACCGATTGTTCAAGGGTCTCGATCAGATCGCCTTTCTACAGCCTGGGGATACGGGATACTCAACAGTTCGTTACGACTTGGGCGTTCTCACGGTCGAGCTTGCGGACATCAGCGCATATGCAAATGGATCAAAGGCAAGCATTAAGTTCGGCAATCCATTAGCTTCAACGGTCACCGGCTTGAAGATAAAGCTGGAGTGGGGCAAGACTGACGAAGATGGCGTGGTAGACAACGATTCCGCAAAGTCGAAACAGCTGACCCTAACGGAGCCTCTTTTGTCCGGTTCGTGGACGACCGTCCCGGTTGTTCTTGAGGGGGTGCCACCTGCGGAGCTTGGGTTTGTAAGAGTCAGGGAAGTCGCGCACACCGGCATCAGGCTGAGGTAATCGAGCCTAACAAGTCATTCAAGCCGATGCCGCTTCGCGGCACGGCTTAATTCGTGCGTTAGGGCCCATATGAACATCGTCGCGAGAACCGCCATTGCTGCGCTCATTGCCTCGTCTGCTCCCGCCCTGCCGTTTTTGGCAATTTCCCTCTTGTCTGGTGGAGAGTCAGGCTTGCTGAAAATTGCGCTTATTATTTGGGCAATTTGCGCCGCCCACGTTTTTGTACTTGGCGTCCCGACATTTCTTGCCCTTCAGCACAGACAGCTCGTAAATCGCTGGTCACTCATGCTCGCCGGCCTTGCCTTGGGTTCAATTCCCAGCGCCTTGGTTTCTTTGCCAAACGCTCTCCGCGGTGGTACTTTCGATTTGTCTGGCACGCTAGTCTTCGGGCTGCTCGGCGTGTTCTCGGCTTGGGTGTTTTGGCTCGCATGGTCACGGCTGGGCCCTAACAATTCATTCAAGCCGACGCCGCTTCGCGGCGCGGCTTAATTCAAGTGTTAGCCTTTACTGGGGAGAAACATGGACAACCGTGAGATGGAGTACGTCG
>JAUNRQ010000049.1 GCA_030535605.1 Pseudoxanthomonas suwonensis
CGCACTCGCTGCCTAGTCCCACTTCTGCCGTCCGCTAAAAGCGGGGGGATTACCGTTTGTCGACACAGATGATTCAATCAGCCTGAACCGGCTTGCCCTTCTTAGGGGAACTTAATCCGACCTCTCGTTAACTCTTCCTGGCAACCAGACCGAACCCCTTTCGGCCTAATGCGCGACACGATCGCTTCTCCGTTACGACCAGAATGTCAGGTGCATGAACTTCCGAGTTTCGGGAAAGCGCCGGAGAAATCGTACGACTTAATCTCTTTGCCCGAGTTCACCTTTGTTTTTGCGAAAGATTCCCGGCGTTTCCATGTACTTGCGGCCGTGGAAAGGTTTGCCTCACAATCGTCTAGCAGGTTCTTTGAGATTGGGAATCGTCCTACTACTTCATTGGTGACGTGAAAGCCATCCCCGAAGCTCCGCCAGTATTTGTAAAACAAGCTTGATGAAAGAATTTGTAGCAGGATGAGCGACGAATCTCGTTCATCGGTACGCACTGGAATCACCCCCGACGCCTTACTCTCGTACTCACGAATACCGATGAAATTTCGAGCAACCGCTCCTATCGAGAAAGCACCCCTGCCGATCTTGGACATCAGCGTTCGAGCGGCACGACCGTCCTCTGCCCCTCTCAGATACTGCGTCAACTCATCGTCGACCGGTCGTGGAATCTGGTGTCCAATGTCGTAGCCACGACAATCGTGGAACGATGGTATTGCTGATAGAAATGCTGCACGACCTGCACTCGGCCAACGGAGCAGCGCGCTCGACTCCACGATACCTACGCGAGGCCCGCCCAAATTGAGAATCGTGCAACGCTGACTATTTGCCTTATTTGTATTTCCGCTCTCTGGCTTACCTGCCTTGAAAAGATAGTCTGGCATGTTGTCATAGCTGGAGGCACTCAGGGGGAGTGCAGTGTCTTGGATGATGCGACGCAAGTCGATATAGTCACGGCTAAAACAAACAGAGACAGGCAGTATAAGACCCAGACCCGCATCCTGGCCATTTGTGATCATGGCTTCGACAAAGTCTGCATACAAGTTTTTCCAGCGACTACCGCGCTCATTCCGCACGAAGGGTGGGTTGCCAACAAATACAGCGTGGTCGAGATTTGCGCTCTCGGCCCATTCGAGAAAATTGCCGTGTTCTAGCTGAACGCGGTCAAAGCAAATGCCGAACTTCACGGAAAGTGCCGCCACCTCATCAGAGACGAAATTCAATGCTGCACGGTTGAGGTCGACGGCTTTGAATTTAATGCCGGATACATCCTTAGGGCCAAGATCGAACCCAGCTAAACTTCTCAAGAGACTAAACAGGAACATCCCTGCGCCGAGCGACGGCTCCACGAATGTGGTCCGGCCGAGCATTTGCGCTGCGCTGGTTCTATCAGCGACTTGATGGTGCCTCCAGAACAGCCGCCAGAAATGCTCTGCGACATCGGCGGGCGTATAGTAAGATCCACTCAACTTTCGGCCGCGGCCCTCGCTCGATAGAGCCATTTCAGCTTTCTCGAGAGAAAATAGAACAGCGTCCAACGCAGCCTTCCATTCGTCTTGGGACGTTGTTTCTGTCATCGCAATTTTCCTTTCGTCGAAACTTTCCTTTCGATTGGATATCCTGTAAGTGCTTTTCCTAGCGCCGCAGCGACACGACGAGCACGAGCGATGGAGTTTGCAGCGAGAATGTTCGCGATATCTTCGCACCAAGCTTCGGATGGCTGCTCTAGGTCCCCCGAATAGGCAGCGAGCGCAGGCAGGAAAGGCACCCCCACAGCGTCAACGGCTTCGTCGCCCACCGGCATCTCTACCCAGCCAAAGTTAGCCAACTGCTGTGTGTCGGAGGGGAAAAGGAAAGCATTATGAATCTGGTCGTAGCCTCGTCGATCAGCCTCTCTGTGTAGTCTCTGTTTGTACCAAATCTGTTTCCCCACATCGTTGACCCCAGGAACGCCCCCTAAGAAGGGAGGCATTCTAGGCTGATAATATTTGGCATCGCCTATCAGTAAATCAGTTGGTGCGATTGAAACGACTAAATCCGGGACAAAAGTCCTCGCTGTTGAAGACTGACCCGTAACTGATGTCCATACAGGGTGAGGTAGGCTTCGAAGCCATTCGTCACGCTGATTCCGAAACGAGTGCGCACAAGCCTCCTCCCAGACATAGTGGAAATTTGAGGTGCCATAGAGACTGAGGCCTCGCGAGGTCTCTATCTCGAGGGAACTGACGGTTGCAAGCATCATAGCCAGCAATTCCAATCCTCGTTGGGAGTAGGTCGCACGCTGCTCTAGGGCAATAAGTGCCTCGCACTCTTCAAATGATGGTAAGGAATCGAGACGTTCGACCGGTTCGTGATCAAGGATCACCGGCTCGAGATCGAGTATCTGACCATACTGTTGAGAGAGTCTCTCGAGAAGGTATAGGTGCAGCCTCGTGGCAAAGCTACGATTATTGTCCTCAGTTCTTCGGGTAATCGTCTTGAGGTACAACGGGACACCGCGGGACAAGATCGGGGTGATTCCCTGAACGGTTTGCCGCCAATTGACTATTCCCGGTCCATCTATCTCTTGGGTGACGTCAGCACGTCTTAAAAGACCGTGCTCAAGGTAATCCCTAACAAGCCAATCCGTGGCAGCCAAGGCACTGACGCGCCCCTTCTCGGGGCTCTCATTCAGATATGGAGATAATTCGTGGTGAGTTGGAGTCCATCGCTCGTACCGCCGCATCGCACGCATCGCATATCGATGGACCATCGCACTAGGTGCTCCAGTGCGAATTTTCGGCAAGGCAATCAACGTTCGCTGCCCATGAATAATTACACCAACGAACCGTACGGCTAGTCTGCCAGCTGGGCTTGACCGGAGCGCGCCCTCTTCGGCGAGGAGACCGCGCAGTTCCTGGTCTTCGGTCTCCGGCCAGAGGGCACCCTCGCGGAGCCACTCAATTTTGTGATCACCCGTCACTGAAACTGATCTCAGGAACAAAGATGTTTTCTTTCTGACGGTACCGTTTGACGAGCGCGCCGAAGGTCGCAGACCCTCCTGTAAAGAGCTTGCTTGGTGCGTTCTTCACCACATCATCTCGCAAGTATAGCAATAGCTTGTCTTCAAAAGCCCTCGGCCAGCTGAGTTCCCTCTCTGTCATGAAGAAAGGGCCGAGGAGACGGTCTTCGGTGATGCCTTGGCTAACCAGATGGTTATTAATGGCCTGCCGAAACTTGTTCCACTTGATTGGGGCAGGCAAGAACGCAAGTTCGAGTTCCCAATCTTCAACCACGTCCTCCCCTTCATCTATTCCCACATACTCCATCGACCAGCGGCGCTTGAACGCTGAATCCAGCGGTGTCACGCCTTGGTCTGCGGAGTTCATGCTTGCCCAGACGTAAAGGTTCGCCGGGATCCGCACAGGCCCAAAATGGCCCATGGACGCGAGAAAATCCATGGATTCTGGAGCAAGCGTGACGGCGAACTTTCCGTTACCATCCTCGTCACGGTCAAGCATCTGAAATGCATCTGCAAAAACGGCGCTAGCATTTGCCCTATTAATCTCTTCGATAACGAGACAGAAGTTGTGCTCAGGGTTGTTTAGTGCCTTAGCGAGAAGCCGAAGGAAGGGGCCTGGCACAAATCGATAGTCGATCATTGGCTCTAGGCTTGGTGCGGGAGTCTTCCGGTCAGCCTCGAGAAACGCGCCGACCCCACCTCTGTAGATCGGCGTCGGTCGATAAGAACCCAGGAATGTTCCGCTAGTATAATCGGGATAAAATGTCGTGCGTTCAAAAAGTGCTTCGTCTGGAAAATTACTTTTCAGATCCAGATCAAGGTTATGGCTTTTCCCCGTTCCCGGGGCTCCGTAGAAGATCCTATTTCGGGGCAGTCTTTCGTTGACCTTATTAACATTCACTGCCACTGTCAGCTTTTCGTCTAACGAGGAAGTGACCCCCTCTTCTAGCATTGGCATTTCGAGATCGTCATCCACAACTTTGTTGTCGTGAAGGAAGGCCAAGTTCTCGAGGTAATACGCCAGAAGGTCCGGCGTGAAGCAGCACACAAATCGCTTTTTTGTGTCAATGCCTTGTCCAAACCCCGTTTGCGCCGCGGACGCCATTGCATCTGTTCTAACGTAGCAACTGCTTGGGTTGGAGTGTTCGGCGTAAGCTGCCGGATCCCACGCGCAGAATAAGATGAGGCCGTTGCGGCGGTATATTCCCATTAACGCGCAGCGAGGCTCTTTGTTCTTATCCCGGGTGAAATCCTCAGCATGCTCGGCATATGGGCGGGATAGCTGGATGCGTTTCTCCTCATGGGAGCGTCCGCCGCTGCTCCATGCCAAATTTGGAAAGATATAAGTGATGACGCTAAGGGATGCGCTGCCTTTACTTATTTTAAACAGCCGCCGCCTAGTTGCCTTATCGCTTTCAAGGAAGGTGACTGTCCACCCACGCTGCTTGAGGCCCTCCGAGATGATTTGCTCCTGATCCTCAAAAGTGACATGGGGAGGATCAAAATCAGTTACTGTTTCCCCATTCAATTCAACTTGCGTAACTGCAATAGGCACGTTGCCTCCTAAGCTACATATGGTCTATCAAATGTTTCACCATTGCCTCACCGAGAAGGCAAGGGACGGCGTTGCCAATCTGCTTCTGGACTGATCGACGATTTCCGTGGAATTTGTAACCAGCGGGGAACGTTTGGATCGCTGCAGCTTCAGGCGCACGGAGCCGCCGATTGTTCCAATGGAACGGACCGACCCAAGGACCCGGTTGTGCTGCCACGGTTATCGACGGTTGATCGGGGTGAAGCTTGTAGAGGAAGTTCCAGAAACGTCCCCCTCTACGAAAGGTCCGCCCATCGTAGCCATCAAGTTCGTCCAAAGCCATGTAATTGCGTCCAGGGGGTACATGCCTAAGTTCGTTTTCGTACGTGCCGCCATTCACCAACTCGTTGGGCTCAAAATACTTGATCGACGAGAAAGGTCTTAGATATTGACCCACTCCGACGTGGGGGGGCAACCCGTCGGACGGATCCTCAGATCGCAGCCGCTTCGGATGAGGGATTTCACTGCGTGCGCCACGGACCCCGAAGATAAACACACGTCTACGCTTCTGCGGCACGCCGTAGTCGGCGGCATTGGCCAGTGTTACGGTGCAAGCATAACCTAGACCCTCAGCGGCAGATACGAAAGCATTCAAAGCATGCTTGTTGGATGGGTGCCTGATGCTCTCGACGTTCTCCAGTATAAAGCCTCTGGGCTGTGCTTCGCTGACCGCTCGCAGAAACTGAGAAAGCATGTTTCGCGGATCACTTTCAATTAAACGGTTCTCATTTTTGACCCAGTATCCGTTCTTTGAAAATGGCTGGCACGGTGGGCCTCCGATCACGATAAAGTCATCGCGCTCGTCACGATGCCGAAAGAAGTCCAGCGTGGCGATGTCTGCATGCTCAACTAACATCCCCCCCGCAGAGTTCAAGCGCAACGTTTGAACTGCATCTGCGTCGAATTCGACGGCTCTAACTACAGTGGCACCTGCCATCGCGGCCCCGACATCTAGCCCTCCAGCACCTGAAAACAAGCTAATACACTTCAATTTGATCTCTCACACTTAGTTCTTGTAGGGTTTAATTGGAATGCGCCCTTGCAGCGATCAGATTACGCAGTACTGGATCTCGATGAGTCTATCCTCAGTTAATTTAGCAACTTTGGGGTCACAGACTGGCCGCATTATGCGGGGCGCCGTTCGCTCAAGCAGCCAAGACTAGGTCCTGCTCGTCTCACCGGACGATATCGGCATGCCCAGCCGACGCACCCGGAACGTGCTCGGCCAGGTCTTCGATGCGACAACCGAGGAAGGTGCACAGCTTGTCGAGTACGTCTGTTCGGACGTTTGCTCCATGTTGATTGACCAGCTTCGAGAGAGTCATGCGGTTCAAGTGGTTGCAGTCGCAACTTCCTGCAGCTGGTCGTTGTAGACGAAGTCCCCAATTGCCGGTGTTGTAAGGCGGATCGATGTAGATGCAGCGGATTGCCTGCTTGTGACTCATGCGCACGGCACGCCCGAGCTGCCGGTCCGCGTCGCGCCGCTTCAGCAGCCGGATCAGCTCGTCCTTTTCCAGATGCTCGTAGCGCGTCATGGCGTCCCCGATGGCAGATACAGCGTGTGCGCCTGCGCGGCGGTCTCCCTGAAGCCGTGGGCGCGGTAAAACGCAGCGGCCTGCTGGTGCAGCGCATCCACCACCAGCACGCGCACGCCCAAGGTTTCGCGCACGGCGCAGGCCGCGTTGACGGCATGGCCCAGCAGCAGCGCACCGTAGCCGTGGCCTTGCGCGTCGTTGGCCACGGCCAAACGCGCCATGCGGATCGCCGGAACCGGGTAAGCAGGCAGCCGCTTGCGGTCGGCGGGCTGCAGGTCATCCAGATTCAGCTGCGCGGCCGCCAGGCTGCAATAGCCAAGGATGCGCTCGGGTGCGTCATCGTTGGCCAGTACATGCGTGGTGGCGATCCCATCGCGCTGGTGTTGCCCGGCTTGCTGGCGCAGGTAGGTATCGAGCGCAGGTTCGCCGCAGGAGAAGCCGGCCCGGTCGTGCACGCGACCGTTGAGCAATGTGAGGTGCAGTGGCACGCGACAGCGTCAGCGTGGTTTGGCGACGCGGGTGGCCTCGGCCATCGCGTTTTTCAACCTGGCGTTGGGCTGGAACGGCGCGTCCAGCGCTTTCAGGAAGCGCTTGGACTCCGCCGCCGACAGGGTGACGGTGAGTTCGGCGGCCATGACGCTTTCCGCCTCGCGCAGCACGGCATCGCGCACGAACGCGGACACCGCCACGCCGCGCAGGTCGGCAGCGCGGGCAATGCGTTCCTTGTCGGACGGATCGAGGCGAAGATCGAGGCGGGCGGCAGCACTGGTCATGGCGGGTCTCCTTGTACGGAATCATACCGTACATTCACGCCTCTTTCTGAATGCGCCCTGCGGCTGTCAGATCACCTCAGGACGGGACGAGCCCGCATGGGGTGGTCGGACAACCTGTGCTTTCACGCACATGCGATACGCGACCGCGGCCGGCATCTGGGCCCACCAGGATTCGAACCTGGAACCAAAGGATTATGAGTCCTCTGCTCTAACCGTTGAGCTATGGGCCCGTGGAGGGGCAAGTATAGGGATGCCGGAAACGGACATGGCCCGCCGGGGCGGGCCATGTCGTGGGTCGGGTCCGCTGCGGCTTACTCGATGTCGAGGAAGCTGCGCAGGGTTTCGGAGCGGGACGGGTGGCGCAGCTTGCGCAGGGCCTTGGCTTCGATCTGGCGGATGCGTTCGCGGGTGACGTCGAACTGCTTGCCGACTTCCTCGAGGGTGTGGTCGGTGTTCATGTCGATGCCGAAGCGCATGCGCAGCACCTTGGCTTCGCGCGGGGTCAGGCCGGCCAGCACGTCGCGCACGGTCTCGATCAGGTTGACGTCGGTGGTGGCTTCCATCGGCGAGAGCACATTGGTGTCCTCGATGAAGTCGCCCAGATGCGAGTCTTCGTCGTCGCCGATCGGGGTCTCCATCGAGATGGGCTCCTTGGCGATCTTCATGACCTTGCGGATCTTGTCCTCGGGCATGTCCATTTCCTTGGCCAGCTCCTCGGCCGTGGCCTCGCGGCCGTAGGTCTGGAGCATCTGCCGGGAAATGCGGTTGAGCTTGTTGATGGTCTCGATCATGTGCACCGGGATGCGGATGGTGCGCGCCTGGTCGGCGATCGAGCGGGTGATGGCCTGGCGGATCCACCAGGTGGCATAGGTGGAGAACTTGAAGCCGCGGCGGTGCTCGAACTTGTCGACCGCCTTCATCAGGCCGATGTTGCCTTCCTGGATGAGGTCCAGGAACTGCAGGCCGCGGTTGGTGTACTTCTTGGCGATGGAGATGACCAGGCGCAGGTTGGCCTCGACCATTTCCTTCTTGGCCTTGCGCGCCTTGGCCTCGCCGTAGGCCATGGCCCGGTTGATTTCGCGCAGGTCGGCCAGGGTCACACCCATGGCCTTCTCCACCGCGATGGTGGCTTCCTGCTCGGCGATGATCTGCGGCTTGACCTCGCGCAGGGCGCTGCCCCACTTCTGCTTGCGCTTGAGCAGCTCGTCCACCCACTCCAGGTTGGTCTGGTTGCCGTCCCAGGCCTTGATGAAGTCCTTGCGCGGCATCTTCGCCACGCGGGTGGCAAGGTCGAGGATGCGGCGTTCGTGGCCGCGGATTTCGGTGGCGACATCGCGCAGCTTGGCCGCCAGGGTTTCCAGCATCGGCAACGGCAGGCGGAAGACGATCAGCGACTGTGCCATGTCCTCGCGCAGCTTGACCACCGACTTGTGGGTCGGGCCGTGCTTGGCGTGGGCCTTGAGGAATTTGGTGTACAGCGTGGACAGCTCGTCCATGCGCCGGGCGACTTCCTCCGGGTCCGGGCCGGTGGGGGCGGGCTCGGAGCTGTCCTCGTCCTCTTCTTCCTCGACGTCCGCTTCCTCGTCGATCTCGTCGACCACGGCCACGCCGCCGTCCTCTTCGTCTTCGGCAGCGGCAGCGGCTTCTTCCTCCAGAACCTCTTCGTTGAAGCCGACCAGGATTTCCGGCAGGCGCTTCTTGCCGGCCTTGTGCAGTTCGTAGTCCTCGAGCATCAGCTGCACCGTCCACGGGAACAGCGCCAGCGCCGACAGCATCTGGTGCAGCCCTTCCTCGATGCGCTTGGCGATGGCGATTTCGCCCTCGCGGGTCAGCAGCTCGACCGTGCCCATCTCGCGCATGTACATGCGCACCGGGTCGGTGGTGCGACCACCTTCGGAGTCCAGCGCCGACAGCGCGGCGGCGGCTTCTTCGGCGGCGGTGTCGTCGACATCGCGGTTGCCGCTGGATTCGCCCGCCAGCAGCAGGGTCTCGGCGTCGGGCGCGGTCTCGTGGACCTCGATGCCCATGCCGTTGATCATGCTGATGATGTCTTCGATCTGCTCGGGATCGACCATGTCGTCCGGCAGGTGGTCGTTGACTTCGGCGTAGGTCAGGTAACCCTGCTCCAGGCCCTTGCTGATGAGAATTTTGATATCCGACTGCGGCGCAGTCTGGCGTTCATTGGCCATGGGGAAGCGGTACCGGTTGGTGCGGGAGAGGGGCGAAACGAACCGTGCATTATACCAGCTAACAGAGAAAGTCCAGCCCCCGCAAGGGGTTGCCTGCCCGGATCAGGCCCGCAGCAGGAAGGTCACCGGGCCGTCATTGGCCAGGCTGATCACCATATGGGCACCAAACCGGCCGGTTTCCACCCCCGGCGCATGGCGGGCCCGGCATTCGGCCAGCAGCCGTTCAAACACCGGTTCGGCCACCTCCGGTGCGGCGGCGGTGGAAAATCCGGCGCGCATCCCCGAGCGCGTGTCCGCGGCGAGGGTGAACTGGCTGACCAGCAGCAGGCCGCCGCCGGTATCGGCCAGCGAACGGTTCATCCGGACGGCGGCGTCGCCGAACACCCGGTAGCCCAGCAGCCGCTCGGCCATGCGTCGCACCTGCGGCTCGGAATCGCCGGGTTCCACGCCCACCAGCGCCAGCAGGCCGGGCCCGATGCTGCCGACGCGCTCGTCGCCGACATCCACGTGGGCGTGGGTGACCCGTTGAATCAGGGCAAGCATGGCCGGCCGTCAGGCGGCGCGTTCGCGCCGCGCCCGGCCCAGGTGCACCAGCAGCAGCGAAACCGCCGCCGGGGTGACGCCCGGGATGCGGCCGGCCTGGCCGACGGTATCGGGGCGCACGCGTTCCAGTTTCTGCAGCACTTCGTTGGAGAGGCCGCGCACGCCGGTGAAGTCGAAGCCGTCGGGGATGGCGGTGTCCTCGTGGCGACGGGCACGGGCGATTTCCTCGCGCTGGCGGTCGAGGTAGCCGGCGTACTTGGCCTCGATCTCCACCTGCTCGGCCACCTTGGCATCATCCACGCCGGGACCGATGCCCTCGACGCGCACGAGCGTGGCGTAGTCCATTTCCGGCCGGCGCAGCAGGTCCATCGCACGCGTCTCGCGGCTGACCTCGATGCCGACATCGCGTGCGACGGCCGCGCCAAGCGCGTTGTTCGGTGCCGCCCACAACGCCTTCAGCCGGGCGGCTTCGGTTTCCACCGCCTCGCGCTTGGCGCTGAACGCCGCCCAGCGCGCGTCATCGACCAGCCCCAACTCGCGGCCGATCGGCGTCAGCCGCGCATCGGCGTTGTCTTCGCGCAGCTGCAGGCGGTATTCGGCGCGGCTGGTGAACATGCGGTAGGGCTCGGCCGTGCCCTGGGTGATGAGGTCGTCGACCAGCACGCCCAGATAGGCCTCGTCGCGGCGCGGGCTCCAGCCCTCGCGCTGTTGCACCTGGCGGGCGGCGTTGATGCCGGCCAGCAGGCCCTGCGCGGCGGCTTCCTCGTAGCCGGTGGTGCCGTTGATCTGGCCGGCGAAGAACAGGCCGTCGACGGTCTTGGTTTCCAGCGTCGCCTTCAGCCCGCGCGGGTCGAAATAGTCGTATTCGATGGCGTAACCGGGCCGGGTGACGTGGGCGTTCTCGAAGCCGGCGATGGAACGCACCAGTTCCAGCTGCACGTCGAACGGCAGCGAGGTGCTGATGCCGTTGGGATAGATCTCGGCCACGTCCAGGCCTTCCGGTTCGACGAAGATCTGGTGGCTGGCCTTCTCGGCGAAGCGCACCACCTTGTCCTCGATCGACGGGCAGTAACGCGGGCCGGTGCCTTCGATCTGGCCGGAATACAGCGGGCTGCGATGCAGCGCGCCGCGGATGATCTCGTGGGTGCGTTCGGAGGTGTGCGTGATCCAGCAGCTGACCTGTCGCGGCTGGTCGGCATGGCGGCCCATGAACGAGAACACCGGGCGCGGATCGTCGCCGGGCTGCTCGGTCATCACCGAATAATCCAGCGTGCGGCCGTCGATGCGCGGCGGCGTGCCGGTCTTGAGCCGGTCGACCACGAAGGCACCTTCGCGCAGCCGCGCGGCCAGCGCGGTCGATGGCGCATCGCCCATGCGCCCGGCGGCGTACTGGGTCTCGCCGATGTGGATGCGACCGGCGAGGAAGGTGCCGGCGGTGAGCACGATGGCCGGCGCCTCGAAGCGCAGCCCGGTGCTGGTGATGGCGGCCCGCACGCGGCCGTTCTCGATGACCAGGTCGTCGACCGCGGCCTGGAACACGTGCAGGTTCGGCTGCGATTCCACCGCGCGGCGGACGAAGGCGCGATACAGCGCGCGATCCGCTTGCGCGCGCGTGGCACGCACGGCCGGGCCCTTGCTGGCATTGAGCGTGCGCCACTGGATGCCGGCGGCATCCGCGGCATGCGCCATGACGCCGCCCAGCGCATCGATCTCGCGCACCAGATGGCCCTTGCCGATCCCGCCGATGGCCGGGTTGCAGCTCATCGCGCCGATGGTCTCGATGTTGTGGGTCAGCAGCAGCGTGCGCGCACCGGCGCGCGCCGCGGCCAGCGCCGCCTCGGTGCCGGCATGGCCGCCGCCGATGACGATCACTGCATGCTTCTGGAAATCGGGCGTGTTCATGGCATGTCGAAAGACGCAGGCTATCGTCCGGCGCGGACGGTCAAGGTTGGCACGGTTCGTGCATCCGTATCCGTGCACCCGGCGCGGCAGCGCAATGCGTGGGCTGGATTGGAACAGGGACAGCCAGCGTGTGCCGGGGGAGCCAGGGGCCGGATGTTCGGGGGGACATCCGGCCCCATTTTATTCCCGCATCCGTCGTGCCCGCATCACCCCTGCGGGCGGCCTGCGTCATTGCGCGGGCGGAAAAGGCGTCGGCGTCCGGCGGGATGCGGAACAGGGGGGATCCGGGACTCCCGTCGGACGCCGACATGGAAACTGGGTTTTGGCGGCCAGCGGCAAAAAGCGACGCTGGCGGTCAAGCGCGCACAGGATGCGTCGTCATCTCGGCAAACGCAAGTGCCGAAGGCGGTTTTACCTTGCCGCAAACTGAACCGGGGCCTTTCGGCCCCGGTCGTGGTGCGTTGCGTGGCTGCATCCGCCGCGCGAGAATCAGGGTTCCATCTGGCGCGGGGCACTGTTGTCATTGACGCGTTGCGACGGTCGCGGGCGCGGTGCCGAATACACCGAGCGGATGGCACCGCGTGGCTGTGCGGCGGGCGCGGCCGGACGCTGGACCTGCGGCACCGGTGGACGCACGCTTTCGCCGCCGGGACGGCGCGGCGTGCCCCTGTCGACGTGGCGATCCAGGTCACGCCACGGCGCACGGCGTTGCGGCGGGCGCGGGCCGTCGTGACCGGGGCGCGGACGTACCACCACCGGCGGACGCGCACCCGGATGCGGGCGGTAGTAGCGTGGCGGGTAGTACGCACGGTAGGGCGGGAGGTAGCCCGGGTAGTAGCCGTAGTAACCGTACGGGTAGCCGTAACCGACCCGCGCGCCGTAACCGACGCTGCCGTGCCAGCCGCCGCGGGTACCGTAGCCGACGCTGCCATAGCCGTACGGCACGCTGCGCACCGACTGGCCGTAGTAATAGTCGCCACTGCCACCGCGATAGTGGTACCCGGGGGTGACGCAGCCGGCAAGCAGCCCGGCGGCGATGACAGGAAGAAGGAATTTGCGGATCATGACGGACCCCCTGTGACTTGCATGGCCACAGCATGTGCCTGGGGGATTGAATTGCTGCTTAATCCTTCCGTGACGTAGCTGAATGATTCAGCCAGGCGCAGGAATTGCCGGAGAACGCGTTGTCTGCGACACCAGTCTTGCCGAACTTCGCCGACGTGCTGGATGCGGCCGCCCGCATCGCCCCGCACCTGCCATCGACCACGCCGTTGCTGCGCGTCGAGGCGCTCGATGCCCTGGCCGACGCCGAGTTGCTGTTCAAGGCCGAGCACCTGCAACGCGGCGGCGCCTTCAAGTTCCGTGGCGCCTGCAATGCCGTGTGGGCGCTGGATGCGCACAGCGCCGCGCGCGGCGTGCTGACCCATTCGTCCGGCAACCACGGGGCCGCGCTGGCGCTGGCGGCGGCGAGCCGCGGCATTCCCTGTCACGTGGTCGTTCCCGACGGCGCCAACCCGGCGAAGCTGGAGGCGATCCTCGCCCATGGCGCGCAGGTGCAGCGCTGTGCAGCGACGCAGCAAGCGCGCGAGCAGACGTGCGCGCGCCTGCAGGCGCACACCGGTGCCGAACTG
Organism: Pseudoxanthomonas suwonensis; assembly: GCA_030535605.1. Taxonomy (GTDB): domain Bacteria; phylum Pseudomonadota; class Gammaproteobacteria; order Xanthomonadales; family Xanthomonadaceae; genus Pseudoxanthomonas_B; species Pseudoxanthomonas_B suwonensis_B. The sequence goes on from JAUNRQ010000049.1 coordinate 13,172, forward strand.
GTGCATCCCTACGCCGATGCGCGGGTGATTGCGGGGCAGGGCACGGTGGCGCTGGAACTGCTGTGCCAGGCCGGTCGCAGCGCAGCGCTGGATGCGGTGGTGGTGCCGGTCGGTGGCGGCGGGCTGTGCGCGGGCGTTGCGCTGGTGCTGGCCACGCTGGCGCCGCACGTTCAGGTCTATGCCGCCGAGCCGGCAGGTGCGGACGACGCGCTGCGCTCGTTGCAGCGGGGCGAGCGGGTGGTCGATGTGGTTCCCGACACCCTCTGCGATGGCCTGCGCGCGACCATCGGCGAGCCGAACCTGCAGCTGCTGCAGCGCCACGGCGTGCAGGTGTTGCCGGTCGAGGATGCCGCCACCGTGCAGGCGATGGCGCTTTTGTGGCGACACGGCCGGCAACTGGTGGAACCGTCCTCGGCGACGGTGCTGGCCGCGGTGCTGGCCGACCCGGCGCGTTTCGCCGGTCGCCGCGTGGGCCTGGTGCTCAGTGGCGGCAATGTCGATCCGGCGCTGTTTCCGTCCCTGTTCACGCCAACCGATACGGTGCCCGTCGCCCGCTTTTGAGTCCGCGCAGGCGGCCGCGGCGGACCGTGCCGCCGCCGCTCGCCGGGTTCACTGCAGCGGCAGCATGCAGACGTCCGGCACCTTGGCGGCACTGCGGGTGACCGCGCTCAGCCGCACGACGTTGTCGAATGCCGACGGGAAGCCGGCTGCCTCGTCCTTGCCCAGCAGTTCGCCGGTGGCTTCGACGTAGATCGGGCGGTAGGGGTCGCCGCTTTGCTCGGCCTGCTCGCGGGCGAGCTTGCGCAGCGGCTCGAGGTCGGCATCGTCGCCGTCGGCCCACCAGTCCACGCTGTTGCCGCATTCCTGGAAGGTTTCCGCTTCGTGGCCGAACACGTAGGCGCCACGCATCGCGCGCGGCGCGGCCGGGGCCAGCAGCGCCGGGTCCACCTCGCGTTCGGCCCCGGCCATCGCATCCGGATAATCGCCCTGCATCGGGTCCGTGGCAGGCGTGGGCCGCTGGTCGGCCTGCTCGTTGTCGGCGGGAGCGCTGCAGGCGGTGATGGCCAGCAGCAGGGGCAGGGTCAACAACGGAAGCGATCCTCGGGTCATCGGCACGCCTGTGGTGGGAAGGGTTCACGCGGGACCGGGCAAGGGTACCGGAAGCGCGTCCGCCGGCAACATCGGCAGCGTGTCTTCTTCCTGCAGGTACTCCGGCAGGGCCTCTTCGCCTTCGCCTTTGCGGCGATCGCCGTGGATCTGGTAATTGCGTCGCTGCATCCATGCATCACGGACCAGCGCGTACTCGTCGGCGGCGCCCTCGCGCATGCTGTCCACCGACATCAGCTGGGTGCGGATGTCGACCAGCATCAGGCCCTGCAGCACGATCCGCGCGTTGTCGTCGCCGATGTGCTGCATCGGCGAGAGCGGCGCGTCGCCGGCCATGCCGAACACGTCGCGCAGGGTGCGCGGGCCGAACAGCGGCAACTCCAGGTAGCGCGAGCGCTCCCAGCCCCAGATCGCCAGGGTCTGGCCGAAGTCTTCGCTGCGCAGGGTCAGGCCCATCCGGCTGGCCGGATCGAACAGCCCGCCCACGCCGAGGGTGGCATTGACCAGGAACCGCGCCAGAGCCTCGGCGGCATGGCCCGGGCGGCCCTGCAGCAGGGCGTTGAGTGCGCTGACCGGTTGGCCCAGGTTGACGAAGAAGTTGCCCACGCCCAGCCGCACCGGACGCGGCACCGTGGCCACGTAGGCGCGGGCCAGCGGCAGGCCGACGTTGCGGTCCATCATGTTGTTCAGGGCATGCATGCGCCGGTTGAACGGCTCCCACGGATCATGGGCGATCTGCAGCAGCGCCGGGTCCGGCAGATCGGCGTCGGCGACCGGGTCGTAGGGCTCGCCGCCGTAGAGCAGGGCGAAGTCGTGTTCGGCCTGGGTCGGCGCGGCGGCACTGTCGATGCCTTCGGCCGCGGATGCCGGATCCGCGGTCGGGACCGCCGGCAAGTCGGGCGCGGGTGGCGCGACATCGGCATCGGCGATGGCCTCGTCCGCCGCGGCCGTGTCCGTGGCAGGCGAGGCGTCGGCCGCGATCAGGGGCGCGGCGTGCGGCGCAGCGCCGTGGCGCACCTGGCCACCGGCGCAGGCGGCCAGCAGCACGGTCAGGGGGATGACCAGCAGCAATCGGGAGAGGCGGTTCATGCGCAGCGAGGTGGGCGGGCGGCCGGGATCCGGAGCGTGGGAGGGGCGGCGAGGGGCGGGCGTCGGCAGCCCATGTCAGGAGCGGGCGAAGCGCAAGCCGGGATCGAGCCGGTAGGCGGCACGCAGTTCGTGCAGCCCGGGCGGCTGGCCGCGTACCTCGACGTGTTCGCCGGCCAGGCTCGACAGCAGGGCCAGCCCGGCGCTGTCCAGCGCAGTGACCGCCTGCAGGTCGAGCGTGCGCGCCGCTGCGCTGTTGCGCAGGCTGGCCCACAGTGCAGGCACCTGGGCGGCGGTCAACGCACCGGCGAAGCGCAGGGCTTCGCCGTCGCGGCTGACGCTGGCCTCAGCGGCCGCCGGCATTGGCGCGCAACTGGCCGCCGCGCAATTCCTGCGCGACCTGGCGGATCGACTTGCGTTGCAGCTCGGCGTCGAACTGGCTGCGGAAGGTCTGCACGAAGGACACGCCCTCGACCATCACGTCGAACACCTTCCACTCATTGCCGACCCGGCGCATGAAGTAGTCGACCGGGATCGGTTCGCCGCCGCTGCGCAGCATCTCGCTGGACACGCGCACGCCCATGTCGCGCGGCAGTGCGGTCTCGGACTTGATCCGCACCCGCAGGCGGGTGTTGAAGTCCAGCAGCGAGCTGCCGTAGCGGGCCATCAGGTTGTCGGCCAGGGCATCGGCGAACAGGCGCACGTCGGCGTCCGAGGCGCCGCGGGCGTGGCGGCCCAGCACCATCCGTGCGGAGTATTCGCGGTCGAACATCTGGTTGAACTCGCTGTTGATGAAGCGGTTCAACGCGGTGCGGTCACGGGTGAACTCGGCGCGGCGCGATTCCAGGGTCGACAGCACGCGGGTGCTGTTGTCCAGCACCAGCTTGCTGGGCACGCCCTGGGTGCTGGCGGTATTGGCGCTGGCGCTCTGGGCGTGGACGAGGGCCGGGGTGGCGGCCAGCAGGATCGCGGCCAGCGCGGTGGACATCAGGGTGGTCTTCATGAGGCAGTCTCCGGGGGAAGGGCGGCGACGCGCATCAGCGCAGGTAGTCCGGCACGTCATCGGCCGGCGGCGCGGCGTCCTCCGCGGGCGAGGATGCATCCGGCCCGCTGAACATGTACTTGCCGACCATCTCGATCAGGTCCACCGAGGGCGCGGTGAAGGCGATCTCCTCGCCCGGCTTGAGCGGCTCGGGATCGCCGCCGGGGCGCAGGCCGACGTAGCTTTCACCGAGCAGGCCATTGGTCAGGATCGCCGCGGCGGTGTCGCCGGGCAGGTCGTCGTAGCGGCTGTCGATGGCCAGGGTGACCACCGAATCCAGCTTCACCGGATCCAGGGTGATGCCCGAGACCCGGCCGATGGTGACGCCGCCGATCTTGACCGGTGCGGACTGGCGCAACTGGCCGATGTTGGTGAAGCGGGCGGTCAGCTCGTAGCTGCTGCCGCCGCCGAAGCGGAAGTTGCCGTTGGTCGAGGCCAGCGCCAGCACCAGCAAGGTGCCCAGCGCCAGCAGCAGGAAAGCGCCGACGGCGAACTCGAGACGGGGGCCGCGAATGGACATGGACAGGACCTCAGCGGAACAGGAAGGCGGACAGGACGAAGTTGAACATCAGCACCAGCAGCGAGGCGTTGACCACCGCGCGCGTGGTCGCCACCGAGGTGCCCTCGATGGTCGGTTCGGCGTGGTAGCCGACGAACGCCGCGGTCAGCGCGGCAACGCCGCCGAACACCGCGGCCTTGAGGAAGGCGGTGATGAAGTCGGCGCGGAAATCCACGGCGTCCTTCATCGCCTGCCAGAACGTGCCGGCATCGATGCCGATGATCTGCACGCCCTGGAACCAGCTGGCCACCAGCGCGAAGCTGACGAAGAACGCGACCAGCAGCGGCACCGAGATCACCGCCGCCCAGAAGCGCGGAGCGACTGCCTTGGCCACCGGGTCGATGGCCATCAGCCCCAGCGCGGTGATCTGGTCGGTGGCGCGCATCAGCCCCAGCTCGGCGGCGATCGAGCTGCCGGCGCGGCCGATGAACAGCAGCGCGGTCAGCACCGGTGCCAGCTCGCGGTACAGGCCGAGGCCGACGAGGATGCTGACCTGGTTGGCGGCGCCGTAGGTTTCCAGCGCCCGGTACCCGAGCAGGGTGATCGACAGGCCGACGAAGGCGCCGCCGACGGCGATGATCGGCAAGCTGCGCGCGCCGATCTTGTAGATCTCGCGGGTCAGCTCTGCGAGGAAGTCCGCGGTCGGGGTCGAGGCGCGCAGCACCGCCAGCGCGAACAGGCCGGCGCGACCGAGGGCGCGGATGGTGGCAGTCAGCGGCATGGACGCCCCTGGTCGGTGGAAGCGAACCGGATTCGCGACGTTCGTTGATCGCGTCGGATGCCGTCGCGGTGCGAATCGGCTCCTGCCATCGAAAGCAACAGCGTGCGCATCAGGCGGCCCTCGCGCGGGCGTCGAACTGGATCGGCCCATCCGGCGAGCCGTCGAGGAACTGCCGCAGCAACGGATCGTCACTGGCCTGCAGCGCCGCCGGGGTGCCGGCGAAGACGATGCGGCCGTTGGCGATCACCACCGCCTGGTCGGCAATCGGCAGCGTCTCGCGCACGTGATGGCTGACGATGATGCTGGTCAGGCCCAGCACCCGGTTCAGCCGTGCGATCAGGCCCATGATCACGCCGGTGGCGATCGGGTCCAGCCCGGTCAGCGGCTCGTCATAGAGCATCAGCGGCGGG